>NZ_DFHR01000023.1:0-123066 GCF_002371935.1 Fibrobacter sp. UBA3718 | reverse complement strand
CCTGATGCTTGTGTGCGCCAGGCTAAGGCATATCGCCACGAAGGAATGGGGTACCAAGAGATACCTGAACATGAAGCATCTCTACGAGCAGGAAAAGGAAAACGAGCTGAAACGGGAACAGGAAAAGGACGGAAATGTAGCCTAGATCTGATGTTGGAACAAACTATTTTTGAGAAAAACCCTTGACACTACCCAAAGAGTCCGATAGCATTCGGCTTGATATTGTTCAAAATCCTATCCGCTACTTGACGCTGCACATGGTCTATATCTTTAACACCATATATAGAGCCATCATCATTGACTCCAATGTAGATATGCCCGCCTGTAGAATTCAGAAAAGCAATTACAGAACGTTCGAAAGTTTCGGACAGTTCTCGCTTGTATTCAACAAGATGATTTTCTTTGTTCATTACGCCTCCATTGAGTTGTTGAGGCGTCCCCTTTATTCCGAAAGTTCAGAATAAAAAAAGACGCATTTTTCCATTAGACGGAAAAACACGTCGGGCATTAATGTACCTATTATGTCCAAAGTTGGCAAGGGGCTTAATGAAATTTTACATTCGTGCGAGTTTATTCAAACAGCCTTGACGGTTCGAGTTGCAGGTCGGATTCGCCAAGGAGTTTGTAGAGATTCTGGCAAAGTATGTAGAGGGCGGCGAGGGCGTTCATCACATTTTTCAAGTGCGCAAGCTGATAGTTCGGGATTCCCTTTTCCGGAACATCTGCACGGAAATGCTTGACCAGGTTATAATCTTGCCACCAGCCAGCAGCCGACTCACTGTCGAAACCGGCAAACGGAACAAAGTTGATAATCTCGTAAGGATATTTCGTAGAAACCCTTTGATCTTTAATCTTCGGGTCGTCATTCACAATGACGGTCATTTTCTGCAAGATGTTCTTGACCTTCGAAGGAGCCTTCACAACCTTGCAATATTCTTCTGCAATGGAATCAATTTCGCTGCAGATATTCAAAAAAAGATAAGTGTAACGACTGGAGAACGTCTTGAAGTTGCTCTTGTCAATCGTCACGAACTCATCCGTTTCAAGGAAGTCCTTTTCAAGTAGAAGATACTGCTTCCAGAAGATTTTGGAGAAGATTTGGGGAGTCATTTTTGTAGCCTTTTAATTGTTTTTAATTTTCCGCAGCTTCATCTAATTGTCGAGTAATATCTTCCTTAAATTTTCTCAACACAAATTCCTTTTTGGTGCCTATTTGCAAAGGTATGCCCAAAATCACTTTTTTTATAAGAGCTTCAGGTGTTTTTAGTAGTTGAGACAATGCCCGAATATTCAACTTCCCATACAAACTATAACGCAACAACAAATCATTTAAATCTAGCTCATGTCTAGAATACAATTCTTCCAAAGCAAACATTTCTTTTGAATTATCCATTCGTGATTTAGGAATACCCGAGCCAACAACATCAAGTTTAATTGTTTTAGGGATCCTATAGACATTTGTTGTTTTAAAAGGAACCTTATCCTTACGACGCATACGAAAAAACGCAAAATTTTTATCTAGAATATTCTTTTTTTCAAATGATTCCTTATATGGATAAACAATATCTCTATCATCATCTCTTTTTATTGAATTGCAAATACCACATGACGGAATCATATTATATAAAGAACAAGAAAAATAGGGATATTTTGATTTAGGTTTAAAGTGATCTATTTCTGCAGTGTTTTTTTTCCCAACATTATCCCTCTCATAAGTATAAATGTATTGCCTATTGCAATATGGGCAAACATCAACACCTAATTTTTCACACAATACCTTTGTATTCCAATCTTCACCATTATTACTTGCTTTGAAGCGATCATACCACAATTTGTTTTTATTATACCATGTCGTCCATTTAGAATGGCCCGGCATCATTGAAAAATCATCATATCCAAAAGCAATAAGCAATCTTTTTTTTTCAAGTCCTTTCTTTTTCCCATTTAGATTTATAAAACGAATAAACGAATTTTCTCCTGTTTCAGAAAATTCACCAACAACTAAATTTTTCAACCTTTTATAAAACAACCTTCTTTTTTGAGAAGTACTTAATTTTTTCTCTGATGAATCAAAAAAAACTACATGTTTTTTTATATAGCTATAATATGTAGGAAAAGGGAAAAAAGAAAACTTCAGTTGCATTACTCGAAATTTAAACCAATTCCAATGAATTTGTTCTATCGACTTTTTGGTCGTGGGATCTAATACAATCTGAATCATAGCTTACTCCAACAAGCATTTAATTACAGGATCACCAATATTTTGGCAAATCGCATCCGCCTCATGTTTATATTCTTGCAATTGCTCTTCAGTAAGCATTTCATCAGGATTATCAGGATTTAATCCCTTACGGATATTTAAAATTCTTTTTACATATTCCTCAGCTACGGCACCAATCGTACTATCCATAAAAAAAGAACTATAGAACATTTCTCCAATATTTCCTGCAAATGTTTTGGCAGATTTTTTTATGATGGTATGCCACAGATTGTTCTTCTTTTCTTTATCTAAATATACAACATTATGAGCAAATAAGTCTGATAATAAAAAAGGAGAATGTGTAGATAAAATTAATCCAAAATGCCTTGTTGCAACAATTTCTTTTCTTTCCAAATACGACTCTCTATCATCCGGTCTGCAATCAGCCAGAACTTGAAATTCCTGCATAACATATTCTTTTACAAACTTGAAGTTATCTATAAAATTTTTCCAAAAAAGTCGTTTCCATTCAGGATGTAAAGACTCATCCGGTTCGTCCATTGTCAGATAATATCCTGAACATTCACTTATTTGAGTTAGTGCAGCGTACCATATATAGCGCTGTTTTAAGGATGATATTTCACCATCACTTAAATCGGATAAATATCGCTTTTCTCCATCAATTATAGCAAAACCATGATAATAAAATAAATCCATATTAAACGAGTGATGAATTATAGTTTGAAATGGTCCAATTAACAACTGAAGCTTTTCTTCCAAATTTAATTTCACATTATCAAAATCAGAGGTATTATAACACTTAAATTCACCATGTTCATCAATCAAAATACATTTTATCGACTGTGTTATTTCATTAATTTTATTACAAACATCTTGATCACATAATGATCTTAGCAATTCAAATTTTTGCTTAAAATAACTTAATATATCAGCAGGATATATAATCGTATTTTCTGTTTCTAAATCACTCCAAAATTCTTTTTCTTCTAAGAACTGGAAAAGCATAATGAAGCCAACTGGATCTTTACAAAATTCTTCTTCAAATAGAGCATCATTAAAAATTTTTCCACAAAATTCTTCTATATAGAATTTTATATTTGAAATAAAAGTTGGTCGAGGCTTTATACAAAAAAAAGGCATCAATTCATTGTCTTTTTCAAATTTATACAGCAATGGATTTTTCTGATATATCTGGAAAAAACGAATTCCAAAGAAAAAAGGTTCTTCCCGAATGATATTTTTTGAATCTCTATCAGCCAGTGGGGTTAACATTGAACACTCTGAAAGATGTTCAATCGGTCCCCAAATAGGATGGGTCAATTTTACATCACTTGCATTCAACTCGTCTCTATAAACTTTTAAAGAAATTTTATCGCTCGATATATATTTTCCTGAGGAATCACGCAAAACAACAGCAACATTTTCCATTCCCTTACGCAACGCATCTAACAACGTTGTCTTTCCAGTTCCATTTTCTCCGACAAAAACCTTAACATTCAGATTTTCTCTTTGAAAAAGATCCAGCTCTTTCTTTTCAAATACACTCACACATGGACAATCAACACCATTACTCTCGGTAACAGCGCAATCTATATTGGGGTGCAACGAAACACATTGATTGTACCATGTTTTCAATCGTTTTATATATACAAAAGCCAATTCGGCAGATGCATAATCAAATGACGGATCATTTTCATTACGATACATTTTACTTCCTCATCTTTTTTCGCGACATTCTTTATTGGTTCAGCAATTTCAGCACAGGAGCCTCAACACCATCAGGTATAATAGGATTATCTGACGCATCAATTGCAACAACATCCACATCATTAGGGCCTATTTCCCAGGCATTTCTCACAACGAAATTCCGAACCCTAACTTGAGGCAACGATTTTAGGTCACTAGGGGAAATAATTCCGTTTTTTAAGCCTATTGGAACAAATATCAATTCACCTGCCCTGGCATACTCATTACATATCTTATCCAGATTATCAAAATCTCGAGCATCCATTTTGTGAATTCTTGAACATACTGCTATTTTATCATCTTCTTTTACTTCATTTAGCGCTGTTGTTATATGAACCTTATAGGCATACGGATAATTTTTGTCAAACCCTTTTATTATTGATATTCGTAGAGGAAGATTTTCTTCTCGCTCTAGTGAATTCCACTCCTTGAAAATTTGCATTCCAGCGGCAAAGTTTTCATAAAATAACGCTACTGATAATGGGGAGGTTCTTAAACAACCTAAACCAATCCATCCAGCAGCATCCCATAATGGCTTGTTAATAATGGATTGAACTATAACCGTTTTTTGAACATTTCCTTTTCCGCACTCAACTTGAGCAAAAGAAACCTCTTTTTGCGGAAAAACTTCGTCAGTTTCCTTTACCCAATCGTCAAGCCTATATTTCATTTGAGGGCCAAAGATATAGTTCTTATTATCTTTGTGCAAATGAATTAAAGAAACTCTTTCTTGTACATATTCTTCCTTATACAGCTTTTCTAATAATGCCAATGGTTCTTCTTTTGGCAAATACACATTGCTGAAAACATAAGCAAAAATTTCGTTTAATGATTCAATGAATTTTTTAGAATCATAATGTTCAACATCGCATGCAAAATAAACTTTGGGTGTATTTTCGGCTTTTTCAACATTAAATAGCGAATCATTAGGTTTGATTTCAATGGTAAATCGCTTTTCCATTGGCATCATACTTTCTTTTGCAGACGCAAAAAGACATTCTAAATAAGAAAGCATTATTTCAACGTATGATACCGTAATCTCCCCATAAGTAAAAAGAGCGACTATTTCACATCCATTAATGAGAGTCTTGCATTCTGCTTTTTCATTATGGAAAAAATTATTTTCATAAAAGAACTGATCTTTTATTGGTTGCGATGTCACCGCACTATAAAATTTTTCAAAGCTTTCAAATTGTTCAATAAATTCGGGACTCAGCTTTTCATTATATCCTAGTAATCCATATGCACAATCTTCAGTAGTAACAAAAGCTAGGCGTGATAAAATATTCGGAACTTTTTCTAAAGAGTTCTTTTCGTTTTTACACAAACAAAGCCTTGCTGTTAGGTAAAGTTCAATATTCTTGGATTCATTAATTATTTCTTCTGGAGCAGAAAGGGCGCATTCCAAACGTTTATACAATTCATACCAACACCACATCACTGTAATTCGACCTATTTGTAGTTCATTTTTACATAGCATTAGCACACTATGCAAAAGAATGCCAGAATCATCCAAAGAAGAAGTCTGCATTTTCTTTAACTCGAAACGACAGACTTGTATAAGGCAACTATTTGAGGCATAGAACAAGTTTTCTTCTTTATATACACAAGCTAGAGCAAACAAAACTCTTGTTAAAATAGGAGACTCATCGCTTTTTAAAGTCAAGGCTAAAGTTCTTCCCAAATACCGCAATGCATCTTTATAATTTCCTTTATCAATTTTCTCTATGCCTCGTTTATAGAACAAAAAACTTGCTTCTGTATCAGATGCTAGCTCAGCTTCTTTTTCTATAACCCAATCAAGCAGTTTTTCAAACGCTGAATTATCTCCTATTTTTTTCCCTATATTTTCCACAGTTTTAAAAAGACTATCTATCGGTATATCTAGATGAGATAAGGCTTTATTTAAAAGTTGTTGAAGATCTTTGATTGATTTTTCAGGAACATTTTTTGAAGGAAGCAAATTCATTATTTCAACTTGTCTTTTCCAAATTGCTAGATATAGTTTAGAGGATACAAGTTGTAGATTTTCGCATTTCGTTTCAATTTCATCAAAAAAAGCCAGTTCTTCATCTTCTTTAAAAGAAGTATCCTTTCCATAAAAAGGAGAATAACGTAATAAAATATATAGAGTAATCAGTTTTTCTATTTTGTCAACCGAAATATTATCTTTAATCAACTCCTTCATATGTTGATAGCAAGATAGGGTCAGTTCGGGCATTTCTAACCAATTATTTGCTGTAAAAGCTTTCTGATAAAGAATATTATACGTCTGAGAAGGAATTCCTACTCGTTCACAATTCGTTAGTGCTCTATCAAATTTCCCCAAAATTTCACTCGGGGAACGCTCCAATGATCGAGATAGCAATGCCGACTGGAGTAAATCTTCAATGAATAAATAATCAATTCCAAAATAGCAGCCTTTATTATTTATCCTTTCTTCGATTTCTTTAAGTTCTCTTTCTCGCTCCAAATCTCTTGGCCCTAATTTCTTTTTCTGTCGATAATTTTCCGAGAGATGCAACGAATCTATTACAACATTCAATAAATCCTGATTATACGCCCCTTCTAAAATCCATTCTCTATCAAGAATTTCAACATCAATACCAAATTCCTTTTTTAAAGAATCTTGTTTATCTTTTTTTTGTTTACTTGATGGCTTTTGATTTGTTATAAAGAAAATCTTATCATAACCACGTTGTGTTTCTACGATTTTCTTTACATCACTTGTGATTTTAGGCAGCCAATCAGATTTCGCACTAACTGCAAAAGCCCATTTTCCGCCAACACTGCAATATTCCGAAGGCGTAAACCAGTGAAACGCTATTTCTTCTGCAACGGAATGCGTTTCAAAATCAGTTTTTCCATCACCCCCGCCTGTAGGTCCAACTTGAGGAATAAGATTAGGTGCAATCAATCTTTCGGCAAAACGTTTCGCCAACGTTTCAAATTCATCTTGTTTTTGATTAATTGAGATTTGCGATAAGATGTAGTCTAATTGTTCACGAGGTAACAAAACTTCATGTTCATAAGAAGAATCTGAAAAACGTTCTGGACGAAGTTGTTTATAAAAATCTTTAATTGACTGCATATGAATCTTTCCTTTGTATTAGAGTTACCGACTAAAATACTTTCTCGTCAATGCCACCAAAAATGCTCCACCCAGGAATACACCCAATATGCCTTCAATAGCAGCACATAACTGCGCCCATTCTACAGGTTTGATATCTCCATATCCAACTGAAGTCATTGTTATGACAGAAAAGTATAAAGAATTCCAAAACGAGTTATCTATGTTATCAGCAAAAGGCTGTTTGCCAAACGCAAAAACTACTGCAAATAAAATTATCAATCCAAAATACCAAGCTATGATTATTGCAGGCTTTATCATTCCTCCAAATATTTTATAGAAAAATGACCATGGTAATTTTAGATAGACTAAATTTTTGTAATAAGTCAGGTCAGCATGTTCATCTACAGTAGTGCAAAAATTATTTCTTTCTAGAAATTGTGCGCATTCTTCAGTTTCATTTATTTCGGCTTCTTCATAATCTTTTTCAGGATAATCAGCTGCCGAAATATCCATTGGAAAGCGAACCCATTCTTCTGTTATATTCTTTGTAGTCAGAGTTTTTTTTACATCAATCTTAAACATTCCTTTTTCAGAAATATTTACTTTTGAATCGGAACCTATACGTAGAACTTCAACAAAAGAATCGTATAAAGACAAATCAAATACCGTGGCGTTATAAAAAACCAACCATCCAAAAGTACTTTGAACTAATTCTATGGAACCAAATTGTTTTCTAATTTCAATTCTATCTAAAGCAGATCCTTGAATTACTACAGAACTATTTGAATTCTTTCCAAATATTCGAATATATCCAAATATAAATGACTTATCTATCATTACATTCGAATTATCTCCATTTAATACAATATCAACTCCGCCAAAAAAAACACAATTAGTCAGTTCAATTTGGTTTACCTCAAATCGTATGGCATCCGTTTTAAAAATTTTTCCGCTTGCATTGTATTGGCAATTTTTTACTAAAGAACATTTATATTGTTGTGAGAACGAAAAACATTTTTCCGTTTCTATTTCTAAAATAGATCCATCGCTTAGCGATTCACCAGAATATCTCGAAAAAAAGTCCTTGCAATCTTTTCTGCTTTTATTTTTTATTTCTTTTAAAAGATTCATAGTACTTGTTTGAGAATTTTGAAATGGTTGATTATCTACTTCAACCTCATAGGTTTCCCCTTCAAAACTGATTCGAAGTATTTTTCTCATAGTATCGTTACACTCCCATTTTGGAGAGGAGAAGGGGTTTCATTTCATTCAGTTTATTGATTTCTAGTTGATGTAAGGATATTTTTCTTAATATTGGATAGATTACAGAATTGAAATTTTTCAATGTATTTTCATCAGGTATCGCAATCGGATATTGCCCCATGACGTTGGCATTCGCTTGCGGTTGGGCCGAACCTTGCTGATTAGCAAAGATGAAATCCTTGTATTCTTGAGAATCGACAGATAGTCCTAAATACCAATTATATATTTCATCAATTGGTTTTAAGCGAACTAGGAATGATGCGTAAACAGCTTCTGGAATTTCACCACGAATCTGTTTCGCGTAACCGATATTCGCTCCTGTTCGAGAAACAACGATATCACCTTCTTTCAACTGATACTTTTTATACTCAGACTCTGTTATTGGACAGTGGGGAACTGAGTTCCAGTCTATCTGAGAACCAACGATGTCGGTAATTCTCAAGAATTTTGGTCCAACCTTTTCTTCCGTTGCAATTTCAGTGTAACCATACTGTGTGGTTACCAAATCCGCGACGGTTCCCATCCTCCACCCCTGCGGCAGATTGTTGGGGTCGATGTTGTCGACGAAGGTGTGGCGGTAGAGTGTTTGGGCGGTTTGTTCGAGGGTGGCGATGAGTTTCTTGTTGGTTTCGATGCGGGTGGCGAGGGTGTTGTATTCGGCGACGATTTCGCGCTGTTTTTCTATCGCGGGGACGGGGACCTGGACTTCGCACATTTCTTCCCAGTCAAAGACTTCGCGGGCGCTGCCGTGAGAATGGAATCGGGCGTAGCGGTCAAATTCCGGGCGACGGAACCACATCATCAGATATTCGGGATCCAGGGCATTCTTGTCAACGACTTCAAAAACGGTATAGGCCTGCGAAATGATGGCGTCGTCATATCCGTCCAACAAGGCGACTGAAATTTTATCACCATTGCGAGACGTTACGGGACCATAAGCAAATTGCCCCTTGGTCACCACTTTATAGGCAGACAAATCTGTGCCGACGATATTGGCGATAGAGGGCATGAATTCTTTCGTGATGCTCACGCCAAGTAACCGCGTCACTTTCAAGTCCCTGTTCCGCACATCTACGGGCCGTATGTAGTCTCCAAGCCGTTTCATATTCTGCCCTGTCATAGATTCTCCAAGTCTATCAAAACCATCCACGAGCCTTTTCTTGTCGTGCCTTCGTGCTTAATCGCGGGGACTTCAAGTTTACCTAGTTTGTTCAAATAATACTTGGTGGTATTCAAGTTCATTCCCAAGTATTTTGCAATTTGACCCTGAGTTGCACGTGGATTGGCTACCAGATAATGCATAAGTTTAATTTCAATCGGCAAGTATTTTTGAGTCGATTGGGTGGCGGATTGGGTGGTCGATTGGGTGGCGGATTGGGTGGCCGCAGTCTCTTGCTTGGCAAAAAATGCAAGCATCACATCTTCGGGATGTACGGTATATTCAGTCTTGACTCCATAATCCTTACAAAGTTTGCACATGTTTTCGATGCCCCTGCCCCACGCTTCCACGTAGCCCGCCCTAAAGAACGCGTTTGCGATTTTGGGGTTGTATTGTTCCGAGCGATGCCTTTGCATCAATGTTTCTGCAGTCCAATTGGCCGGGAAAATGCAGTCATTGCTTATAAGAACTTCGTTCTCGTGTATGCGAATTTGAATCGGGACTCCGGACGAGTAATTCGAATGCATCAGGGCATTGTAAACGGCTTCGCGCATGGCATCCTTTGGAATGGGGTAGCGTTCCACCCGGATCAGGCCGTCGTAACTGATGCGTGCCTTGAAATACTTGAGGTAAATGAGTTCTACGACTCGATCCGCCTGAATGAACAACGAGCCGTAAATTTCATCCTGGTATTGCAAATCGGGCCCATCGCCAAAAAAGCCTATTTTCACGTATGCGCCGCCAAACCATTTTTCCGGCTTGCGGTGAAAAAGCAAGACTGCGGCCCGGGTCAATTTTCCATCTACAACCAGATTCAGGCTGTCCAACAGTTCTTCGTCCGTCATCGACAAATCTTGCGCAGTCATCCGGCCCGACTTTTTCGCCTCCCGGCGGAAGATGTCGAAGCTTTCCTTGTCCAAATCCCTAAAGCTGACTCCATCGACAGGGACCGCGTCCCATTTTGTTCCGGTCTTGTTCAGCAAAAACTGCGTGAGCGAAGCACCTTGCAAAAGCTGCTTTGTGCTCCCGGTCCGGTAATGATATTCGCCTTTATAGTTTACGGGATATGTACTCGGAGAAATCGAGATTTCGATGTATTCCTTGGAATCTACAGAAAGCAAGTTCACATCGACCAACAAACCCAATGCATCCCTGACTTTATTCGGGATATCTTCCATGAGCTTCTTGGCATTCTGCAATCCGACGACACGCCCCTTGTCATCTACGCCTACAAAAATCTTTCCACCTTGAGCATTCGCAAAACCGCATATCCACTTGATATACTCGTCTCGCCACGATTCCTTGTACTCGATATTTTGACTTTCGGGCATATCGTTCCTTAAAGGTTAATCTCTTGGCTAATATACATTCAACCGCTTTTGTATGCAATAGCGCCTGCTTTCCATCACGCTACAATTCAAATCCCAGGTTCTTGAACACTTTGGCGAGTTCCTTTTCGCTTTCTTTTTCGGCTTTGAGGAGGGAGCGCATTTCCGCTTGGAGTTCGCGCATCTTTTCGTCAAAGTTCACGGCCTCGTCGCGGTTCTTGAATTCGATGTACTTGCTCGGCACAAGCGACCAGTTTTTCGCCTCGATTTCCTTGAGGGTGGCGGTGGCGCAGTATTCGGGTTCGTCCTTGATTTTCTGCGTTTGCCACTTGTGGTAGGTGCCGCTGATTTTTGCGATGTCCTCGGCGCTGAACTGGGTGTATTTCTTTTCGAAGGGTTCGCCCATCTGGCGCAGGTCCATAAAGAGCACTTCGCCTTTGCGGTTACGGTACTTGCGCATGGCATCGCCGACCTTGACTTCGCGGGCGGTCTTGTTGTTGTTCAGAATCCAGAGCGTCACGCTGATGTCGGTGGAATAGAACATGTTGCGGGGCAGAATGAGGATTGCCTCGACCTTGTCGTTCTGCAATAGTTCCTTGCGGATTTGCTGTTCGTCGCCTTCGCCGCTGAGCGCGCCGTTACTGAGCAAAAAGCCTGCCACGCCGTTTTCGGAGAGTTTCGAGAGGATGTTCAGAATCCAGCCGTAGTTCGCGTTGCTCGTGGGCGGCACGGTGTAGCCCTTCCAGCGCGGGTCATCTTGGAGTTCGTTTTCGGCACGCCACGATTTTTGGTTGAACGGCGGGTTCGCCATGATAAAGTCGGCCTTCAAATCCTTGTGCTGGTCTTCGGCAAAGGTGTCGGCGGGTTTGTCGCCCAGGTTGCCGGAGATGCCGCGGATGGCGAGGTTCATCTTTGCTAGTTTGTACGTGGTACCGGTGTATTCCTGGCCATATACGGAGACTTCGCGCTTGTTGCCGTGATGCGCCTCGATAAACTTCATGCTTTGCACGAACATGCCGCCCGAACCGCAGCAGGGGTCGTAAATCTTGCCGCGGTAGGGTTCAATCATTTCGGCGATGAGCCCGACGATAGTCTTGGGCGTATAGAATTCACCCTTGCCCTTGCCTTCGGCGATGGCGAACTTGCCGAGGAAATATTCATAGACGCGACCAACGACATCCTGTTCCTTGTCCTTGATGGTATCGATGCCGTCGATGTCGCTGATGAGCGCCGCGAGTTTTGCGGTGTCGAGCTGCAAACGCGAGAAATAGTTGTCGGGGAGCGCCCCGCGCAACGCCTTGTTCTTCTTTTCGATGTTCGCAAGCGCGGTATCGATCAGGAGCGCAATGTCGCTTTGGCGGGCATGCTCGATGACAAAGCTCCAGCGTGAAGTTTCTTCCAGGTAAAAGACGTTGTCCTTGTTGTAGAACTCGGGCATTTCCACGTATTTCTGGCGGCCGGCGGCAATGAGCTTTTCGCGCTGTTCCTCGAACTTGTCGCTTGCGAACTTGAGGAAGATAAGCGAAAGCACCACGTGCTTGTATTCGGCGGGTTCCACGCTGCCGCGCAACTTGTTCGCAGACTCCCAGAGGGACGCCTCTACGGACTTTTCGGGGACGGATTTCTTTTTTGCGGGCGCAGACTGCGCGGAAGACGATTTTGTTCTAGGCATGCCGGAAATATATAATAATGGAATGACAATGGAGTGACAAGGGAGGGGAAAAATGAGATGTTGGACCCTAATATCTGAAACTCCGATTTTTTCTCCAGAAAGTCATGGCAAATCTCGTCGACTAGAGCTTATCCACCCGTTTTTTAGCCAATCAAACCACTTATCGATATTTTTTTATATCGATTTTGCGTTTACCCGTACCACTTCTCGTAAAAGGCCTTGAATGCAGGAATTTCATCCACTACGGAAAAGGCCATTTTCATGTACCAGTTGAACAGCAGCGCCTTGTAGCCTTCGGGCACGCCCTCGAAGGGATTCTCCCTTTCGCCCTTGAAGTACCTGAAGAATTCGAACATACGGCTAGTCCCTTATGATAGGCATCGTAAATAATATAAATCAAAACATCCAACAGATTATCCCGGTGCACTAAATTTTTGTATATTACTCCCAGCACCAGAAAAGGTGGTATTATGGATCGCTCCCGCTTAAAAGGCGGAGCGGTCCTTTTTTTATGCAAAAGGAGCCCAAAATGCCGAAAAACATGGCCGTTGCGCCGAAAAAGCCCGAATTTTCCCTGATAGACGAGGATTTGCTCAAGTCGCGGATATATACCATCCGCGGGGTAAAGGTGATGCTCGATGCCGATTTGGCAGAAATTTACGGGTATAGAACAAAGAAATTTAATGAACAGGTCAAAAACAATATCGAAAAATTCGATGAGGATTTTCGGTTTCGGCTGACTTCAGAGGAATTTGAAATCTTGAAGTCAAAAATTTTGACTTCAAACTGCGGAAATTCGCCGAATTTCGACAATTTTTATAAAAAAGACAACTTGAGGTCCAAAATTTGGACCTCAAGTGAGAGGAGTAAATTTGAGCAAGAAGACGACTTGAGGTGCAAAAAGGGGATGCGGACAATAATTTAGACAGATTGTTTATCCAAATATAGTTTCCGATAATCTGTTGGACTCATTCCGTTGAGTCCGACCTTTATCCGTTTCGAGCAAAACCATTCCAGATATTTTTCAAGTTCAGCCTTGAACTCTTCCTTGTCGACATTTCTCCAATTTCTACTGTAAAAAAATTCGTTCTTGAGTACCCCGAAAAAACCTTCGCAGGCGGCATTGTCGGGAGTGTACCCCTTCCTTGACATGGATCGTGTCAAACCATATTTTTTCATTCTCTCGATCCATCCAGGCCATCTATAATGGCTTCCTCTGTCCGTATGGATTATCGGGGTCTCTCCCTCGTGGAGTGTCGCGACGGCCTTGTCCAGCATCTCGTCGACAAGGGTTGCGTCAGGTGATTCCCCGATTGTCCAGCACACTGGCGCCCCGTCGAAGCAGTCGATAATCGGTGATAGATACACTTTGCCATCATGCAGCGGGAATTCCGTTATATCCGTCAGCCATTTTTGATTGGGAGCGTCGGCATGAAAGTTACGGTTGAGTATGTTGGGGACGGCGGGCGTGATCTCGCCCTTGTATGAACTGTACTTCAGCTTCTTGGGCTTGTAGACAACGAGGTTACCGAGTTTCATTGCGCGTCTGACAACCTTCTCGGAAACCTTCCTTCCGGTTCTTGAAAGTTCGCTGTGGATTCGCCTGTAGCCGTAAGTCTTGTTGGACTCGTTGAATATGGGGACAAGTTCCTTGAGCAACTGACGATCCTTGTTGTTACGGTCGTCCATGTGTTTCACGTTGTAGTAATAGACGCTTCGGGACATCCCCAGAGCAAGTAGGATTTCCCTTAATTCGTAGCGGTTGCGTAAGGCGTTGACAAGCTGTGTTTTTTCCCTGTTCCGGAGGGCAGACAGGTCAACGCCTGGGTCTTTTTTTATTATGTTCAGCGTCTCCTTCAGTATGTCGACTTCCAGCTGGAGACTTCGGATTTTCTCGTTCAGCGCCTTCGCGTCTTCGGAAGAAAGATCCTTTTCCTTCGCCTGCTTCCGCTTCGTTGGTCTTGGTTTGTTCTGCAGTCCCATAAGTCCGTACTTTTTATAGTTCTGGTACCAATAATAGATACTTGCATACGTATATCCAATATCCTTGGCTACAGAAATCATCGGTTCGCCCATTTCGTAGCATCTGTGGATCGCGTCAAGCTTTACCTTGATTGGAGCATGAGCCGGATGTTCCGGTGTATTTGTCCATTTATAACGTTTTCTTTGTTCTTGGCGCGGCTGACCTTCTTTCTTTATCCACTTATATAGCTGTTTTGTCGATGGATAGCCTAAAAGCCTTACAGTCTTGGTCGCTGATTTCAGATCGCGAAAGGTTTCCAGGGCTTTGGCAATTTGTGCTTCTGTAAAATGCATGATGCGTCCTCTAGTCGTGTCCAACTATTCGTCCGCATCCCCAAATTGCACCTCAAGTGACGGAGATAAACTTGAACCGCAGAAAATCTTGAGGTCGAAAAAATCGGCCTCAAGTTGGGGCGGTGTTAGGTACGCTCCTTACGCCTTTACCGAGCAAGGCATCTACATGCTCATGACGGTTCTCAAGGGCGAACAGGCGACCGCACAGAGCAAGGCCCTCATCCGTCTTTTCAAGCAGATGAAGGACTACATTGCGGCGGAAAACAAGCAATTGCTAGGAAATGACGGATTTGCTCAAATCGCATTGCAGACTGCACAAAATACGAGGGATATCGCGAAACACTCTGCCGGTATTAGGGAACTTTCTGGTGAAGTCCATGATATGCGTGAAAACCTCGGAAAGGTGAACCTGGACCTGCAAAAAGTCATGAAAAATTTCGTCGATCCGAGCACTTTCAAGCACTTTTTGATTCTGAACGGGCAGCGGCTGGAGGCCGATGTCGCCTACACGCAGATTTACGGCATGGCGAAAAAGTCGGTGCTGATTGTAGATGACTACCTGGATGTAAAGACGCTCGATTTATTGCGGTGCGTGGTGAAGGGTGTTTCGGTCCAGATTTTCAGCGAGCAGCACGGACGCACCCGCCTGACCGAGAGCATGTTGGCGGACTTCAGGGCCGCCCGCCCGGACGTTGAACTTGACGATGTTCGCACCACGGGGAACATGTTCCACGACAGGTACATCTATTTAGATTTCGGGACCGATAGTGAGAAACTTTTCCACTGCGGAGCTTCGAGTAAGGATGCCGGCAACAAAATCACGACCATCATGCAGCTGGAAGATATCGCGGGGTATCGTGCACTGTTCGAAAGGCTGCTGCAAGAGGGGGAATAGAATTTGTTTCGTGTAGTTCGTATTCCGCACATGAGTAGTTGTCAAGGAATACTTGACAACTGCCGGGGCGTTGCGGGGGCGGCTGCCACCGCAAATTATCTATCTTTGGCACATGCCCGAGAAATTCACGAAATGGGTTGCCTGCTGGGGCAACGCGACCTCCATTACCGACCGCAAGGAAGCGACCTACGCGAAAGACTTGACGCTCCGCTACCCGATACGCGCGTGCTTTTCGGGCAACAAGCTGCGGTTCCATTTTTCGAATCTCACCGGCACCGAGCCCGTGACGATTAGCGAGGCGTACGTCGCAAAGGCCGCGCAGTTTACAAGCGACGCGCATCTTGATAACGTGCAATACTCCCCGACCCCCATCACCTTCGGCGGCCGCGCATCCACCGCAATCCCCGCGGGCGAAGAAATCTTGAGCGACGAAATCGCATTCAGCGTCACCGCGGGCGAAACTTTCGACGTGAGCCTCTACTTCGCCGACTTTACGCAGATGAACGCCGGCACGGCAATCACGGGCCCGCTTTCGGGCGGCAAGTACAGCTACGGCAACTTCGCAAAGTCTGCAACGCTGCCAGACGACTTAACGCGCAAAACGAACTGGATTTATTTCCTCAACACCATCGACATTTTCACCGAAGAAAAGAACTTTGCGCTGGTGTGTTTTGGCGATTCCATCACGGCGCAGGACTGGCCCGACTACCTCACGCTGCGTTGCGCACGCGAGGGCTTCAACAACGTTTCGATTATCCGTCGCGCAGTAAGCGGCACGCGCATCTTGCGCGAATACAGCTGCATCACCTACGCGGCATACGGACTCAAGGGTGCCACGCGTTTCCCCATCGAAATGAACGTGGCAGGCGCACGCGCTGTCATCGTGCAGCACGGCATCAACGATATCATCCACCCGGTCGGTGTCGAAGTCAACAAGTTCCGCCCTTGGAGCGACATGCCCACGGCCGACGACCTCATCAACGGCGTGCGCACGCTCTATATTATGCACGCACGCAAGCTTGGGCTCAAAATCTACAGCGGCACGCTCCTGCCCATTTACGGCTGGCGCACCTACAACGAAAACCGCGATATCATCCGCGTGGCGTTCAATCAGTGGCTCCGCACCGCACCCGATTTCGACGGCTGTGTGGACTTCGACGCGGCCGTTCGTGGCCACGACAACCCGAAAGCTTTCAGCAGCGGCTTTGACTCGGGCGATCACTTGCACCCGAGCGCCAAGGCGTACGAGGCCATGGCCGAATGCGTCCCCGAAGAACTGCTCAGATAAACTATCTATATTTTCCGCATGCAGCCCTACATCCACCAGTTTGCCGATTTCCTGAGACTCCATCTCAACTCAATTGCCATCGGCCTCGTCGCGACACTGCTCATCATTTACGGCGGCCACATAAACGGCTACTTCAAGAAGATTACGAAGAGCCTCCCCTTCCTCGGGCGTTTTGCGTTGTTCGTACTGCTATGCAGCGCAGGCTACGCATTCATGTCGTCGCAGCTGGTGCGGCTCCTTAAAATGTTCCTGTACGGCCAGGCGGACCTTCCCCTGATCGGCATTATCGCAGCCGCGTTCATCGTGCTCGCATTCTGCGCCCGCAGCGGCAAGGACATCTAAGGCACGGCCCTCCGCCCCGAAACTAGAGTCTCGACTTTATTAGTTTGTACAAATCGCCGAATACTTCTTCGGGGCTGCGGTCGGCATCGATTGCGGCGACACATTCCGGATACTCGCGCGCCGCGGCCAGGTATCCCTGGCGCACCCGTTCGAAAAAGTCGGCCTTTTCCTGTTCGAGCCTGTCGGGTGCCTCGCCCCGCTTCGCAGTGCGCGCGCGGCTCCGTTCGACAGTCAGATCGAGCACCACGGTGAGTTCCGGGAAGCAGCTTCCGCAGGTCAGTTCCGTAAGCTTCTGCACCATGCCGGCGCCGAGCCCGCGGGCATAGCCCTGGTAGGCGAACGTGCTCCACGCGAAACGGTCGGCAATCACGATCTTCCCCGCATCGAGCGCAGGCTGTATAATCTCGTGAATTACCTGGGCACGCGCCGCATTGTAAAGCAGCAGCTCGGTCTTGTCGCCCATGACGCCCTTGAACGACGCATCCAGGAGAATCTCGCGCACGCGTTCCGAAATCTTCGCGCCGCCGGGTTCGCGCAACTTCACGACGGAATAGCCTTCCGCCGTGAGCCTCGCGATAAGCATGTCGATCTGGGTCGACTTTCCGGACCCGTCGATACCTTCCAGGCTAAAGAAGCGCTTCGCCGTCTGCATAGGCAGCCGTATTACTCGAGGTCCTTGCCGTGGCACTTCTTGTACTTGAGGCCGGAACCGCACCAGCACGGATCGTTGCGTCCGAGCTTCGGTCCCTGCTGCTGCGCGCGCTTCCTTGCGGCGGCGAGCACGGCGGGGTTCGTATAGGTACGGCGCACCGTCGGGCGCGTGCCCGGCAAAGCGGACTGCGGCATCGGCTGGCTACCCTGCTGCTCTTCCGAAATCGCGTTGCTCTCGGAATGTGCGGCGGCACCCGCGAGGCCTGCGGCCTGGGCGCCATCGGCACTCAGCTGTTCGGCGCCGTTTTCCTGGGTAGACTCGCCGGCGGCGTTCCCAGCTTTCTCGGCGGCCTTCTTCTCGGCGTCGATCTGTTCCTGGCTCTTGAGCTGCAGCTGGTCCGGAGAAACGGTCATGCCGTTCGGGAGCGTAATGCGGATGTTCAAGATACGGAGCGCCGTGAGCGTCGCGATCTTCTCGAGGCAACCCTCGAACATCTTGTAGCCCTCGTTCTTGTAGACCATGAGCGGGTCCTTCTGGGCGTATCCGTGGAAGCGGATGGCGTCCTTCAGCTGGTCCATGGCGTAGAGGTGTTCCTTCCACACCTGGTCGATGGTCATGAGCAGGAAGCGGCGTTCGATGTTGCGGAAGTCCGCATCCGGGATAATCTTCGTGAGCTTGTCGTAGCGCGCCTTGCAGAGCGCGATGATTTCGTCGAGCACCTGTTCGGGCGTGCGCTTCGTCGCTTCCTCGAACGTAAGGCTGTATTCCATGCCGAGCGTGCGCTGGAGATCGGTATGCAGGCCTTCCAGGTTCCAGTTCTCGGGGTAGCTCTTCGCCGGGATGTAGCCCGAAACCTTGATGTCGCAGGCATCCTCGATGCGGTTCATGATTTCGTCGCGGATGTCCTCGCCGTTCAGGATGCGGCGGCGGAGCCCGTAAATCACCTTGCGCTGCTCGTTCATCACGTTATCGTAGTCGAGCAAGTGCTTACGGATATCGAAGCTCTGGCTCTCGACGCGGCGCTGTGCGCTACGGATGGAGCGGCTCACGATAGGGTGCGTAATCACCTCGTCCTCGCCCACGCCAAAGCGGCTCATCAGGTTCTTCACGCTGTCGCCGCCGAAGATGCGCATCAGGTTGTCGTCGAGGCTGAGGAAGTACTGGCTCGAACCCGGGTCGCCCTGACGGCCGGAACGGCCGCGCAGCTGGTTGTCGATACGGCGGGATTCGTGACGTTCGGTGCCAAGCACATGCAAACCGCCGAGTTCCGTCACTCCGGGGCCAAGCGCAATGTCGGTACCACGACCGGCCATGTTGGTCGCAATCGTCACCTTGCCCGCGTGGCCCGCGTACTGGATGATTTCGGCTTCGCGGCTGTGGTTCTTCGCGTTCAGCACCTCGTGCGGAATGCCTTCCTTTTCCAGGAGGCCGTGGAGGTGTTCGGACTTCTCGATGGAAGCCGTACCCACGAGGAGCGGCTGGCCCTTCTCGTGGCGCGTCTTGATTTCTGCGACAATCGCCTTCCACTTGGCATCTTCCGACTTGTAGACCAGGTCCTGTTCGTCCTTGCGGATGCAGGGCTTGTTGGTCGGGATGACCCAGGTGTTCATGTTGTAAATCTTGATGAATTCCGTCGCTTCGGTTTCGGCCGTACCGGTCATGCCCGAAAGCTTCTTGTACATGCGGAAGTAGTTCTGGAACGTGATGGTCGCAAGCGTCTGGTTCTCGCGGCGGATCTGCACCTTTTCCTTGGCCTCGATGGCCTGGTGCATGCCGTTACTGTAGCGGCGGCCTTCCATGAGGCGGCCCGTATTCTCGTCCACGATTACGATCTCGCCGTCGCGCACGATGTAGTCCACGTCCTTCTCGTAGAGGTGCCATGCACGGAGCGCCTGGTCGAGGAAGTGCACCCAGTCGGCATGTTCGCCGTAGAGGTTCGTAATCTGCATCAGGCTCTCGACATGGTTCACGCCCTTCTCGGTGAGCTGGATGTTCTTGTCCTTCTCGTCGACGGAGAAATCCTTGTTCTTCACGAGCTTCTGCGCAATCTCGTTGGCCTTCGCATACTTGTCGGTCGCATCTTCGGCAGGGCCGCTGATGATGAGCGGAGTACGGGCTTCGTCAATCAAGATGGAGTCCACTTCGTCGACGATGCAGAAGTTGAGTTCGCGCTGCACCAGCTGGGACGGGTCGACCGCCATGTTGTCGCGCAGGTAGTCGAAGCCGAACTCGTTGTTGGTACCGTAGGTCACGTCACTGTTGTAGCTTTCGCGACGCTGTTCGGAATCGAGCCCGTTCACGATGAGGCCCACGGTGAGCCCGAGGAACTTGTACACGAGGCCCATCTGCTTCGCGTCACGGCCGGCGAGGTAGTCGTTCACCGTCACCACGTGCACGCCGTGGCCGCCGAGGCCGTTCAGGTAGACGGGGAGGGCTGCGGCGAGGGTCTTACCTTCACCGGTCGCCATTTCGGCAATCGCACCCTCGTGAAGCACGAGGCCACCGATCATCTGCACGTCGAAGGGCATCATGCGGAACGGCTTCACCGACTCGGGGTAGAGTTCGCGCACCTTCGCGTAGAGGGCGGCGGGCAGGTAGACTTTCCATTCGTTCTTGCCGCTCGCAAGTTCGGCCTTGGCCGTTTCCACCGCACCCTGGAGTTCAGGACCGAGGCGGCTGAAGTCGAAACCGAATTCGGGCTTGAAGATGTTGAAGATACCCAAGCGGCGGTCGCAGGCTTCCTGGCACACGGCGAAGGCTTCGACCTTGATGTCCTCGAGGGAGGCGCCGTTGTTGAGTTTCTCGCGGAATTCCGCGCTCTTCGCAGCGAGCGCCGCATCGTCCAGCGCCTCGAGGGCGGCACGCGCCTCGTGAATCTTGGCAATGACCGGACGGAGTTGCTTTACCTTGCGTTCGTGGGGAGTCCCGAAAACCTTGTGAAGTACGGTATCTACTATGCTCATCGTATTCCTTTATAACGGCCGCAGGCACACCTGTAGCCACAATTAAAAATTACGGACACAATTTAGCATAATTCATGCCAGCGTGTCAGCGTTTATATCTGAAACAACAGTGAAAATAGTGAAAGGGGCCGCGCGCAACGCACAGCCCCTCCCAAGGAGTAAAAACTGGATTACTTTGCGAGTTTCTTCGCGGCTTCCTTGCGGAACTCGTCCATGATCTTGTCGATGGCGAGGTTGTAGGCCTTCACGGAACGGTCGTCACGCAGGTCCACGTAGTTGTGGTGAATCTTCGCGGATTCGCTGCCTTCGATCTGCTTCCAGCCGCGGTCGGTGAAGAGCACCTTTTCGCCGTTCTTGTCGATCATCGCGACATTCACGAGCACGATCGGGGTCACGTTGCTCGTAATCTTGGTCATCATGCCGGTTTCGTAGTAGAAGTAAAATTCTGCAACAGCGATAGCGTCGACACCGAGGGACTGGCACATCTTGCCGAGGGCGCGGTGGACAGGGGCTTCGATGCGTTCGCCGTTCACCCAGGTATAGCCTTCAGGCACGACCTTGTCGAAGGAAAGTTCATACATGCCTCTTGCGGGCACGCGGCGCTTGCCGTCGCGGGGAGCAACCTTGTTCGCAAAGTCCTCGACCTTGCCCCAGGTATCCTTGTTCTCGAAGAAGGCCTTCACCTCTTCGTTGTCGAGCACAGTCTCGAACGGAATCACGCTCCAGCCTTCGATACCGTTGAGCGCCTGGAAAAGGGCGTTCGCGCCGTGGGTGGCGATATTCACCTGCGGCTCGTTGATCATCTCGACATTGTCCTTGATAATGTTGCCGACGACGGAAAGGAGGTTTTCCTTGTTGCCCTTCACGGATTCGATATCTTCGTAATCTTCGCTACCGGTAACGCTCAGGATGGCGACCTTTTTCACGTTGTCGATGTCGGGTTTCTTGACGTTCACGCCTGCGCAGGAGCAAAGCAGGAACACGAAAGAGCATAATGCAATGATCTTTTTCATTTTTGTTCTCCTCAGTTGATACAAACTTCGTAGCGGACGTTGGACTTCATCCAGACACCTTTTTGCCCACTATGTTTTGTATCAGGTTTGGCACAAATCTAGCAAATAAACTACGCAGTCAACACACTGTGTGGTATAATTTTGTTTACAAAAATAAAAATAAGTTCGCTTTTTTGTTGCAAAAAGCGAACTTATTAAAATTATAACAAAGTATTAAGTATTTTAGTACAACCTTTATTTGTACTCGAAAATCTTGGATTCCTTGGCCACCTCGCCGCTCAGCATGGTGACCTTGATATCAACCTTCGTCGACTTGCCGCGGCGCACCTGCAGCTTGGTGCTGTAGCCAAGGCCGCTCTCGGACGGAATCATCTTGAGCTCGCACGGCTTGCCGTTGACGCTCGCTTCCACGGACTTTATCTGCGACGGGTCGTTGTTCACGACCTTCACCACGTCGAACTCGAGTTCCGGATAGACCGCGGCACCCTGCGAGACCTTCTTCTTGAAGACGGCCTTGTTGCCGTTTCGCAACTGGATTTTCACTCCCGTCTTCGGGAAGCACTTGAGTTCGCGCTCGATTACGCCGACGGAACTGTCCTCGTTTTCAGGAACAATGCGGTAGGTGTTGACGCCGGGAAGCAGCGGGAAGCTCGCGGCGATATCCCTTTCGAGCATGAGGTCCCTCAGGAGGCTGTCGCCGACGTACACGCGCAACTTGCCGTCATTTCCGTTGAAGCCCGTAGTCGCATAGAGAGCCTCGCACTTGTGCTCGTCATACCGCATGAACTTGATGCGGCGATCGACCCTGTAGACAAACGAGATATTGCCGCACTCGAACGTGTTCTTCTCCACAGAGCAGGTCATGCGGAACTTCTTCTCGCCAAAAGCGCCGTCCGCCCAGCTCGGGGTGAAGCGCAACGTCTGGCCGCTAGATTCGAACGTCTCGGAACCGAGCGTGACCGTCACGCCGGGAGAGCAGAGAGCCTCGATAGTGACCGTATTCGTCGAGATGACGGGAGGCACGGAATAGAGGCGGCACTTGTACTGGAGCCTCAGGTCCTCGTTCCTCTTCTCGATCTTCGCGTCGATTTCCCTTGCGCTCGCCTGGATATCCTCGACCGACTTCGCGGTGTCGTCCACGGCGGCACTGAGCATCTTGATGAAGTCGAGGTCGCCCGCGTTCTTGGCCTCGACCACAACGGGAGCCTGCCCCTTGCGGAAGGCCACGTACTGCTGCGCCTTCACGGAAATTTCCTTGCCGTCCTCTTCCATCACCATCTCGCCGGTGTTGAGGGCGCCGTAGGGGAGGCCGCCTTCCGTAACGCCGATGACACCGTCCGTACCGCGGATCGATGCAGTCGCCGTACCGGTCCTGAACCTGAACTTGCTCTGCGGCCCCTTCTGCTTCTGGGCGTCAAACCGGAGCATGCCCTTCTTGACTTCCACCTCGGAGACCTGCGAATCCTTGATCATCAGAATCTGCGAGAACTCGACCAGCGCGTTCTCCTCGATGGAGATAGTACTGCCGTCGGGCATCGAAATCAGCACGCCCGATTCAATTTCCGTCTGGATGACATCCTTTTCCTGGACCTTCGCACCCACGCGGAGACTGGCCCAGTCCCCTTTTCCCTTTTTCTTGAACGAGACGTCCCCAAGAACAGAACGCACCTTGCCACTCTGGGGAGCGGCCAGCGAGAGCGTGACACCCAAAATCACCCATAGCGTTAAGCTTCTCAACATAGATACAGCCTCTCGGGATAAGACAACAACTACGCCCATAGGGCGCAACACACGCTATAAATATAATCACTATTTTCCGAAAAGGCTCGCGATATAATATTCCAAGGCAATATATTTGGGGTATCCGCGGGCTAGAACACGCGGACAACCGCGTTCAGCGACATCGTGTAGCGGGCGTCGCCGCCACGAACCAGGGCGAAGTCCAGGGGGTAGAGTTCGAGGCCGAACCGCCCGCCCGAAGTGCGCCAGGCGACCCCGAGGTTCGAGCGGAACATGAACGATTCGAAGTCGTAGTCGTTGTTGTCTTCCTCCATCCTGTAGAGACCGTAGACCGGCTCGCCGTCCGCATCGTAAAGATCCTCCTCAACGCGCCACGGGTAGTAGAGGCCTTCGACCGTCCCTTCCTCCCAGTGTAGCAGGAACATGAAGTTGGCGATCAGGTTGAACCCGTAAGCAAGGGGGGCGTCGAAATTCACCAGCAGCCCTTCGGAAAGTTCGTCGAAGTCGTACTCCGCGCAGTCGCAGCACATCGAATGGCTTGTCGCGACCTCGATCATGGCGCCGACGCCTATATAGGGGGTCAGCGGCTTCACCAGCGAAAGCGACCAGCCGATGGACGTAGAAGACTCGAGCCAGCCGCCAAGCAGGGGGCCCGTCTTGACGTCGAAGGTTTTCCAGGATATGCCGGACGCCGAGGCAGCCGACACGAGAATGAAGATAACGATTGCTCCTAACTTTTTCATATAATGGTAGCTCCTAACTTCTGATATTGGAAAATATACAACTATCACACTCAAACTAGCGCATTTATTTGTAACAAAATAAAAAAAACAAGCGTTTTTTTTTGCTTTTTCGCATCATATGAAACATGCCCCTTCATATAGATTTTTGTTGATAACATGTTTACAATTTAAAGGGCGCCTAAATGCGCAATTTCCAAACCTCACAAGTTATCCACATGAGCAAATGACGTTTCACGTGAAACATCCCCAAAAACAGGCACCTATCCCCAACTTTATCCACGTCCATCATATGTTTTCAGACCATACATCGAAATTTAGTTAATAGAATGTTTACAATCATATCAACATCCGAAAATGACGACCCTATGAAATAAGCCCCGACGAGGAGGCCGTCGAGGCAAATTTTTCTGCCGGGCAATCCGCGCGGCAGGAGTTTCACGTGAAACTAGCGCCTAGAATTTCACGACTTTCGGAGCCGCCGTAAAGCTGTAGAACGTAGCGGTCGCGTCCTTGAAGTAGAGCGTCTCGGTGTTGTCGTCGTCGGGGGAGTACATCGACTTGAGCTCGGGGTAGTGCTCCAGCATGTCGACCTTCGGTTCGCGGCGGTCGTCGCGGACCAGGGTACCGGCGACGCGGACCCACTCGTTACCGGCGGCGTTCATCGCGCAGATTTCGACCTTGCCGTTCTTCTGGATCTGCTTGGAGCAGTCCTTCGACTTGCCGGTCTGGATATAGAGCTTACCCTCGAAAATGTTGGCGGTTCCGAACGGGCGGACGCGCGGCTGGTCGCCGTCGGCCGTCGCGAGGAAATACGCACCACATGCCTTGAGAAATTTTACGACTTCTTCCATAAGATGTTCCTTTTTTTTGAAAAAATTCAATACTTGTTTGCTAAAATATAGATTATTATACCCACATACCAATGCCTACCGGCAAGTTAAACAATATATGGAAATAAGGACTCTTCGTCCGTACCAGATAGCCCACCCTGACATTGAATATGTCGATGATTGTCCCGATACAGAGCGAAAAGCCGTAATCAAAGCCAGTCTCGTTAATGTAGCCCAGTTCTGGACCTAGGGAAAACTTGAACGAGATGCCCCTTTCGTAGAAATATAGGATATTTGGCTGCAGCAGGAAGTTGAACCCGTCCGCAAAAAACGCATGCGTCCCAATAGTCCACAACCAAATGTGACTTGGTATAAAACTGGAATCATCACCTTTAATGTATATATAATTCCAATCACCAAAAACCCAATCTGCTCCAAAAGCGAAACCTGTGCCGCCTCCCAGGTACATATTCCAAGGAACCAATTCCCGAAAGAAAGTTTTTCCAGAGTTCTGCTGCACCCTAGTGGAATCCTGCGCTACATTGGGGGCCTGTTCCTCGTTGGCAAATGAGATGCCCGCCATCACGAGTACCATTAGAAAGGGTAAAAATAAACGATAAAACTTCATTTTTTTTCAAGACGCTTTCGCCATCACTTCTCGATAAATTTTCAACATCTGTTCACCGAAACAGCAGAAGATGACCTTCTTGACTTTCTGCGCCGGGAATTCGCGGACGCTCTTTACCGCAATCTCGGTAGCGGCCTCCCAGGGGTAGCCATAAACTCCACAAGAAATAGCGGGGAAGGCGACCGTCTCGCAGCCGTTCTCCTCGGCCAAATCGAGGCAACTTTTGTAGCAGGATTCCAGCAGTTCGGGTTCGCCGTGCAGGCCATCCCGGTAGATGGGACCCGGAGTATGGATGACGAACTTTGCCGGGAGCCTGAACCCGGGGGTAATTATCGCCTTGCCCGTTTCGCAACCGTTCAGGGGGATGCACGCCTTCAAAAGATCCGGGCCTGCCGCCCGGTGGATTGCGCCGTCCACACCGCCGCCACCCAGCAGCGAACAGTTCGCCGCATTCACGATGGCATCCACTGCAAGCTTGGTGATGTCGCCCTGGATAATCTCGATTTCTACCATATAGGCCTCCGGCATAAATATACTATTTATACCACATGATAAGCAGCACCGTTATGAAAATTGCCGCAATGAGGGAACACACGGGAACCTCCCTGAAATAGTCCTGTCGGCAATATATAAACTTCTAGAGTCAAATAATGTCATCCGTCATTTTCTTGCGAAAAATTCCATGAAATTATATATATTATCTGCAGGAGAACATTTTGGGGTTATCATGAGGCTTTACGGTATTGCAATCCTTTTACTGGCGACTGCACCGCTGTCGTTCGCCCAACTATTGCCACAGAAACAAGCCGAAGATTTGCCGAAAATCGACCGCGCCATGATATTCAAGGTGGACAATAGCGACAAGGCCGAGGCTTCGGATTCGAGCTCCAGGAAAATCAATCCCTCCATAAAAGAGCAAGAAAAAGGAAATTACTTGAAAAATTCACTCATTTGGACGGGGCTCTGCGTCACGGGCGCAGCCCTCTCGGCAGCATTCGGTGGACACGGCCCCATCTGGTGCGACCCAAATTCACCAGCAAAGTTCTAGAAATATATTTGCGGACTAATGTTGAAAGTTTTGAATCACCTCATTGTTTCACGTGGAACCAAAAATTGGTTTCACGTGAAACAAGTAGCGCCCAACATAAATCTTTTATCATATTTCCTCATATGAAAAAACTCATTCTTATTCTCGCCACTCTGGCATTATTCTCCCAGTCCTTTGCCGACTGCATCCATACAGTTTTTGAATATGAACAGGCAACAATCGCTGGTTACGACAAGAGCTTTGACGGCCTGCTATTTGACAGCATGTATGTAGACAAAGGCACTGCCAACACCAGGGGAAACTCCATCTATATCCTGAAGTACTATCGGACCGGCGATAAAGTCGACAGCGCCTACGAAGCGAATCTCCGCAACGGGGAATGGCAATACAAGACTACCATAAATCCTGACTCGGTAGTTTTCGATATCGACCATGTAGAAAATAACTGGACCATTATAGGATCGGTAAATGGAGTGAGCGACACAATTAGTATCTACTTTGACGGGGACTCCCTGGCCATTACCAGCACTGACGAAGCCGGTAAGTACACTAATATATATGTCATGGGAAATGATACCCTCTTCAGGCGTTCTGAAAGCGAAATTATCGTCAACGACGAGAAGGACACCAACACCTGCTATGTGAAGGATAGTCGCGACGACTACGTGACCACCTGGTACCGTTACGATACTGAAGTTAAAAATGACAGGGTCATTGTTAGCAAGACTTATATCGAAGATGGGCTAGACCACAAGGTGATGACTTACTTCATGTTCCGTCGAAAAGCAGGAACCGATGCAATCCTCCGCAAGGTTCGTCCGGCAGTCAATTACAAAAATGCAAGACACTTCGACCTACTCGGTCGCCCCGCCCAGGGAAAATACACTGTAGAATTTTTGAAGTAAGTTCACAGCATCTCAACATCTATCAAAAAGTTATTAACGGATATTTTAAAAAAGTGAAAGGGCGCCGATGTCGGCGTTCTCTTTTTTTTGTGAGATATACTAAATTGTTTGGACACTTCGTGTCCTACATGCTCATGCTCGGTCATGCCGGTGTGCAAGCACCCCGTCGCGACACTCGCTATCGCATGTTTCACGTGGAACAAATAATGGGTTATAAAACAAACATAGAGCAGCAGAATCTCCTGAACCAGTTCCTGAAGGAACATATTCTCTCTGAGTTGTCCAAAGAGCAAATGGACAAGCTCTATGACTTTGCCGATCTGGTGGTAGAGACCAAGCAATTCGGCAACCTGATTTCGGCGAAGGATTCCGAGAAATTCTTGAGCCGCCACATCGCCGACTCGCTCGTTCCCTATATATATATAGACGAAAGACGAAAGACGAAAGACGAAAGATTATTTGAAGAGAAAGACGAAAGAGGTACCCTATCGTCTATCGTCTACCAGCGAAGCGATCTTTCGTCTAAGACATGGGCTGATATGGGTGCTGGTGCAGGGTGCCCGGTTTTCCCGCTCGCCATCGCAATGCCCGAGGTGCAGTTCTATGCGGTGGAACCCCGCCACATGCGCGTGGAGTTCATGAACTACGCGAAAGAAAAACTCGGACTCAAGAACCTGACCGTGGTGGGCAAGCGCTTTGAAACTTCGGGCCTTGCCGACCTGGACTTCATCAGCTGCCGCGCCCTCTCGACTTTCGAAAACGACTGGGAACGTGCGCAGCCCGCCCTCAAGAAGGGTGGACTATTCCTCACATTAAAAAGTTTCAATAGCATTTCACACCTGGAAAACGACCCGGCAGTCAACATCTGGAAATACAAGCTGCCGAACGAAGAACAGGATTACGCCTTAGTCACTCGAGGTAATAAATGAGTAAAGTGATAGCAATATGCAACCAGAAGGGCGGCGTGGGCAAGACCACGACGGCCGTGAACCTGGCTGCAAGTTTTGCCGCTCTCGAAAAGAAGACACTCCTTATCGACATGGACCCGCAGGGCAACGCCTCGCAGGGTCTCGGCTTTACCGAATCGCAGGAGATGGACATCCACGAAATTTTGGATATGGCCGAAAACCCGGACAACATGACTCTCGAAAACATCATGCCGGCCGTCTCGGATACATCGCTGGATTTCTTGAAAGTCATCACTTCGGGACCGGACCTCGCTGTCATGGAAATTGAACTCGTGAACGCCATGAGCCGCGAACACAGGCTCGAACGCGTCCTCAACGTGCTCAAGAACCAGTTCGAATTCATCATCATCGATGCTCCCCCGAGCCTGAACCTCCTTACGTTGAACGTGCTCACGGCCGCGACCAGCGTGCTCATTCCGGTGCAGTGCGAATACTACGCCCTGCAGGGCATGACCGAACTTTTCAAGACCATCCGCGAGGTGCAGAAGAACCTGAACGGCAACCTCAAAATCGAAGGCGCCCTCCTCACGATGTTCGACAACCGCGTGAGCCTCTCCAAGCAGGTGGCCGAGGAAGTGCGCGAAAACCTCTCCGACACGGTTTTCCAGACGATGATCCCGAGAAACGTCCGACTGAGCGAGGCGCCCAGCCATGGCAAGCCGGTTATCCTGTACGATGTGCAGAGCACAGGCTCGCAGGCCTACATGAAGCTCGCAGAGGAAATCCTGAACAAGGGCAAGTAAAACCTACAACCTTTTTCAACACGCATATATATTATGGGAAAAAAATCTTTCGCCCTCGGCCGCGGACTTTCCGCCATCATGAAGGACCACGACATCAATTTTAAAGGTGAACAGACGGACACTATCAACAATCCCGCCGAAAATAGCGAAAAGTTCGAGAAGATTGTTGAAATCTCGATCGACCTTATCGACCCGAACCCGTTCCAACCGCGCAAGGCATTCGACGACGAAGAGCTTTCCGAACTGGCCGAGTCCATCAAGCAGCAGGGTCTCATCCAACCGATCGCGCTGCGCAAGGTGGGGGAACGCTACCAGATTATCAGCGGCGAGCGCCGTACCCGTGCAAGCAAGCTCGCGGGCCTGTCCACAATCAAGGCGCAGGTTTTCGAAAATCTCGACGACAAGGCGATGGCGGAATGGGCGCTCATCGAGAACATCCAGCGCGTCGACCTGAACCCGGTCGAAATTGCACGTTCCTATCAACAGCTAATCGATAAGCACGGCTATACGCACGAAGACCTCTCCAAGATTGTGAGCAAGTCGCGCTCCGCGATTACCAACAGCCTCCGCCTCCTCAAGCTCCCGGAACAGGTGCTCTTGTGGATAGAGGAAGGAAAGCTGAACAGCGGCGCCGCCCGCGCCCTCTGCAGCGACAAGATCGGCGACCCCGAATCGCTCGCGGAACGCATCATCGAGGAAGGCCTCAATGTGCGCCAGATCGAGGCGATTATCCGTGGCGACGACGACAGGGACGAAGAACAGGGCGACGGACCGGCCAAGAAGCCCGAGACCCCCGCGAAGCCCAAGCCCGAACTCAGCGCCGACATGAAACAGTTCGAGACCAGACTCGAGACGTTCTTCGGCACTAAGGTCCAGCTGAACCCGAGCGCATCGGACAGCGGCAAGGGGACCATCGTCATCAACTACTACTCCATGGACGACCTGACCCGCATCCAGGAAATCATGGAAAACCGCTAACGGTAGAATCGTGAAAGGCAAGTATTACACCATACAGATTATCCCGGAAGATTCGCACGAGATAAAGAAGTTCAAGATATCCACAAGGTGGTTCGTCTTCTTGCGGATTTTCCTCGTGGTGTTCATAGCCGTATCCGGAGTTTTCATCTATAACCTGGGCAAGATGAACAAGATCATCGCAAGCTACGAGAAGATGCGCGTCTCGAATGCCCAGATTATCAAGAAGAACCAGAACTACGAGGAAATGCTCATGCGTCTCGATTCGCTCTGGATAATGGAAAACAGGATCCAGAACATCTTCGAGACCTTCATCGAGAACGATTCCAACAAAATCAACAGCATCATCGACAGGAACCTGTTCACGCATACCCCCTCCAAGAAGAACGAGCTCAACTTCGAGGGCGGCTATACATGGATCCCGCTCGAAGAAAAGCTCAGGATCGAAAAAATCCCGGACATCATCCCGGTCGTCGGGCTTGTCAGCAAGAAGTTTTCCGAAGAGACGGGACACCAGGGAACGGACTTTTCGGCCCAGGCAGGGAGCCCCGTCTTCGCTACGGGCAGCGGGATGGTGGAATCCGCGGGCAAGATGGGCGAACTCGGCAACACGATTGTCATCAACCACGGAAACGGTTTTACGACGAGCTACTCGCACCTCGAGAGCATCAAGACCCGCAAGGGAAGCTCTGTCCGCAAGGGCGACGTCATAGGTTCGGTCGGCCAGACAGGCACAGCGACCGGGCCGCACCTACACTATTCAATCAAGAAGGACGGAGTTCCCCAGGACCCCGAAACATTTATCAACTACTAAGAGGCTAAAATGGCTACAAAAGAACAGGAAATTACCCAAATCGGCGGCAGTGTCACTATCAAGGGCGATATCAGCGGCAAGAGCGATGTGCGCATTGCAGGCAATGTTAACGGCAGCATCAACATCAACGGCGAGCTCATCGTCGAACGCAGCGGCTATATCGAGGGCGAAATCAAGGCGACCAACACGGTCATTGCCGGTTCCATCAAGGGCAACATCGACGTCGCAGAAAAGCTCATCCTGGAAAGCACGTCCAAGTTTGTGGGCAACATCAAGACCAAGCAGCTCATTATCCAGGAAGGCGCCATCTTCCAGGGCAACTGCCAGATGGGCGTTCCCGCACAGGCAGCCCAGCCCAAGGAGAAGGTATAGCCCTTTACCCACACACCTATCATAATAATCAATCTATTTATATAGAAGATTATGATTATGGTGGAGTGAATAGTGGATAAATATTCCGGCTGTGACGTGTATCTTTGTGCAGGATAACGAGTTATGAAAAAATCACAACCGTTTATAGATGTTGAAAACTCGAATCCTGCTCACATTTTTCAATGTTGACAGATGTTGGACGCGTGTTCTTGACATCTGTCAACAGAAAAGTCACTCCGGGATATTGAAAAAAGGGAATTTTTTCGAGCCGCATGTTGAGCAAGGTCACATTTCAATCAAAAAAAATTATTTTCTTGTTTTACATGCTAGTATAATTTATATTATTACAAACGTTGTATGGCAGCTAATTTGTTGAAGATAGGTCAGATATCGGATTCTCACATCGGCGAGAATACTGAGCTTGTTCAGGGCATAGATGTCCGTGCCAATTTTTTCAAGGCGCTGAAGTCTGAGTCCATGAAGGATATCGACCTCCTGGTGCTTTCCGGCGACCTCGCCAACGAGGACGCCGAACCTGGAGCATACAAGTTCTTCGTGGATTCGCTCAAGGACTATCCTGTCCCGGTCTGCATCATTCCGGGGAACCACGACCGTATCGAAGTCATGCAGCAGTATTTCGACCTCGAAGTCCATAACGGCAAGTGCTATTACCGCTACGACATCAAGGGTCGTTCCATCTTCTTTATCGACAGCGCCTGCGGCGAGGTTTCGCGTGACCAGCTCGACTGGCTCAAGGCGGAAGTCCCGAAAGTGGAAGGCGAAGTGCTCCTGTTCATGCACCATCCGCCATGCTTCTGCGACCACAAGTTCATGGACTTGCGCTATCACCTGAAGAACATGGTCGAGGTGCAGGAAGTCCTGCTCGGTTTCAAGAACCTGAACCATGTGTTCTGCGGCCACTACCACCACGAATTCGAGAAGAGCTTCGGGCACGTGGTTGTCCATGCTGCACCTTCCACCCAGATGCAGATTGATCCGGACAGGCCGTATTTTACTCTCAAGAGCAGCGAACCCGGCTGGTGCGTAATCGAATGGGGAGACGGCACCCTCAAAAACACCGTGCATTTTTAGTTTTTTTGGCCCCGATACCTTGAAAATGATTCCATGCGTTTCTATATTTGCCCCTACATGGCGGTTTAGCTCAGCGGTAGAGCACTGGAATCATAATCCATTGGTCCGGGGTTCAAATCCCTGAACCGCTATTAAAAAAAGAGGCGCATATGTCGAAAAGGATTCTTGCAATTTCAATTCTGGCTATCGCCTCTTTTTTTGTTGCCTGTGAAGACGAACAGGTGACTCCGCAGGTGGTGCAGAACCAGGCGATAGCGCCCAAGAGCGTGCCTATCGTGCAGGTCGATCCGTTCACTGCCCCGGCCGAACCCGTGGTGACGGCCGACCAGGCGAAGCGCTATGTGAAGGCGAGCGCCGCGCTTGTCGAACTCGGTGTCACCTGGTCCAAGAAAATCGAAGAAGCGAGCGAGGGCGAGAAGGTCCAGATTCTCGATGCCTACAATGTCGCCCGCGACCAGCTGTGTGCCCGAATCGGTCTTGCCGGCATCGCGGAATACAACTGGATTACCGAGGTCGCGCTCCCCAATCCGCGCAATATACCGTTCTTCGAAGCGGCAGGCCTCAAGCGCTAGGCTTCTTAAGGTTTTAAAACAAAAGAACCGCCTTCAGGGGCGGTTCTTTTTGTACATGCCGGAATGTGGCGGCGTGGACGCTACCAGGCGAAGTCGGCAACGATGCGCCATGTCTTGTCGGCGTCGTAGTTGTGGCTGTGGCCCGTGGTGAGGTAGCCCATGTTCAGCTGGTATTCGATGGAGAGGTGGTGCGTGATTTCTAGGCCGAAGCCGAGCCATACGGCGTATTCGAAATGCGGATGCCTGTTCATGGAATAGTCCCAGTCGCCGAGGACCATCTTCGACATGTTGACTGTTCCGGAGAACGGGTCGACCGCATTTTCATCTTCGTCTTCGAGCCCTTCGACCTTGAATACCTCGACCACGTTCCAGCGCATGGTGAACGTTTCGCTCACGAACGGCTTGAGGATGGGGACGACGGGAGCGCCGAGCCTGAACGAGACGGGCATTTCGAGTCCCGCGTTGTGGTAGGTAATCTTGAAGTCGGGCGCTTCGGTATAGTAGCCCGAGTCGGGTTCGAGGACGTTGTAGTGGTAGAAGGTCCCGAGGCCTATGCTGAAGGCGCCGCCGTCATAGAAGTAGAAGCGCAGCAGGTAGGCGATTCCGATTTCAAGTCCGTTTCCGTGCAGGTTGTTGACGCGGCCGAGGTCGATGTTGTAGTAGTCGTTCTCGCCGAATTTGCCGTAGGTGATTTCCATGGCCTTGTAGAAGATGCGCCTTTCTTTTTCCTTTTTCGCCTTTTCGGCTTCGGCTGCGGAATCGACGGGCGCGGCTTCCGGCTGGATGCAGGCTTCGGCAGGCGTGGGTGCTGCGGTGTCTGCACTTGTCGCGGCAGGTTCGGGTTCTGCGGTTACCTGCGGTTCGGGCTCCGGAGCGGGCGCGGGTGCGGGTTTAACCGTATCGAGCGCGGTGTCGTGCATTTCGAGCAGGGCGAGCTCCTTGTTCGTGAAGGTGACCGTGTAGCTGCACTTGGCGGCCGCCTTGCATTTCTCGCGCACCTGGTCGGCGATGCTGCGCGCCATCTCGGTGCGGAGGATTTCGGGGCGGTTCTTTTCGAGGCTGTCGAGGCGCGATGTCCTGATGGCGAGGACACTGTCGAGCGATACGATGTCGCGTTCGTTCTGTTCGTGCGCCTTGCACTGGCATTTCGATTCGGTGAGCTGGCAGAAGGCCTTGCGCTGTGTCGCCGCTGCCTTCGCGATGGAATCGGCGATGGCGGCGGAATCGACTGCGGGAACGGGGGTCGCCTTTGCCGTGGTGTCAGAAGCGGCAGCGGAGTCGGGGGCCGGTTCGGGCACGGGTGCGGGCTGTGCGCTTGCCGGGGTCATTGCGGGTATTGCGGCGTTCGGGTCGGCGCAGGTCTTGCAGTTGTCGTTGCACTCCATGGACATGGGCGCAATCGGAAGCACGCTCTGCCTGCGGGTGAGGGAATCGACGGTGAACCTTGCGGCCTTGATTTCGAGCGGCAGCTGCTGGGCCGCCCTCTGCGCGGCATCGCTCACCCCTGTCGTGAGTTCGAGCTTGCTGAGCGGTGTGCGTCCCTTCTCCATCTTTTTGAAGATGCCGTTCTCGAACGTGATGCTGCGGGCGCAGGTGGGCTTGTCGCAACCCGCGAAGATTTCCTTGGCGAGCTTGCGCTGGTTGATTTCGATGGCGGTGTTCGCTGACTTGATGCTGTCGAGGAGCATCTTGCATTGGCATGCGGCCTCGATCTTGTTGCAGGTGCTGTCGCCTGGCGTACATGCCTGGCAGAGGTTTACGCATGCCGGGTCCTCGGCCATGGCGGGCGCGGCAAGCATGGCGAACGTCGCGACGGTCATTATTACTTTGTACAAACTACGCATGACGGCCTCCTCAGAAGATGATGGCGAGGACGACAAATGCAATCGTCGCGATGGAAGAAAGGACTATGGGGAATACGGGAATCTTGCTGCCAGAATCCTGGGCGGGCGCGGGCTCGCACGGTGCGGGTTCGCTTGCCTGTTTGCTTGTGGCGGTCTCCTTGGATTCCGTCTTTTGTTGCGGTGCAGCCTTTTCGGCGGGCTTTGCCTGTACCGGTGCAGGTTCGGGTGCCGCGGGTGCGGGCGCCTCGTCGACGAGGGCGGACTTGTCGTTTTCGGGAGCGGCATTTGCGCTTGCGGTCTGCGCATTCGCAGTTGTGGCCATGAAGGCGAGCGCCAGGACGGAAATCCCGTATGCGGTTGTTGTGGAAATGACTTTGCGATTCATATGGTAAAATCTATATCCTTTTTTGCAAATCGGCAGAATTTTTTTGCGCGATGTCCATGGTTTTACGTTCCGGCGGTGCATTTTTGGATAAAAAGGTTTCGCTTTCGATGTGCCTCTGCGATACGAACCCGAGGCTGCTACCGGTCTTGTGACATAACCCGAACACAAGCCTGACAAAACATTGCAAATAGCTTGAATTTAGAACAAAGTAATAGTCAGCTATTCCAAGCTGTACTACGAATAAAGTGGTTTCTGCATGGTGGACTTTGTAACTTGATTTACAGGGACGGAGGTTCCGTTCCTCAAACAAGGGAGGTCCATCATGAAACGCGTAATGTTGATGATGATTGTTGCCCTCGCTTTGTCGGTCTCGTTTTCGTTTGCAACTGCGACGGGGACGGTGAAGTCCAAAAGGGGAGATCTCGATGTCATGTCCCACAGGGGCGGTGGCAGCGTGGTCTGCACGGCTGGCTTCAACGACGAGTTGGTCATTGTACAGGATGCAGAGACGGAGGTGCTCGTCAAGGGCCGTTGCGGTCAGGGATGGGTGGAAAAGTCGAAGGTCGAGTACGTGGCGAAGGGGCCGGGAAACAATTCCATCGTGCTAACGGAATTCGATATCCGTGGCTGGATCGATAACCCGTCGGCCGTGTTTGTCCTCAAGGACGACAACATGGATTTCGACGGAGTGAAGATCGACCGGGATTTCAAGGAATATCTGACACGGACGGTGGATCGCGAAGAGACCGAAAGGCGTCATGGCGAAAACTAAAATAACGGCCCGCTCATGCGGGCCGTTTCTGTTTTCAAAGGGAAAGATTATTTGGATGGGGAGCGCCTAGCCGTCGACCTTCGCCACGAACTCGCGGCACACCGCCTCGGGGTCGCTCTTCCCGAAAATCGCGGAGCCCACCACGAACACGTTCGCACCCGCTTCCTTGCAGGCGAGAATGTTGTCGAGCTTCACGCCGCCGTCAATCTGGATATCGAGTTCCGGCTTCATGGCGCGCAGTTCGCGGATCTTGTCGAGGCAGTACGGGATAAGGCTCTGGCCGCCAAAGCCGGGGTTCACCGACATGATGAGCACCATGTCCACGATGTCGAGCACGTACTTTATGCTTTCGAGAGGGGTCGCCGGGTTGATGGCCACCGCGGGCTTTACGCCGAGCTCCCTTATCTGGTGCAGCAGGCGGTCGAGGTGGTTCGTGGTTTCGGCGTGCACGCTGATGATGGCGGCACCCGCCTTCGCAAATTCGCCCACGTAGTTCTCGGGATTCTCGATCATCAGGTGGCAATCGAGCGGGAGCTTGGTGCCCTTGCCCACGCAGGCCGAAATTCCCGGGCCGAAACTGATGTTCGGCACGAAGTGTCCGTCCATGATGTCGAGGTGCACGAGGCCTGCGCCGCCGTTTTCGATGGCCTTGAGGCCGTTACCGAGTTCGAGGAAGTTTGCGTTCAGGACGCTGGGGGCGATAATTTGCTTCAACATGCCTGAAAAGGTAGAAAAAAGCCTGGTTGGGCGTGCGCCGCTATCGGGAAAATCGATAATAAACCATAATATTTTATACCTAGCCACGAAACTTATTTTTTACTAACTTTGAGCCCGTACTCAACATTAGGAGATAAAATCATGGCTAAGACTACTGCAAACAAGGTCGCAAAGGCCCCTGCAAAGAAGGCCGCCGCCAAGCCGGCTGCCGAAAAGAAGGCTTGCGCTAAGGCTTGTGCAAAGCCCGCCGCCAAGAAGGCTGCCCCGAAGGCTGCTGCCAAGCCGGCCGCCGAAAAGAAGGCCGCTCCGAAGGCCGCCGCCGCGAAGAAGGTCGCCGTCGAATTCGTCGCCGACTGCCCGCTCGCAACAACCGTTTCCGTCGCCGGTTCCTTCAACAACTGGGCTGTCGACAAGGACATGCTCAAGAAGGACAAGAAGACTGGCCTCTGGACCGCGAAGATTTCCCTCGCCGCTGGCGACTACGAATACAAGTTCGTGTGCGACGGCAAGAACTGGGACGCTGGCGACAACAAGATCAAGCACGTCTAATCGCGCGTTTTTGTTCGTTTATCGGAAGGCTCCGGGTTACCGGGGCCTTTTTTTTTGCAAATAACATATATTCATGGTATATGAAAAAGCTTATCGCCATATTGTTCCTGGCGCTTTGTTCGCCCCTCCTTGCTGCGCCGGGCGAACCTGCTGCACCCCCCACTGCGGATAACGTAACCATTGCGGATAGCGTGGTTATTGACAGCGCCGTATACTACGACTCGCTGGCGGCACGTCTGCAGCTTGAAGGTGACTCGCTGATGAGCGAGGCTACGTCGAGTATCGGTTTTGGCTTGCTGATGGGTGTTGTGGGCGGTGTTGGCACCATATGGTCTACTGGGCATAGCGGCTCGCTGGAGGGCGGCGGTGTCGCCGTGGTCATTGTCGGGATTCCGAGCGTTATCCTTTTGATAGGTGGCGTGCTGGGAATTGCTGAAGGTATCGGTCTCGGCGTCAAAAGCGACATGAGGATCAGGAAGGCGGAGGAGTATCGCAATACGGCGGGGCGGTATCGAACAAAGCCGCAGCATGTCAAGGTGGATTTTGTCCCGCTCGTCGATCCTTTCAATAAGTCGGTGGGTGCAAGACTGGCGATGAGCCTGTAGAACTTGTGAGGAATGTGCCGGGCCAATCGCTCGGGAATGTGCTGGGCAAATCGCTCGTCATTTTTCATTTTGTGTAAAGCTTGCAGCGGAGCCAGCCCGAGGGCTGCGGCTTTAGGCAATCATTCCCTCGACTAACATTCCACATTACGCACTACACATTTTCTAAATTTTCTCCGTATGGCAAATTATTCTATTCCTCAAGAAGTTTTCGTGAAGGCTGCCGAACAGTACGGCACCCCCCTCTGGCTCTATGACCGCGCCACCATCGAGAAGCGCGTCAAGGAAGTTCAGGTTTTCGACACCGTGCGCTTTGCCCAGAAGGCATGCCCGAACCTCTCCATCGTGGCGCTTGTGCGCAAGCTCGGCGGCGTAGTGGATGCCGTCTCTGCAGGCGAAATCGTCCGCGCGTTGAAGGCGGGCTTCAAGGGCGGAGTCCAGAAAGGCAAGGCCCCCGAGATTGTTTACACCGCAGACATCTTCGACCGCGACGCGCTTGAACTCGTGAAGAAGTACGACATCGCGGTGAACGTGGGTTCGCCCGACATGATCCAGCAACTCGCCGATTTCGGCGTGAAGTCGGAACTTACGCTCCGCGTGAATCCGGGTTTCGGTCACGGGCATTCAAGCAAGGTGAATACCGGTGGCCCGCTCAGCAAGCACGGCGTGTGGCACGAGCAGATCAAGGACTGCGTCAAGCTCGCGCAGGCAAACGGGATGTGGATTACCGGGCTCCACATGCACATCGGTTCCGGCTCCGACTTCGAGCACCTCTCGCAGGTTTGCGACGCCATGGTGGACGCTAGCCGCCGCCTGGGCTCTCACCTCCGCACCATCAGTGCAGGGGGCGGCCTCCCGATTCCGTATCACGAAGAAGACAAGGGCAACCGCATCGACATGCAGGCCTACTACGACCTGTGGGACAAGGCCCGCAAGAACATCCAGCAGAGCATCGGCCACGAGGTTCACCTGGAAGTCGAACCCGGTCGCTACCTGGTGGCCGAAAGCGGTTACCTGATGGCCGAAATCCGCGCCGTCAAAAAACAGGGCGACAATTTATTCTACCTGCTTGACGCGGGCTTTACCGATCTCGTCCGCCCGAGCTTCTACGGCAGTTATCACGGCATTTCCATCATCGCCCGCGACGGTCGCGAAATGAACGAGATGGTGGACGCAGTGGTGGCGGGCCCGCTCTGCGAATCCGGTGACGTGTTCACGCAGGAAGAAGGTGGCTTCGTGGTGACGCGCAAGCTCCCGAAGGCAAAGGTCGGCGACTTGCTGATTCTCCATGATGCTGGTGCCTACGGTGCCGCCATGAGCAGCAACTACAACAGCCGCCGCTACGCCGCCGAGACCATGTACACGAACGGCGAACTGAAGGTCATCCGCGAAAGGCAGACGTTCGAACAATTGCTCCAGAACGACAGGGTAATCGACCTGTAGTTTTGTAAATTTTTGAAAAAATTATTTATAAAGAAAAGTGGAAATTTCCACTTTTCTTTTGTTTTAGGCTTTTTTGTATCATAAAAAAGTAAATTTTTGTGATGTTGTCGTAAATTAGTTGTTTTTTGGCGATTCTGTATCTATTGTCACATCGCTTTTCGTAGCAAGCGTATATATTCCTAGTAAATGAATTCCGTAATCACATACCAGGACTATCACGCCTTTATGCGCGACTGGTTCAGCGACAAGAAAACGCACACGGCGATAACGTGGCGCGAGTTCTCGAAACTTGCGGGCTTCCGCTCGCCGGTTTACCTGAAGCTGGTATGTGAAGGGAAGTCGGGACTCCGCGGGCCCGGAATATTGCGTGTTGCGCGGGCCATGGGGCTGGAAGGCTTCGAGCTTGCGTATTTCAGGTCGCTCGTGGCGTTCAATCAGGCAAGGCGCGAAGCCATAAGGCAGAAGCATTTCGACGAGATGCAGGCACTATCGAAGGCGCACCGCGTCAATGTGCTCGGGCAGAAGTCCATGGGGTATTTCGAGTCGTGGCTGAACCCCGTGCTCAGGGAGCTGGTGCCCCACATGCCCGGCAAAAAACCGAAGCAGGTGGCGGTACAGTGCATGCCGAAAATCACCGCGAAGCAGGTGTCTGCGACTATAGAGTACCTGACGGCTATGGGGCTCCTGAAAAAGGCCGGCAAGAATAAGTTTAAACAAACTAACAAGACGATTTCTACGGGCAAGATGGATTTTGTGCCCCTCGCGGTACAGCAGATGCACCTGCAGATGGGTGCCTTCGCGCTTGACGCCATCAAGAACGTGCCGCTTTCCGAGCGCTCCGTTTCGGGCCTTACGCTAGGGCTCACGCAGAAGTCGTTCCAGAAGATAGTGAAAGAACTTGCGGATTTTAGAAGGCGTATTATCGCCATCGCTACCGAAGACGACGACATGGAACGCGTCTATCGACTGAACTTGCAACTTTTCCCGCTCACATGGAGCGTGAAGCCGAAGAAGGATTAAACTTTATGAAGAAGTTTTTGGAAATAGCCAGTTACACTGCCCTTGCGTTTACCGCGTTCGGATTGTGCGCATGCTCCTCCGACGATAAAGACAAGCATACGGGCGGTGCTACCGAAGAGACGCAGATTGCCATCGAGGACAAGACCATTGCGGGCGTGTCCGAGAAGGGGCCTTTCGTGAAGGGTTCTGCGGTAAGGCTCTACGAACTGAACGTGGATAACTTGGGGCAGACCGGTCGTGCCTTTACGGGAAAGATTGCGAGCGATCGCGGTGACTTCCGCTTCACGCATCTCAATCTGGAATCGCAGTATGTGTTGCTGGAGGCAAACGGTTTCTACCGCAACGAGGTGAGCGGCAAGAATTCAGTGGCATCCATCTCGCTCAATGCGCTGGTGGACGTATCCGACAGGGAGACGGCGAACATCAACCTGCTCACGCACCTTGCTTACGAACGCATGCAGCACTTGGTAGATGACGGTTCCTCCGTGGCCGAGGCGAAAAAGCAGGCGGAACAGGAAATCCTCAAGGCGTTCCGTGTCGCGGATGAATCCATCGAGGGGTTCGAGGGCCTGTCCATATTCGAGTCCGGCAAGGGAAACGCGGCCTTGCTCGCCATCAGCATCCTCATGCAGGGAGACCTCTCCGAGGCCGGGTTCTCGGAGAGACTTGCGGATTTCGCATACGACATCGAGGATGACGGCGTGTGGGACGATAGCGTGACTGCGACGAAGGTTGCGGACTGGGCAAGCGCACGAAGCGAAGGGGATTACTATGCCTCTATCCGCAAGAACATGGAGGACTGGGAACTCTCCGATACGATTCCGGAATTCGAGAAGTCGGTTGACAAGTTCTGGTGGGAAAACTACGGACTCGGCGACTGCGACAAGAAGACGGAAGGCGAATTGAGGGATAACAAGAACAGCCTGAGCGAACTTGCGCATGCGACATTCAGGTGCAAGGATGGCCGCTGGCTCAAGAAAATCTATGATGACTGGAAAGCCTATACGGACTCGGTGGACAGAGGTGTCTCCACTATTTCGTATAGGAACGCTGGCGATACCATCAAGGCGTCGTTTGATATCGGGAAAAAGATAGGTTACGACTATGCGGGTTTGGGCTATTGGCTGAACGAGCGCGGCGAACCGGAGGACTATTCTGATTGCGAAGTCATAAAATACTCCTACAAGGGGAACGGTCACAAGTTTGTTGCGGGATCGCCCTTGGGTGGCGAAGATGGCGACTACTACATATATATTACGGACAGTGATGAGTGGAAAACTGTCTATATTCCCTGGGATTACTTGCAATATGAATGTTGGGGCCGTGTTTGCGGCGAAGAAACTATCGAAGGGGTCAACGGGCAGGTGACGAACTTTACCTGGCATTTCGAGAAAACGGGTTCGATTGAGATTACGGGTATCGGCTGCATAGATAGAAAGGGATACCTTGAAGCTGAAAAGCTCGAGGAGCCTTGTGAATCAGGCGAGATGAAAATAGCTGCCGCTAGCGAGAGGATGGTTCTTTGCACGGATAAGGTGTGGAAGCCTGCCAGGTGTGGTGACGAAGGGACAGAAGGCAAGGTTCTGGAAGATCAGATCTGCCTTGGTTCCAATTGGTATGAGAAGGACTGCGACAAGTATCTGGAAAGCAATGAAATCCTACCTAGTGGATATTGCTGCACCGAAGGCGAATGGACCAATGCAACTCGTGCCGAAGATGAAAAGAGTTACATCTGCCCGGAGAAGTAATCGGGTTTAATGCAAGGAGCAAAACATGAAAAACAGAACCCTTAAGTTAGTTTTCGCGTTCTCTCTGGCCGCTTTTCTGTGTGGCTGTGATTCGGAAGTGGAAAAGGTAAAAAATGGCACCTTGAATGGCTACGAACAGACAACTATCGGTAGGGCTATTGAAAGTGTCCTCGGTAACGTGGAATGGAAGTATTTTGAGACGGAGAAGGGCGTGAGAGTTGTCGAAGCGAGCGGCTGGCCAGGTAAACAGCTTATTCCGCTAGCCGAACGAAAAAAACAATGCGATAATCCGCAGAAGGTTGTAGTTCAATTTGTTTTACACACAAATACGGACTCTTTTGAAGTTTCCTATTGTGGAATTGGCGAGAACCCTTATGATTGCGGAGAATTTTTGAATTATATCTATGCCAATAATTCATCCTATGATCCGATAAAAATACCATGCTCGATTCGTAAGAGCTTTACTGATTCTAGGGATCAGAAAGAATACAAAACGGTGATTATCGGTGATCAAGAATGGATGGCGGAAAATCTGAATTACGAAATGGAAGAAAGCTATTGTGATGAAAACAATCCAAGTGAATGTCAGAAAAATGGACGCCTGTATACATGGGATGCTGCTATGTATGCGTGCCCTGAAGGGTGGCGCCTGCCCTCGAAAAGTGATTTTGAAACCTTGATCAATGTGGTGGGTGGCGATTCCATAGCAGGGACTGTACTTAAGGCCGCTTCAGGTTGGGGTTTCGGATGGAAGAACGAACCAAAGTCATATGATATTTTCTCGTTCAATGCTTTGCCTGCTGGGGAAGCGTCGTTAGGTAGATTTGAAGGCGGGATGACCAGAACGACATTCTGGAGCTCGACGGAATATGATAGCGCTCAGGTATATTGTGTAGCGATGACGTATGATCGCGAGGATGCGGCTTTAAATTGGTTCTATAAAGAATTTTCTGCGTATAGCGTTCGTTGCATTAAAGATACGGATGGCTCCGGAGAGGCCGTCAAGGCAGAAAGAAAGCGCATGGCAGCGGAAAAGACTCGCGTTGCCGAGGAAAAGGCCATGGCGGAAGCGAAAAATTCTACGGAGACTTTCATTGACCCGAGGGATCAGAATAAGTATCGGGTTGTGAAAATTGGGAACCAGAGGTGGATGGCGGAGAATATGAGGTATGCCGGTCCCAGTAAGGATAGCGTTTGGGGCGTTGCGTATGCGCAGGATTCAGAAACTAATTTGTATGGAAGGCTCTATGAATGGAGTGATGCGATGGAGGTATGTCCTACGGGTTGGCATTTGCCGGATCTGGATGAGTTTAGAGCACTGGCGAAAACGGTTGGCGGGGACTCCATAGCGGGGAAAAGATTGAAGAGTGTTGATCACTGGGAACAGAATAAAAACGGGACGGATGACTATTCCTTCAGAGTGCTTCCTGCTGGGTCATATGCACAAGAAAAGTATGATGATATTGGATCTCGTGCTACGTTCTGGGTTCGTGGTGAAGATTTCTATATGATGGATGAGGATGGCTTAAATGAACCTGGCTCTAATACGTTTGAGATAGAATCATCTAGTGATGCTGTATTATATAATTCCGCTCTGACATATACATATAACAGCGTCCGCTGCGTCATGGACTAGGATTGCTCCCATATACAGGGAAGGCTCCGTTTTTTGCGCAAAAAAACATTTTTCCGCAAAAAAGTGCGTATTGCCATGCTTATTTGCCGTTTTTGGGCGAATTTCGCAATATGCTCTGCAAAAATATGTGATTTACATCACGTCTTAATCTTCGCCGTTTTTGGCACGCATGCCAACTTCCGTGCCAGTTTTGACCGCCCCCATTTAACTATATTTGGCGCACTATGGCACTTTGCTTAGAAACAGAACAACTGGAAACCGTCCAGCGCATCCTCTCCCTCCACTTCGAGGGGCTGGAAGTCTGGGCGTACGGCCCCCGCCTCACGGGGGTTGACTTGACTCCCGAAACGGAACTCGACCTCGCGGTCATCGCCGAGAGGCCCCTTTCCTTCGAGGCCATGACTGCCGTGGAGAAGGCGTTCGCCGAAAGCGGGCTCCCCTTCCGGGTCGATGTCATCGACTGGGTCAAGCTTCCGGAATCCATGCAGAAACAGATCAAGAAAGAGCACGACGTGGTTCAGGCTGCCGCCGAGGACTAGCGCGGTAAGGTTACGATGAATCGTCTAATTCCATTTTTCCTGGTGGCATCCCTCTGTGCGTCGGCTTTCGCGCAGGGCGAAGTCGCGAAGGCCAAGGCGCTTGTCGGCGAGGGCAAGTGCGCCGAAGCCGTTCCTCTCCTCCAGAAAGTTTCGAAGTCCAGCTTCCGCAAGCACGAGGGCGCCCAGGCGTCCGTCATCCTCACGGAATGCTACCTGCGCGAACACAAGCGCCCCGAAGCCCTCAATCTCGCGTCGAGGTTCCTCGAATACCACGTGTCCTCGGAATACCGCGAGCGCATGGAACTCGCCCGTGCTATTGTGCTTATCGAGCAGGGCTCCGTCTACGACGGTGTCGAGGCCATGCTCCGTATCCTCGCCTATTCCAAGAATCCGGCCGCCCGTAGCCACACCAAGGATGTCGCTATCCAGACGCTTGCGGCAAGCCTCCTGAACGCCGACCAGCTGCAGGCGCTCCTCGAAAAGTATCCGGTGGACAAGGACGTGGTGGGCTGGATGCAGCTCCAGATTGGCCGCGAGTGCCAGAACGCGAAGCGCTACCGTGCCGCCCGCTACTGGTACAAGAAGGTCGTGAACGGCGGTGTTGCCGAGAACCTCAGCTCTACGGCTCAGCAGGGTCTCGAGTCGCTGGACGGTCTCGGTGCCGGCCAGCCCACGGTGCTCGTGCTCGCCCCGCTTTCGGGTGACTTTGCGGAATTCGGTGCCGCCGCCGTGCAGGGCGTCTACCTTGCCCACGAGCAGGCCGGCCTCCAGGGGAAGGTCCGCATCCGGATCGCCGATACCCATGCCGATGCGGGCATCGCGCTCATGCGCACGCAGCAGGCCGTGAACCAGGACAGCATTGTCGCCGTCATCGGCCCCATCATGAGCGCCCCGGCGGCGACTGTTGCCGCATGGCTCGGCAGCAACTTCCAGAATATCCCGATGCTTACCCCGACGGCTACCGACGACGGCATCGCGAAGATGGGTCCGAACATCTTCCAGGTGAACGTCACCATGGACAACCTCGCCCAGAAGATTGCCGACTTCGCGACCAAGTGCCTCGACATCCGCGAGTTTGCCGTCCTGAGCCCGCTGGGCGATTACGGGTCGGCCATGTCCCAGAGCTTTACCCGCGCGGTCGAACGCCGTGGCGGAAGCGTCGTCGCCTTCGGCAGCTACGAGGAAGGGCGCCCTGATTACGCGACCGAGTTCAAGCTTCTGCGCGATGTCCGCTACAAGCAGGAAAACCGCCGCAGGAATATCGCGAGAGGAGCCTCCGACCTCGATGCCGTGAATGCGAACGAGCGTCGCAGGTACCTGGCCGATTCGACGATGAGTATTCCCGGCGTGTTCATCCCGTCGACAAACCCTGGCGATGCGGGCCTCATGGTGGGCCAGGTGGCCTACAACAAGATCAAGGGGACCATGCTCGGGACGTCCGGCTGGTATGGCCGGGAGCTCCTGATCCAGGGCAAGCATCTCGTGGACAGCACCTACTTCAGCGTGCCGGGGCTTGACCTTTCGAGCAACAAGGAAGCCTACGACAAGTTTGCCAAGGCGTTCGAGGAAAAGTGGGGCACCGCCCCTGCCGAGGACAAGGTGAGCGGACTCAGCTACGATGCCGCGCAGATCGTCTTCTCCGGCATTTTGAATAACGTCGAGAGCCTCACCAAGTATATCAATAATGCAGGATCCTTCGAAAGCGTCTATGGCGATATCAAGTTCGTGCGCGGCATGAACACCAACACCAAGGTGGTGACGGTCCGCAAGAGCAAGTTCTACGTGATGAACGGCTGCAACCTTCCCGCAGAGGCGCTCCCTTCCGACAAGAAGGAAGAGAAGAAGGACGACAAGAAGAAATAAATTAGCTGCTGACCGCATGCGCTTGCGTATGCGCGAGGCAGACTCGATTGCCGAAGTTTTTTTTTAATTACCCTGCGTCGGCGTATTCGTCGTCGAAATCGAAGTTTGTTCCTGCGATGCTCGCCGCCACGAATTCGGCGGATTCCCCGCTGCGGTAATACGAGTAGAGGCTCGCGTCGTCGATGACGGAGTCGAGGGTGAAGCGGCTGACGGTGCTGAGCTCTTCCCTGATGCGGTCCTTGAAGGTCTGGAAGCCGGTGTGGAAGAGGCGGAAGGAGATGGCGGATGTTTTATGGATGAGTCTCATAATTGCCTCCATTCGATTTCGCAATTATTAATTCACGTTTCGTACCGGTCTCGTCCCCTTGTCCGACAGTTGGTGGCACGAATGTTGAAAGCTTGTGAAATTCCTGTTCTTATTATAGATTTTGATTGTGCCCCCGGACCACTCCTGCCGTTTTAATACGATTATCGTAAGATTCGCCCCGTGGCAGAAACTGCCTGTGAAGCCCCATGGCGTAACGGGCTGCTGTCGGGGGTAATCTGTTGTATGTCAATAAATTACACTTTCCGTGGAATCTGCGCATGGCGCGCATTGGGCTCCGGCTCCCGCATATTCCACATTGGAATGCGATTTTTGTATCTTTGGCGTGTTATGTCCTTGCGTCCGCTGCTTGTAGCCGCTTTCCTTGCGGTATCCGCCCTTGCCGATGGCCTCACGCTTTCGCTCCCCGCTCCGCTCATGGAACTTGCGGAGAAGGCGACCGAGCGTTCCATGGCCCTGGATTACGGTGGCGCCCTCTCGCTTGCGGGACAGGTGCGCGCGAAGGATGCGGGAGTCGGCTGTGTTCTCGAGAACGTGGTGCTTGTGAGCCGCTACGACGACCTGGGCGATACGCTTTCGCTACAGCGTGCGGGCGCGAACCTCGAGAAATGTTCGTCGTCGGGCCTGTGGGAGGCGCTTCGCAAGTTCGAGATTGGCTACGTGCAGAACGAGACGGGACATTCCGTGAAGGGCGCCATGACGACGCGTTCGGCCGCAAAGCTTTTCGAGGAATCCGCGGAGCTCGAAGCTCGCGCGTTCTACGCCATCTACGCCTACTACGTGGACAAGAGTTTCAGCTGGGTCCCCTTCAAGTCTGACCGCCGCGGCGAATACCTCGCCGTTCTCGATTCCGCGTCGTCATCCTCGAAGCGGTTCTGGCCGTTGTTCCTCACCTCGCTCGTGTGGATGTATTACGACAAGGGCGATTTCAACGCGGGGCTCAAGCTTTCGCTACGCGGGCTTTCCAAGGCGCCGAACCATCCGGTGCTCCTGCAGGTCAAGGCCGACATGCTCTACAAGCTCCGCCGCTACAAGGAAGCCGCCGCCATCTACGAGAAGAGCGCCGCGGATTACAGGTCGCGGACAGGCAAGTCCATCCGCTACTGGTGCGCCGTGATGAACCTCGTACGCATCTATGCCGACCAGGGCGACAGGCAGAAGATGGATGCGTGGCGCAAGGAACTTTCGGATCCGGATTTCGCAAAGTGGCGCGGCTGGATGCCCGCCTCGCTGGTCGACGATCTCGAGTCGCGCGACCTGCTCTAATGTAAAAAATGGCGCGTAAATAACTTTTTACGGCTTGTTTCGGGGGGTATCTCCGTTTTTAGGAATAGAAACCCTAAAAATGGAGAAAATACATGACGCGCAAGAGGCCGTTCCGTCCTTTTTTCTTTGTCGATGGATATACCCTCAAGAAGGTGAACGAGTTCTACAGGTTCTACCATCCTTTCCATTCGCGTATCGATTTCCGTTCGCTCAAGAACTGGGCGCGCCGCGAGGCCGTGCGCCTGTTTTCGCCGCAGGAGAGCTACGCGCTGATGGAATGCCACTATTACCATCCTTACAAGGATCCGGGACGGTGCGCCAAGAGTTACGGGATGCTGTCGTTTATGCGTGAACTCCGGCACGTGGGGTTCCAGGTGCATTTCAACGAGCGTGTGATGGACGGCCTCGGGCCGAACATGGGGCTTTTCAACGATGCCCTTCTCTTTGCGGACTACGGCAGGATGGATGCCGCCGTGCTGCTCAGTACGCAGGGGGAGTTCGCACAGCTGCCCGACCGCCTGCAGATGAGGGGCATCCCCACGCTGCTCCTGGGCTGGAATTTTTCGTATCCGAAGGATGACCGCATCGTCCGCTGGAAGACGGATTCCGGGCTCATGGAAACGAGCACCTACTACGTGACGATGGACCGGGTGGCGGAACGGAACGCTCCCTATTATGCGGCTCCGGGATGCCTGTTCGGTAGCCGTGTGATTGTGCCATAAAAAAGCCCCGCAATCCGCGGGGCTTTAGTTTGTTTGTAAAATCGTGCTCGGGGGATTAGAGCTTGTCTGCCTGCTTGCGTTCCCAGTCGCTCATGAACGTCCAGGTGAGGCGGAGACCGACAAACCAGGTGTCGCCGCAGTTGTCAGTGTCGTAGGCGTAGTTCGTGAGTCTCTTGCCTTCGACTTCGAGCTCGTTATAGTCGATGTAGCGGTAGCCGCCGTAGATGCCGATGCCGAAGGGGCCGAATTCCAGGCGGAACTCGAGTTCGGCGGCAAGGGAGAGCGCCATGGTGCTGTAGTAGCGGTCGCGCATCTTTACCACGTTGGAACTGGACTGGTCCTTGATGTCGAAGATGGAGGCCATGTGGAAGTTGATGAGGTTGAAGCCGAAGCCGACCGAGGGAATCAGGTTGATGAAGGTGTTCTCGCCGAAGAGCTTCCAGCCGAACATCCAGTCGGCGCCGTAGGTGAACCACTTGACGTCGAAGAGGGGCATTTTCGCGCTATTGCCGCTTTCGGAAGAGACGGTGTAGGTGTCGGAGGACTTCTCGGAAATCTGGGTCGGCATGAAGTTGATGTTGAACCAGGTGAGGAACTGCTTGTACTGGGCGCCGATGTTCACGTGCAGCCCGATGTACCAGTCGTCGAATTGCGGATACGAGAACGTGCCGGAGAAGTGTTCCGTCGTGGTGGCCGAGTCGTTGGCCTTGAGCTCGTGGCCGTCGTTCCAGAAGGCTGTCGAGTTCACGTATTTCTGGAATGCGTCCAGCATGCCGCGGTAGTCACCGCCGATGGAGATGAATCCACGGATGTGGTCCTTTTCGTAGAAACCGGTTTCGGCATCTGCGAATGCGCTTGTTGAAAATGTAAGGGCGCACAGGAGGGCGACCAAGTAAACTATCTTTGTCTTCATACAAGACTCCTAAAAAGGAAATTCCGAGTTATAAAATACATTATCTTTGGCGAATGTGCAGGGAAAATTTTCATAAGATGTTAAAAATCAACGATTTACGTGCATTTTTTTGCTCGTTCCTGGGGTGCCGGTTGGGCTTCCCCCGTTTTTTTTGCCTCGGACTTCTGGTTTTGAGCGCCGCGCTCGCGGGTTGTGGGACCGGCGAACGTGATGGCGATCGGGGTGCTGCCGAAGGCGATGCCCAGGCGGCACCGGTTCCGCAGCCGAGGCCCCTGCCGCAGGCCTGCGCGGAGGCTCCGGAGTATTTCAACTCGATGAGCCGCCTGTTGCGGATGGGAAGGCTCTGCGGCGTCGACGTGACGGAAATCCGTGCCATTGTCGGCCGCGACACCGTCGTGAAGCGTTTCGTGATGCTCGATTCCGCCGAGGCCGCGGGCGACGGTTCCGACTTGCACAGGCGCCGCTTCCCCGTGGGGTGGACGGACGCGACCGTCTTGCGGCTGCCTATCCGGAAGGTGGTGGCCCTCTCCTCGACGCATATCGGTTACCTTGTCCGCCTTGGCGCTGCCGACCGCATTGTGGCCGTGGGCGAAGGCGATTATGTTGCGGACAGCGCCCTGCATGCCCGCGTGGCTTCCGGTGCGGTGGCCGAGGTCGGGAACGGCCCCTCGATTTCGCTCGAGAAGGTGGTGGCGCTTGAGCCCGACCTGGTGATGACTTTTGCTACGGGCGGCAGCAACGACGACTACGAGAGGCTCGGTGCCCTCGGGCTCCCGCTGATGCTCACTTCCGAATGGCAGGAGTCCGATCCGGTGGCCAAGGCGGAATGGATTAACTTGTTCGTCAAGCTCTTTGACCTGGACGACCGCAGCAAATCGGGACTTTCGCTCTTTGGCGATATCCGCGTGGGCTACCTCATGGAGACTTTCGAGATAATGCAGTTCCTGGGACGGATGGGGGATGTCAAGGTATCGCCCGATACGCTTCCCGCATCGAGGAAGAAGGCCGCGAAGGCTCCGGGAGCGAAGCGCTGCGTGCGCGTGCTTGCGGGCATGGCTTACGGCGGCGTGTGGCATGCCCCGGGCGCGGACAGCTACACGGCGCGGCTCATCAGGGACGCGGGCGGCTGCTACCTGTGGGATTCCGAGGCGGGCAGCGAATTGCGCCTCCCGCTCGAGAAGGTGCTTGCCGTCGCGGACAGCGCCGACGTGTGGGTGAACCCCGGGATGTTCTCCTCGCCCAAGGAGATGCTCGCCGCCGAACCCCGGATCAAGAAGATCCGAGCGTTCAGGAACAGGAAGGTGTTCCAGAACGACGCCCGCAGGGGGCCGGGCGGCGGCAACGACTTCTTCGAAAGCGCCCCGACGCGCCCGGTGGAGCTCCTGTGGAACATGGCGAGGTGCTTTTACCCCGACATTCCGGCCCCAAAGAACATAAATTCGGTGGACACCACTTACAAGTGGTATAGAAATATTTATAATTTTTGATTATGATGAAGACTCCTACAGGTATTGGCGGTTGGATTGCTTCCAGCTACGAGGCGCGGGTTCCGTTCTTGCAGCAGGTGCCGCGTGAATGTGCCGACTTTTTACTTTTGAATGCCCAGATTCGCGAATATGACGCTGGCGAAATCATTATCCAGGGCGGCGTGGAAGGACAGTCCTTCTGCGTGATGCAGAGTGGGCGCGCCGAGGTGTGCGGACAGATTCTGCCCGATGGGCACTACAGCGTGCTCGCCTACATCGAGAGCGGCGCATGCTTCGCCGAGATGTCCATCCTCTGCAACGAGCTTACGAGCAATACGATTATCGCGGCCGAGGACGGCTGCACGGTACTCCACATCCCGAAGGCCGAATTCGTGAAGTTCCTCGACAAGAACCCGAACATCATGGTGTTTTTGTACAAGGTGGTGTGCGACAGCCTCCGCGCGAAGAACAAGGCGTTCGACGAGTTCCAGCGCCTCTCGCTCCTTGCATCGGGCAAGGTGCTCCCGTTTATCGATTTCGCGCAGACCATGGAAAAGAGCCGCATCACGGGTACGGTGATTTGTGAATCCGGACAGGGCAAGGGCTTTGTCGCGTTCCAGGACGGCCGCATCTGCTGTGCCAAGTGCGGCAAACTGGCAGGGCCGGATGCGCTTGAGGAAATCCTTGCGTGGGGCGACGACTCCATGTACAAGCTCGATACGCACCTGATGCCCGAGACGACGAACATCAACCAGATGGCCGATACCACGAGCCTCATTCTGGATGCGCTCAGAAATATTGATGAAAAACAAGGTGCCCGTAAATAGGGCAAAACAAAATGCCCGACTCTAGGGCAAAGGAAAAAAGATGAATTACGCAGACGCAGGAGTTTCTCTGGCCAGGGCCGACGAGGCGATGGTCGGTGTCAAGAAATCCGTACGTACTACATTCAACCAGGGCGTTCTGGGCGACGTCGGCAATTTCGGCGGCCTCTTCACGCTCAATCACCTCGGCATGAAGGACCCTGTCCTTGTGAGTTCCGTCGACGGCGTGGGCACGAAGCTCAAGGTCGATATCGAGATGGGTACGCACGAACTGCCGGGCCAGGACATCGTGAACCACTGCTGCGACGATATCCTCGTGCAGGGTGCACGTCCGCTGTTCTTCTTGGACTACGTGGCTACGGGCCGCCTGGAACCGGGTGTCATGGACAAGCTTGTTGCCGGTATGGCCAAGGCCTGCCGCGAGAACGACCTCGTACTCATCGGCGGCGAGACTGCCGAAATGCCGGGCTTCTACGGTCCGGGCGACTACGACATTTCCGGCACCATCGTGGGTGTCGTGGAACGCGAGAACATCATTGACGGCAAGAAAATCAAGCCGGGTACTATCATCCTCGGCCTGCCTTCCACCGGTCTCCACACCAACGGTTACTCGCTCGCCCGCAAGGTGCTCTTCGACGTGGCAGGCTACAAGGTCGACACCATGGTCGACGGCATGGACAAGTCCATCGGCGAAGCGCTCGCGATGCCGCACAGGAGTTACTACCCGAGTCTCATCGACCTCTGCAACAAGAAGATTATCCAGGGCCTCGCCCATATCACGGGTTCGGGCTACCAGGGCAACATCCCGCGCATCCTCCCGGACAACGTCGACGTGATTATCGACCGCACCACGTGGGACCCGCCGATGATCTTCAAACTCATCCAGCAGGCCGGCTCTGTGGAGAAGGACGAGATGTACAATACCTTCAACATGGGTATGGGCATGCTCATCTTCATCGACCCGGCAGACAAGGCCGAAGTCGTTGCACACCTCGAAGCCAAGGGCGAGAAGTGGACGCAGATCGGTGAAGTCGTTGCCGGCACCAAGCAGGTGAAGTTCCGCGACTAATCGCGCTTCTGCATCGTCGCTCTCACGATTCTAAATCGTCACCCTCGATATTTTATATCGTCACCCTCGCGAAGGCGAGGGTCTTTTTTTGTGGCGAAAAGTCGCGCAAATGTGTGAGTTGTGACACGTTCGGGCACAGTTTGGGAACATTAATATGTTCCAAATAACTTTTTTTCGTGCATGAGCGGTGCCATAAATATATTTTTAAAGTCAAAAGTGAAAAGGAGACCTATGAAAAAGAAGGTTTTGAACGTTGTGGTGGCGATGGGTGTCGCCGCTGTTTTTTCGGCATGTGGTGACGACCCTGCAGGCCCGGCTCCCGGCCCGACATCTTCGACTTCGAACGACCCGTGTGCAAATGTCACGGTTCTTTCCGATGCATGGCTTTTCAATGCGGACAAGGCTTACTTGATTTATCCGGACGGCAGGGTGACCGATGCTGCCGGGAATGTCGTCGCGCAGTTTGTCGATGGCAATGTCGTTGGCGTTGACGGTGGGCAGATTGCTACGGGTGTCGATGTCGGTGCGCTCCAGGTTTGCCAGGTGCAGCCGGTCGGTTCCAGTGCGGACGCTGTCAACCCGAACTCGAGCGCCGGAGTCATTGGCCCGAACTCGAGCGACGCCATGCTCCCCGGTTCCAGTGCGGGGATTGTTGACCCGAATTCGAGCGCTGCCGTGAATCCCGGTTCCAGTGCGTCCGTGAACCCGAACTCGAGCGCCGAGGCCGAGAGTTCCAGCAGCGAGGAACCGTACAAGCCGATTGGCAATCCCGAAGAGGATATTAAGAACTATCCTGTGCCCACGCTCAAGAACATTCTCGGTAACGGTACCAGCGGCTGGAATACCCGCTACTGGGATGCCTGCAAGCCCCACTGCTCCCAGACCAATATGGGTGGTAAAGAAGGCACGCCAAAAAATGATACCCAGGAAGAATACGCAGCTAGCCACTACACGGCCCGCGTCTGCAACATTAACGACATTGAAATCCCCACGTTCACTTACAGCAAGGGCCTGGAACGTTACTGGATCGATATCCAGAATACTCCGAATGCGTGCCAGGAAGCGGATCCCGCATCTGGTGGCGGTTTCACCTGTACCGATATGGCTCCTGTAGCCGTGAACGACACCCTGGCATACGCCTTCGTTGCTGGCAGCGATGCTACAACCTCGTGCGGCAAGTGCTTCCACCTGCAGTATGACGGAAGCTTCAAGGATGCGGATGGCAACAATGCACCCAAGGCGACCCACAAGGCGCTCAAGGGCAAGCATATCATTGTCATGGCGTCCAACATCGGCCACGACGTGAAGCCTGGCCAGTTCGACCTCATGGTTCCGGGCGGTGGTCCGGGTATCTTCAATGCCTTGCAGCTTCAGATTACCAAGCCCGGCATTGAATGGGGCGCTACTTACGGCGGCTTCCTGACATATTGCCAGAACAACAACAAGTGCGGTTATGATGGAACGCTGGATTGCTACCAGACCTGCGTCAAGGAAATGTGCGACGCTGCCTTTGGCGACTCCAAGTATCCGAACCTGCTCCGCGGCTGCCACTGGTTTGCCGACTGGTTTATGTCTGCCGACAACCCGACCTACCAGTGGGAAGAGGTGGAATGCCCGCAGTACCTGGTCGACAAGTACGAAACGACCATCAGCACTTCCATCGAGACCAATATTCTGTACCAGTCCGACTGGTCCAAATACAAGGGCGGAGACCTTATCACGACGGACGCCTGCAGCAAGACCCCGAATGCACAGGGCGAATACTGCGACCCCGACCAGCTGGCTGCAGACAAGGCCAAGACCTACTAGTCTTTCGCTCCGTAAAGAGGTGCTATGAAACGTAAGCTGTTCAAGTCGATGCTTGTGGCCGGTGCGGTCGCCATGGTTTGCGCTTGCGGAGACGATCCGTCGTCTCCGGATAATCAGCAGCCCGGCTTCTCGAGCGCGGTAATCGACCCGACGTCCAGTGCGGTTGTCGGCCCGAATTCCAGTGGCTCCGTGAATTTCGGCTCGAGCGGTACGGTTATTCCGGGTTCCAGTGCCGGAGTGGCTCCTGAAGGTTCCAGCAGTTCCGCAAATACGGAACCGGAACTTGACGCGAACGGTTTCCCGACTCTAGAATCTTACGGCCCTCCTCCGGCCGAATACACTAAGGACATCAGCGCTACGGCAAAACGCGGCTGGAATACCCGCTACTGGGACGCCTGCAAGCCGCACTGTTCCTGGCTTAAGGAAAGTTCGAGCGACAAGACTCGTGCCGATACTTCTTCTGACGAGGCGTACCTTGCCGAATTTGCCACTGCGCGCAACTGCAACATTCACGATGTCGAAGTCCCTACCTTTACCGTGGGTAACGTGTCAAAGGCTTGGCGCAGTTACGAAGGTACAAGAAGCGCCTGCGGCGACGAAAAGGAAAAGGGCGTGTTCACCTGCACCGACATGGCGCCGATTGCCGTGAACGATACTCTTTCCTATGCATACGTTGCGGGCACTGCCGATAGCAAGTGTGGCAAGTGTTATCACTTGCAGTACGATGGCCACTTCGCGAACGAGATGGAAAACAACCCGCCCAGGGAAACCCATAAGGCGCTTAAGGGCAAGCACATGATCGTGATGGCCTCTAACATCGGTATGGATGTGGCGGGCGGCAATCCGAATTTGCCTGCAGGCCAGTTCGACTTGATGGTGCCGGGTGGCGGCGTGGGTGCCTTTGACGCGCTCTCTACCCAGGTGAACAAGGGGACCGGTTTTAACTGGGGCGCAGGCTTTGGCGGGTTCCTGACCGAATGCCAGAACAAATTCGGTTACGACGCGACCCTCGCTGTATACCAGACGTGCGTGAAGGACATGTGCGACGCTGCTTTCGCTGACGCCGGCCTCCCGAACCTGTTGCGCGGTTGCCACTGGTTTGCTGACTGGTACATGGCTGCGGACAATCCGACCTACTACATCGAGGAAGTTGAATGCCCGCAGTACTTGATCGACCATTACATGACCCGATACAACACTTCTTTGGAAAACAACTACAGGAAGGTTGAGGACTGGTCCACTTTCAAGAAAGGCGACGTGCTTGACACACTCCATTGCTGGAAGGCGGGCGAGGCTCCCCCGGAAGAGGGCTGGGTAAATCCGAGCGCCGGTTGCGAAATTCCGTAAACCTGAAAAATTCTGGATAAAGTCCCGTGCGTGCGCGGGGCTTTTCTGTATTCTATCCTTGTTTTTTGCTGGATTATCACTAATTGTAAATTAAGTTATTGGCAAATGGATTCTTTGACTTTATATTACGGAACATGAGAGTGTTGAAAGCTGTTGTTTGTGTATTGCTTGCCTTGAGCCTCGTGGGTTGCGCCATGAGCAGGAACCCGAACCCCATGATTCGTTATGGGGTGAATACTGGTGCTGCTTTGGCGGGTCCGGGCCTTGTCGCCTTGTGCGTGGGCGGGGCCGTGGCGGAAGAAACTGGTTCGGATTCAGAATGGGGTGAGCTTGCCTTTTGGGGAATTGCTGCCGCTGCCGGCGGTTTTGTTGTGGGCGCCGTATTGGGCGGGACGGTAGGCTTTTTCAAGTGGATGTTTAACGGGTTTAAAGACGACAATGTTGATTCGGCTTACGACTTGCCAGAAGAAATCATGCCGCCTGCTGAGTGACGTGCTCGACACGCTCCATTGCTGGAAGGCGGGCGCGGGGCTTTTTTGGGACGGATTTTCTATCTTTGTCTCCGGATTTTTTATGACCTTTGAGGAGTAGGACTATGGCATCGGAAAATGCGATTATCGAGCGTGCTGAAATGTATCTGCGGAAACTTTCTTGCGGAGTGAATCCGCTGACGGACGAGATATTGCCCGAAGGAGATTCCTGCCGCCAGGAGCGCATCTGTAAGTGCCTTGCCTACGTCGCCTCCCTGTTGCAGCAGCGCCTGAACCACGACGAGGTGGCCCCGGTGCAGGAGCTTCCGCGCAAGCAGCAGGTACCGCGTGCGCAAAAGCAGATGCCTTCGCTGAAGGAACTCGCCATCGATTCCGAGATGCTTTCGCATTACCGTTTTTTCGACTACCCTGTTTCTATCTCGCGCGTGGTGCGTAACGTGAACGAACTGCTGCCGAAGGGCATGAATACGCTTGCCTATGCCGACGTGGCGAACTTCCTGGTGCACGAGGGAATCCTTTCGCGCCAGGAGACGGAAAACGGCAAGGAAGCGAACCTGCCGACGGCCCTCGGCGAAAGCTACGGCTTCGAGAAGGGTGAATCCGAACTCCGCGGACACCACAACATCTACACGCAGTGCTGGCAGCGCGCGCAGCAGTTTATCCTCGACAATATCCAGAAGTGTGTCGCTATCGCGAACGAACGCATCGCCCGTACGGGGGATGCTCCCGTGAAGGAACGCCCCGCCCGCAGGGAAAAGCAGAAGTTCCATCTGGATGGTGAACAGCTCGCGAAATATCCCGCCGACGAGACCGCCGTTCCCGTGAGCGAGATTGCGCGGCGCCTCAATGCGCTCCTGGAACCGGAAGGGGACATCGCGAAGATATACTACAAGACGATCCGTGACTGGTATGTGTCGGAAGGCTACCTTGAATTCAAGAACAACGGCGATGGGAAACCCGCGTTCCTCCCGACCGAGAAGGGCTCCGTGGCGGGGCTCCTCGTGGAATCGAGGACGGCATACAATGGTGAAATCTACGACGTGGTCATGTACGACCAGCCGGCCCAGAGGCTCTTCCTGGATTACCTGAGTCGCGCGGGCGGCTCTATGGAATTAGCCGTAGAGGAAGCCGAGGGTGACGGCCACGGCGGTTAACAGCACAATCTGCCTTACGATGTGAAGCTCGTGGGAATTCATGGGCATAAAATACAAAGTTGACCTCCAAAAGGCCAACTCCGTAAGCAATGAATAATTTTCGGGGTGCGGAAGTGTGATTTTCCGCATGTTTTTTGCGTTTTTTAGGAATTCGGAACTTGTCGGGGCCCGAGCTTCACTTTCTGAGCGTGTTTTCCCTGCCCTTCGTGCTTGTTTTCGAAGGCGTCGTAGTACTGGGCGCTGAACCCGTGCTGGTTGGAACCGTTCTTGTGCCAACCTGCCGGGCACAGGAGCGCCGCTAACGCGGATATGGCCCGGAAAAATTTCATGGAGACTTAGTTGGTGCCGCTATTGAGTCCCTTGACGGGCACGAGGGTCTGCTTGCCGTCGGCGCCGATGACCACGGCGATGCCGGCGAGGTAGTTGATCCAATGGCGGTCTTCGAAATAGCGGAGCCCGATTTTCCTGTTGGAGATGGAGATCACGAGCGGGACGAGGAACTGGTCATGCGAGCACACGACGCTGATGCGGCTCTTTTTCGAGATGACGCCCACCAGGAAGTCGTCGACAAACTGCTTGGTACGTTCGTCCAGGTCGTAGAAGGCGTCGGCGTATTCGCCGTTGTATGCCCAGCCCGTGGTTACCATGTAGTTCATGTCGGTGCCCTGGGACTTGTATTCGTCGTATTTCGCGTTGTCCTTGATGTACCAGCTGCCGTTGAGGATGGGGTAGGCGTCGTGGACAAATTCGGTTTCTCCGCGGCCGACGGCGATGTTCTCGAGGGTTTCGCGCGTGCGGACGTATTCGGAGTGGGCGTAGTAGGCGCCTTCGGCGGATGCAATCTTTTCGCCTACGCTACGGGCCTGGTAAATGCCCACGTCGGTCAGGTGGGAGGTGCGTCCGGAACTTGCTTGCCTGTCGGCATGGCGCAACACGAACACGACCTTGTCGTCGGCTTTCAGGGAGGCGAAAACCTTGTTGATGCTGACGAAGGTGGAACCGAAATCGGCGGCGGTCGGGTCGTAGGCGCTCTCGTCGGTATCGTAGAAGATGGGACCCGCGTAGGTGGTGTCGCAGTAGACGGCGTCGCCATTGCCGGTTTCGAGGGGCTTCACGGTGCAGGTCGTCTTGTAAGAAGGTTCATCGACGTCCGTCCCTACGGCATAGGGATCGACGGGGGTTGCTGCGGAGGATTCGGGCTGCAGTGCAACCGATGAACTGCTCTCCGTCGGGTTCTGCGTCGCGGAGTCGGAAGAGCCGGTCTGGCTATCCTGGCTGGTGGAGGATGTTTCCACGGCGGTGGAACTCTGGGGCTGGTTGCTGTCGGAACTTGTGGTCGGGGCGCTCGGCGAATCGTCGCCGCAGGCCGACAGGGAAAGCGCGAGACATGCGGTTGCTGCAAGGTAGGACAGTTTCATATGGAACCTCTCGGGTAGATCTCTACTTGTATTTACTTGGAAAAATACATAAAAAAAATAAAGGAGGGGTATTTTTTCGCCCTTTTTACCCTCCAAAAACCGATAAAGTGCAAAAACTGCTGAGGAACGTTATTGCGGAAAATGTCCCCTGAATCTATATTTTGAGTAAATGAAATGGTTAGGATGCATAATTGGGGGCCTCGCCCTTGCGCTGTCTGTCGCCTGCTCGGACGATATCAGTTCTATCGACACGGATGGCGAGGGAACGCAAAATAATTGGCTGACGTTCAGCGCCATAGTAGCCTTCGATAAGCAAATCCATCATGATTCGGTAACCTTGACCCTGCTGGATTCGTCCTTGACCGAAATCCGGACATACCCGATGATTCCCAGCACCATGCTGTATTACGAATCGTACCAAACGGAGCCGTTGAGGCTGCCGAAGACGACTCCGGTTCCCTATGTCAAGATAACCTTGCATACCTCCGCTACCATCCACGAAAAAAAGGCGAAACTGCTGTTCTCGCGGTTTGCGTCGGTCGACGAATATGCGCCGGCGCTCAATATTTATACGGCGCTGGCCGCGAAACCCATAAGGCGCCTGATGCTGTCGGATTCCCTGTCTCTCGATTCCGCGACTGCGCTCGCCTACGCAGGTATCGACGATTTTTTCGGTATCGAGAATTACAACTTCGAAAGCGGGTATTTCACAAACAGCCCCGAGTATTTGCTGCCCTATGTCTACTGCCGCTACTTCATTTCGGATTCCATATTCTACAGCGATTTCCACGAGCTCGAAGACGCCATCGACAAGGGGGAATGGGGCGATACGCTTTTCCGCGTGCGCGCCGCCGACGCCTTGATGCGCTACTACGACAAGAGCGGATGGATCGGAGTCCGCGGCATTGACAGCTACGCCAACAGTTCCATCTACCCCATCGCGAACTTCCGCGAAAACGCACTCGGAATTGAATCCTGCTCCATCGAACGGAGCGGGGACACGATTGCCGTTGCGAACCGCCGGAGCGAATTCTATGACAGCGTGCTCGTATGCGACTATACAGGCAACAATATCATGAACCCCAAGATTCCCTACTGGCGGCGCATCACCCCCGACGAACGAAAATACGGGTACTGCATTAACGGCAAGGAAACCCTCACCGAAAAGGATTCGACATTCTACCTTTGCAGCGGGAACAGCTGGCAAGAAGTCAATGACATGAACACCGTGCTCAAGTCCATATACAAGGAATGCTACAGGTGGAACCAGCAAAGCATCTGCGAATTCAGGGGCACGCCCTACATCTGCAGTTCCTACCTGTATATCGATTCGACATACGCCAGCATGGGCTACACGGAAGAAAAGACAGGATACGCCTGGATGAACGACACCGCGGCCATAAACAAATACTATCCTGAAGGTATTCCGGATACGATTGTCAAGGTCGAATACAGCGAGGAACCATGAAGATGTTCCGGGCTCCATATTCCATAGCGATCCTGTTGCTTATATGCATGGCCATGATGGCCGCATGCACTACCGACACGTACTATGCGGACGATTACAGGAATTGCGACAGGGAATTCGGCCTCAAGGAAGCAGATTCCGGCGCAGTCGAAAAAGTCGCTGCCGATACCCTCCGCTCGATCGAGGGGGGATTCAACCTGGCATCCTTCCTGGAACCGGTAAAGCTCGAAATCGGCTCCCTGGACAAGGACCTGGATAAACAGGAATCTGTCACGGCACGAATCGAGCGGAACAGGATTGACTTTACCTACAAGGTAAAGGAGATGTTCTTCACGGAACCGTATGTGGAATTCGACCTCACCTGCAGATTCCGCGATTCGAAGGACACGACCGAGATGCAGTTCCGCTCCATCGCGAAGCTTTCTGACAAAAGCGCGAGAAACATCAACCTGTACCGACTTCTCGAAAGCGAGTACCTGAAAAACCTCATACAGAAGGAGGGCGAGTCGTTTGACCTTGCGCAGAAGCATTCGCACCAAGCGATTCACGATTTGCTCGACCCGGAGACGGAATTCAAATACGGTATCGAGAACGCCCCCTACGGATACGACACGCTCGAAACCTTCGCATATCTCTACAGCCTGTTCTTTATGAAGGACACGACTTTCTACAAGAATTTCAAGAAACTCTCCAAGGCAGTCGGCGGCGAGAAAAAGTGGGACGAGGTCCTTTCCCGGAAGAAGATTTCGGACAAGCTAATCGAGTATTACAGGCTCGGGCAATCGCAGTGCGACACGACTGTCCGCAACGAACTGAAGAAGGATATCGACTGGACACTGCTTCGCTACGACATGGCGCGGCGGATTGTAGACGATACCTTGACCTGCACGGCGGATACGGTGGCCCCGCGCGATACCGCCGATGTTCCCGATACAACGGCGAAGGATTCCTTGCACGAAGTGACCGCCGCCGAAAAGTTCGGGGAGTGTACCATCAACCGCGAACAGCAGAAGGTGATGCTCGATACGGGAAAGTACTACATGTGCAAGGGCAAGGAATGGGTTCCCATCATGTCGCCCGCCTATTACGAAGACTACGGGGAAGAGGGCGATATCATGATCCGCGACGGGGAATATTTTAGATGTGACGGTGGATTTATGTGGATCCGCATTCCGGACGAGTTCGTCGTTCCTCCGGTCAAGGATTTGCAGCGGTGCGTTCTGGGAAACATAGCGCAATACGGTGACAAGGTTTACAGGTGCCACGGGTATTATCGCGACGGCGAATATGTCGGCACGTTCTGGTACGAACTGGCCGCGGACACCATTCCCGCTGTCCAGAGGAACGGCTTGTTCTGCGTCGATTCTACAAGCGGGCGCAAGGAAGAAGTCAACGGCCGCTACTGGACCTGTGTCCATGACGGTGCGCGCTATGCGTGGAGGGAAATGACTTTCACCGAGTCCATCGTTTACGCGTTCAGCCGGGAACACAAGGACGAATGCAAGAATGGCCCTGTAGGAACGACCATTTACTGGAACGAGGCGATAAGCAATTACTATTCGTCGAACGCCTACTCTGCATGCAGCGATGAGGCGCCTGAATGGGACTACATGGAGCTCGATGAACGGAATAATTACGGGATAGGCATTCTTGACGGGGGAGTATTCGTGGATTCTTCCACCATCGTCGCCCGGCATGGGGATTTTACGTATACCGTCAAGAGGATGCGTCCCTGGTATAAGCTCTTCGGTGTCGTCAATGTCGAGGCGGATATCGGCGGCAAGGAATACGGGGCGATTTTCAGGAACAAGGTTCCGTACCTTTCCGGCAAGAAGGGGGCCGATTCCATAGCGGTCGAGTCCTTCCCCGGAAAGAGCGCAAGTTTCGACAGCTTTATCGCGCAGTATATGCATTCGGATGGCGTGCTCCCCGCTTTCGGCGTGCGGTTCACGCGCGTTGGCGAAGATTCGTTCATGGATTTCGAGAAGGCGGCGGGCTTCTGCCCGGATGGTTTCCACCTGCCCGATACGACCGAGTGGACGGAAGATCTGCTGAAGAGCTTCCCGGTGGAAGAGCGCTATAGCCAGGACAGTCCGCTGAAGGTCCGCTACGATGGGACGACCTACCTCTACGATATCTACTGGACTTCGGCTTCGAAGGATTCGGAAACGCATTACTGCTATGAGGTACGCTACGAGGGCAATACCGGTCCGCTGGGCCGCACCGTCGAATGTCCGAACGATCTCTATCCGGGCGTGCAGACGTTGTGCTTCAAGGACGGGGAGGAGGAATGATGCGGAACTTCGTGAAAATGCTTTTGCTGATGGCCGCGCTTTCGGTGTCCGTATTCCTTGTCGCTTGCGGCGGGGAGGGCGGCGATTCGGTTTCGGGCGGCAGGTATATCGAAGGGAGTGTCTATCCCGAAAGCCGCTGGACCGCCTTGCAGGGAGGATTTTACCTGCACGTGCGCCTTGTCCCTGTCGCTGTCGAGGTGACGCTGCTTGACGAGCGTCTCGATTCCATCGGGACGGTCGACGTGAAACTCGTGCGCCACCGTAACGGTGCGACTTCCTTTGCCTCCGACTCGTTGGATCTCGCTTCGTCGCTATTGCGCATAAAGTTTACCTGCGTCTACGCGGATTCTTCCAGCGGACTCAAGATGGACTTTGTGCAGTATGCCGATATTGACAAGGACAGCGTGACGGTGCTTTCCCTGTCGGACGCCCTGCAAAGCAAGCGCATCGAATTCCTAGTGCAGGAGGATGGGTTCGATCTCGAGGGCGCAAGGCGGAAAGCGAACCGCGAAATCCGTTCACTGCTCGATTACGACGTCCAGGGCGATTTATCCATGACGGTCTATATCAACCAGATATGCATTATCGAAAAGCCCGATACCGCCTTCTTTGCCAATTACATGAAACTGCGCGATGCCATGGGCGAAGACAAGACTTGGCGCGACCTCTTTTCGGAAGCCGAGATTGGGGACACCCTCTTCAACCGCAACAGGTGGGAGGATTTCTGGATAAAGTCGTTCGGGCTTCCGTCATGCGATAGCTCGAACTACAAGGATACTGCGAGCGTAAAGAACAAGGAGAGCGCCCATTACGGGGAGGTGTTCGTGTGCGACAATCCTGAATACGTGAACAAGTACAAGTGGCGCCTGATGACGGATTTCGAAAAGGATATCGGCGTATGCACTCCCGCCCTGCGTGATACGGCCGGTTTCGGGCACGTGGTGTACGTGTGCGACTCTGCAAGGGCGGAATGGAAGAAGATGCCCGAAAAGCAGGGGCTCCTCTATCTTTACGGAGAATGCAGGAACGAAGTCGAAGGCGACAGCGTCCTTTACGATTCGGTTTACTATGTCTGTGCGAGCCACACGGATTGGCTTTCCAGGGTCATCTGGGAATGGAAGGTGCCCTTGGATGACCAATGGAGCGATCCGGTGAACATCTTTGTCCGTAAGCACGAGGGCCTGTGCAATGGCGGGCGCTCTGGCGAAATGGCCCTGATCGAAGGCAAGTATTACCTGTGCAAGGATTCGGTGTGGAAGGAAAGCGACAGGAATACCTATTTCCTGGGCGAATGTGACAGCCTGGGGAGGGGCAAGAAGGCCCACCATGATTCAGTCGGCTACTTTATATGCAGGCCGGATGAATGGCCCAGGTCTGGCTCGAAATGGGAAGAGGTCCTGATACCAGACTACTACGGAGACGAATGCAAGCCGGAACTTGCCGGCTATGTGAAGAAGTACGATGGAACCCTGTATATCTGCAGGGCCAGGGCCGGATTCTCGGGTTCCCACTGGGAAGTCCCGTCTTATACGGACATTGCGGAACCTGTAAGGAACGGAAACCTTTGCGAGATGGCGAACGAGGGCGAGGTTGTCGAATATGGCGGCGTGGGCTACAAGTGCGGCTTCCCGGTATGGGAGAAGGCCACCGATTACGAGCTCAAGGTGCACAGGGCGATAGTGCGCAACAAGTACAAGCCGGACCTTTGCTTCAATGGCACGGACCGGACATCCATCTTCTGGGACGAAGCTGACACTGCGCTTTACGGCTGCGTCGAAAAGTTCACGGAGGCGAACTATGGATGGGGACAGGTACGCTACGACATGAAGTATGCGGCCTTTGCGGATATCCATGATCCGAGAGACGTGGCCGGCGGCACATACGAGAATGGTGACTACATCATAACCAGGAACGGATGGAAATACTCGTTCTACATTAGCGGTCTGAGCAGCAGCGGAGACAAATACGGGATATTGAACCTCAAGTCGGTCGTTTCGGAGACAGGTGCGCCGTTCGAAATTACGGGAATGAACGATCTTAGGAGGGAGATGGTGATTCGTGCCGCGATCGGCGACAGTGCCGTAGCGCTTGACGCGATTGACGGAAAGAGCGCATCGTTCGATGCCTACTTTACGGACTGGAAGCAGCAGGTGGTGGAATCGACCGGTTGCCCGGATGCGACTATCACCGGAATCAGTTGCGTTTCGGACTGGGGCACGTCTACGGTCGACGTGGTATTCAACCATTACAACGAGAATTCCTACACGACCTGGGAACAGGCGAAGGACTTCTGCCCCGAGGGGTCGCACATCCCGAGCGCGGATGAATGGCTGTGCCAGAATTATGCGGATTGGTTCAGTATCGCGAAGGATCGCGCGCTGCGGGTAAGGCAGAAGAAGGATTCCGGCGATTACGGGATCTTCGATGTAGAGTACAGCTTCGTGTGGACCAGCACGGAAAAGGATTCGGAGACGCAGTACTGCTTTGAATATGCCAAGGCGGACAACGGCTGGTATGGAGAGAAGGGCATTATGAGCGGGATTGTCGAATGCCCCAAGGACCTCTACCCGATGGTGCAGGCGATTTGCGTTAGCGACAGGAGGGAAGAATGAGAAATGCTCGCTTCGTGAAGTTCCTGTCGTTTACCGCATTCCTGTGCGCAGCGTTATTGACAGGCTGCTCCATGACGGATTATGAAATCGAGAAAGAAAGCCATACCTGGAGATTTGTAGGTCTCGTCGATGATTCTACGGCCCTCGTGAGCGTAGCGCTCGAGCAATGGGGGGAGGAACACGACCACCACCTGATGGGATGGGACGACGATTTCCACTGGACGAAGGATGCAAGCTATTATCCGGTAAGGATGAATTCGTACTGGTGCGGAAAGGGAGGCAGTTCTGCACAGGATACGCTACCCCAGAAGGCCGAAACGGACGACTATACCATTCGCTACGAAAAACTCGACAAGTACTTCTCGACCTGCGGGGCGATACTGAGCGACAGGAAGGGCAATGATCTCGATACCCTGGAACTGGAGCGGTGCAGTTCCGATTCGGCAAGGTTCGTCGGGAGCTATGTCAGGATAGACAACGGCTTCTATCTTATACAGGATGACCGGTTCCCCAGACAAAGGCCCGCCTACCGTTTTGAACATACGGGAGGGGCAATCAAGTTTACCGACGCAAACGGCGACTATATTATCTATGGCGGGAAGCCGTAACGATGGCGCTTGAACGGGAAAGGGTGTCGCACGAGTTTCCGGCGGTTTACGACCGGGAATCGCGTGTGCTTCTGCTGGGGTCGATTCCGTCTCCCAAGTCGCGCGAGGTGGGGTTCTATTACGGGCATCCGCAGAACCGGTTCTGGAAAGTGCTTGCCGCCGTCCTGGGCGAAGATGCCCCCGCGACCATTCCGCAGAAAAAAGTCATGCTCAAAAAGCACCATGTTGCGCTCTGGGATGTGCTGGAAAGCTGCACTATCGTAGGCGCGAGCGACACGAGCATCGAGGACGTGGTTCCGAACAAAATAAGCGGTCTCGTGAAGGCCTCGAAGGTTTCGCGCATCTTTTGCACGGGCGCCACGGCTTACAGGCTGTACCAGAAATACTGCGCTGCCGAAGTGGGAATCGATGCCGTGAAGCTGCCCTCGACATCGCCCGCGAACTGCGCCGTCTCGATGGAAAAGCTTGTCGAGGCTTATCGGGCGATTCTGTAGCGACCGCAAATTTGTATTTTTGTTCCCGAGAGGTTTTTTATGAGCATTTCGATGCAAGATGTGATGAAAGAGTCCGGCGTGGCTTTCGGCACGAGCGGTGCCCGCGGCCTGGTGACGGCGATGACGGACCGCGTGTGCTATGTTTACGCGCGCTGCTTTATCAAGTACTGCGAGGCGAGCTACAAGTGCGAACGCACGATTGCGATTGCGGGTGACCTGCGCCCGAGTACGGAACGCATTCTGAAGGCGCTCGTGAAGGCGGGCGAGGACAGCGCGTGGAAGGTCGTGTACTGCGGCCGCATCCCGAGTCCGGCGATTGCGCTGTACGGCATCGACAAGGCGCTCCCGACCATCATGGTCACGGGTAGCCACATCCCGGCCGACCGCAACGGCATCAAGTTCAACCACCCGCAGGGCGAGATTTCCAAGAAGGACGAACAGGGAATCGTTTCGCAGTCCGTCGACTTTGACGAGAGCATTTTTGACGCGCAGGGCATGCTGAAGAATGCCCCGGAACTCCCCGCCGTGGAGATGGAAGCTGAAGAGAACTACCTGAAGCGCTACCCCGCGTTCTTCGGCAGCAGGGCTCTCTCGGGCCTCACCATCGGCGTGTACCAGCATTCCGCCGTGGGCCGCGACATTGTGGTGAAGGTGCTCGAGAGCCTGGGTGCCACGGTGAAGCCCTTCGCTCGCAGCGAGACGTTTATCCCGGTCGATACGGAAGCTATCCGCAAGGAAGACGAAGACCTTGCCCGCGATTTCGCACACAAGGATTTTGTCGATGCGATTTTCAGCACCGACGGCGACTCTGACCGCCCGCTTTTGGCAGATGATACCGGCATGTGGCTGCGTGGCGACGTGCTGGGCATTTTGGCTGCCCAGGCGCTTGGCATCAAGCGCATTGCAACTCCGGTGAGTTGCAACACGTCGCTCGAAAAATGCGGCAGCTTCGAGAAAATTTGCCGCACCCGCATCGGTAGCCCCTACGTGATTGCCGGCATGGAAAGCCTGGTGGATGCAAACGATGCAAACGTCTCTGTCGCTGGCTACGAGGCGAACGGCGGGTTCCTGCTGCAGACCGACCTCACGCGCAAATTCGAGGATGGCACGCGAACGCTGCCGGCTCTCCCGACACGTGACGCCCTGCTCCCGATGCTTGCGGTGATGGTGCGCGTGCGTGAAGAACGCCTCTGCGTCGTCGACCTCCTGAAGAAACTCCCGAAACGCTTTACGCTCAGCGACCGCCTCAAGGAATTCCCGACCGCGACATCGAAAGCGAAGCTTGCCGAAATCCGCGAACAGAAGCTCGGGCACAAGCTCTTCGGTGCGCTTACTGCCAAGCCGAACCGTTTCGCGAAACCCGGTGCCGACGGCAAGATGCCCGCACCCTTCCACGGCGACATCGTCTCCATCGATGAGACCGACGGCTACCGCATGGAGTTCGATTCCGGCGATATTGTGCACCTGCGCCCGAGCGGCAACGCTCCTGAGTTCCGTTGCTACGTGGAAACGGGCGACAAGGAACGTTCCGCCGAGCTCCTTGCCGGCTGCATGAAGATCATGGAAGGCTGGCGCGGCTAATTTTTGTATCTTGTCCCATATGTCCAAGAAAATCCTCCTGCCCCTGCTTCTGCTAAGCGTCGCCGCGTTTGCCGCGAGCGGCCGCTACTGGAATACGGGGCTCGGGGGCACGACGATGAAGTTCCTCTCGATGCAGGCGTCGCCTCGAAGTGCGGCCCTATCCGGTGCGGGTGTCGCTTCTCCCGTGCGCCTCTCCGAACTGACGCGCAATCCGCTGGCCGCCACGACCGTCTCGCAGGCGGAGATCGGGTTCAGCCAGATTGTCTTTGGCGATGCGGGTGCAGACAACTTTGTCTCCATTTACTACGGGCTTCCGCTCAATGACCTGTTCGTGCTTTCGATGGGGCTCGAGTTCCTGGGCTATGGCGATATCGAGGGCCGCGACGAGGAAGGGTTCGTCACGTCGGACTATTCGGCCTATGCTTGGGCGGCCCAGGCGGGAATCGGCAATCACGGCCGCCCGTTCGCATGGTCGCTGCAGACGCGTTTTGCCTACCAGGCGATCGACGATGAATCGACGCTAGGCATTTTGGCCGATGCGGGCGCATCCTACCGTGTGAATCGCTTTGTCGCGTTCGGTGCGACAGTTACGAATTTCGGCTACGTGACCGAAAGCGAATACAGCGGCGAACATGAAGCCGCCCCGATGGCCTTGCAGGCGGGAATCACGGGTTCCATTCCTGTAGGTAGCCTCCTGCACCTGGAAAGCATGTGGGACGTGCACCTCTCCGCCGATATCTACAGGCGTGCCGACATGGAAGATTTTGAATGGCGCTTCGGTGGCGAAATTTCGTATCAGGAATTTGTTTCGCTTCGCGCCGGCTATGCGTTGCGCCCCGAAACCGAGGACGGTCTGAGTGCGGGTATCGGCATTGCCTTCGGTTCCTGCGTGTTCGATTACGGTTATTCGCCGCGTCCGGCTCTCGCTTCGGGCAACCATTACCTCGGAGTGAGCTACAGGTTCTAGCCTTCTCGCTATCCGTGCTTCTGTATCTGGTAGCAGAGGCAGCCCCTGCTGATACCGAGTTTCCTTGAAGCCTTGCACTTGTTCCAGTCGCATGAATCCAGGGCGTCCTTGATGATGTCCCAGTCGGGGGCGTTTTTGCGGCGCCTTGTCCAGATGCGCATGATGTTCTTTTTGGAATCGAACACCGCCGGCGTGGCGAATTCTTCTTCGAGGATTTCTTCGAGCTTGATTCCGTGCGGACAGAGGAGGGCGAACCGCTGCAATACGTTTTTCAGCTGCCGCACGTTTCCGGGCCAGCTGAACCGCTGTAGCGCCGCGAGGTTGTAGGCGGTGAGCTTGTTTGGAATCTCTTCGAGGGTGGCCGTGCTTACGTTATCGAGAATACCGTTCCATATTGACGTGGCGATGTCGTCGAAATCGTCGCGTTCGCGCAGGGGAAGGATCTGCACCGGGAATACGTTCAACCTGAAAAAGAGGTCTTCGCGGAATCGCTTTGCGGAGATTTCCTCCTTGAGGTTCCTGTTGGTGGCGCAGACGAGCCTGAAATCGACGGGGATGCTCCGGGTGCTTCCGACGGGCATTACCGTGCGTTCCTGCAGTATCCGCAGCAGCTTGCTTTGCGCCTCCAGGGGCAGCTCCCCGATTTCGTCGAGGAAAAGGGTTCCGCCGTTCGCGGCTCGCACGATTCCCTTCTGGTCGCTTTCGGAGCCGGTGTATGCACCCTTTATCGAACCTTCCAGGGTGCTCTCGATCAGGTTCTGCGAAAGCGCCGCACAGTTGACGGCGATGAAGGGGCCGTGCTTGCGGTGGCCGTGTTCGTGGATGTAGCGTGCGGCGACCTCCTTCCCGGCACCCGATTCCCCCTGGATGAGGACGGGGACGGAGGATTTTGCGGCGATGTTCAGCAGTTCGTTCGGTTGTTTCATGGGTGTCTCCTACCCTAAAAACGATTGAAACGCCATTTTGTTCCCTGCCGATGCCGTTTTTTTACATTTGCGTCGCAATTTTTACAAAACCTTGCCGCACTTTCTCCGTTTTTCTATCTTTGTCCGCGCTCGGGGATTCTCCTCGGCAGACATAGACACAAAAACCAAGTGGCTGGCCAGATGGGTAGGCTTGGGCACGACGACCGTGAGGAAAGCGGTTGCGCTCGAAGCCGAGAGGTTTGGTGGCCCGAAAGGAAAAAATGAGTCAAAGAATCGTATGTAAGTTCGGCGGCAGCTCTGTCGCCGATGCAGGCCAGTTCAAGAAGATCAAGGCCATCGTTGAATCCGACAAGAACCGCAAGGTCATCGTCGTTTCCGCCCCCGGCAAGCGCAATCCTAAGGAAACAAAGCTTACCGACCTCCTCTACAGCACCTACGACCTCGCCTCCAAGGGCCTCGACTTCTCGACCCCGTGGAACCTGATCCGTCAGCGCTATGACGAAATCTGCAAGGACCTCGGTCTCGAAGACAAGCTGACCGAAGACCTCGACAGCCTCGAGGACAAGCTGAAGAACCACCCCGAATCCGTCAGCACCGACTTCCTGGTAAGCCGTGGTGAATTCCTGTGTGCACGCCTCATGGCCAAGTACCTGGGCGCAAACTTCGTGGATACCTTCCCGCTGATTACCTTCGACGACAAGTACCGCATTGTCCCGAAGACTTACGAAGACATCGCGAAGGCCCTCTCCGACGAGAACCAGCTTTACGTGCTGCCGGGATTCTATGGTGCAAACCTCCGTGGCGAAGTCAAGACCTTCAGCCGTGGCGGCTCCGACATCACGGGCGCAATCCTTGCCAACGGCATCGATGCCGCCAAGTACGAAAACTGGACCGACGTCTCGGGCATGCTCATGGCAGACCCGCGCATCGTCGAGAATCCGCTGCCCATCGAATACGTGAGCTACCGCGAAATCCGCGAACTCGCCTACTCCGGCGCCAGCGTGCTCCACGACGAATCCATTGCCCCGTGCCGCGCGAAGAAGATTCCTATCAATATCCGCAACACGAACCGCCCCGAAGACGCTGGCACCATCATCGGCCCCACTCCGGAAGAAGCGAAGCTCCCGATTACGGGTGTCGCCGGCCGTAAGGGCTTCTCGATGATCTACATCGAAAAGTCCATGATGAACAAGGAAGTCGGTTTCGGTCGCCGCGTGCTCGCCGTGCTCGAAAGCGAAGGCCTCTCTTACGAACTGTGCCCGAGCGCCATCGACTCCATGAGCATCGTTGTGGATAGCAAGGCTCTCGACGCCGTGCAGGACGTGGTTCTCGAAGACATCACGCAGCAGATGCGCCCCGACCGTATCAAGGTGTTCCCGGGCATCTCGCTCATCGCTACCGTGGGTCATGGCATGACGAACAAGATCGGTGTGGCTGCAAAGCTCTTCACCGCTCTCGCCGACAACAAGGTGAACGTCCGTATTATCGACCAGGGTTCTTCGCAGATCAACATCATCACCGGTGTTGACGAAGCCGATACCGAGAAGGCCATCAAGGCCATCTACGGCGCTTTCGTGAAATAACCCGCGAAAGCAAAAGTTAAAAGACGACCCGGAATTATCCGGGCCGTTTTTTATATATTTTTATACAAACTCAATATGTTAAGGGAAAAATGAAGAATCATTCTTTTTTATTTGATTGCTTGCTGGCCGTTGCGTTTTGTGTAGGCCTTTGCGCATGCGGCGACGACAATAGCTCCAGCGCACCGGAAGAATCGAGCAGCAGCGAATCCAGTTCGAGTAGCAGTGCGTTGGTGTACGAGACTCCTTGTAGTGTGCCACCAATATTGAGTCCGGTTTGGCCATTGAACGATTCCTATATCGCGGACCTTGATTTTGATTTTACGGCAAAAGTCAACACCATTAGCTGTGACAAGAAAATTGAGCTTGAAACGGGGACCTTGTATTACGATGAATCCGTTGAAGGAAAATACAGGACACTCGGTGTTCCTGCATCGTATAAGGAAGTGGGCTCGTTTAAAGTGAAGGTGGTGCAGGATACGGCTAATTCGCGCGTATGGCACCTGAGCTACAATCTGACTGAACTGGACAAAAAGTCTAAACTGGCAGATGGCTATTATAAGGCAGTGTTGGAATTATACGGCAAGCCTTACGATGTTGTATTTTTATTGACTCGCACGTTTGACAAGATTGCTTGGAAACTTGACTTTACCGAAGAACATAAGAATGTAGAGGTGTTCTGCGATGGTTGCCGTTTCCGCGAGCATATCTACAAGATGATGTTGATGAATTCTAAAGGCGATACCGTAAAGCAATTCTACAAGCCCGATACTTTTACCCCGTGGCTTTTGTATTCCGTGGATTCGCTTTGGGGTGTGTTGCCTGAAGGCCGGTACACCTTGCGCTTTATGGCGGTTTCCGGTATTGTGGCGCCTGACACGAGCATGTACCTGAAATTGTTGATGACCGATGGTGCAGATAGCACGATTGATCAAAAACTGGCTTGGGCCATCGATGAAAACTTGAATGTCCGAAAGGGGCTTATTGGAGCGGTCAAGGATACTACATTCGTTGTCGACCAAAGTGCTCCTGAAATTGTGAATGTGCCGAAGGATTATAAGGCTTCGATTTATAGGGTCAGCGACAAATACATGACCCAGTTCAAATTCTCTTTTGACTTGATTCAGCCCGTATATGGTGCAGAAAGGATTGCGAAGGTTTATTTGGAGGCCGCTGAATATGATAAAGAAAAATACGAGACGATTTATTCTGATTCCGTCGTTTTGAAAAAAGATACGACCAATTACCTGTTGAATGTCTTGGATACGACTCTCGATGATATCCGCTGGGGCGATACGGATTATTACCAGATCCGCTTGAAGGTGGAAGATGAATACCAGAATGTCAATATCGTAGAATTGACGAAGTTGTATATAGGGACGGATTCTCTTTCGGACTACACCTTGTCTGAATTCTTTGAGCCTGCAAAGATTCCCTCTAAACAGTATGACTGTTCAAAGTACGATTGCCAAGATGTGAGCCTGTTGAATCCGGATGTGGAATACGGCGAACTGCTCGATGAGCGTGATAATCACGTGTACCGCACCTTGAAATTGGGTGACCAGGTCTGGATGGCGCAAAACCTGAACTATGCGGCAGATTCCAGTTACTGCTTTGACAATGATTCTGCAAATTGCGATATGTACGGAAGGCTTTATCCGTGGCATGTGGCGGTGGGAAAGACTTTGGAAGAATGCCCTCAGGATTCTTCGGAATGCGATTTGTCGGCAGATTACATTGACGATAAGAAACATGTGGCAGGAATTTGCCCCGCTGGATTCCATGTACCGACGGATTCGGACTTTATCGAGCTGGGACGCTATTTCGGTCATGAATACAATATCGAAACGTCCAACCACATGTCCTATGTGGCTGAATACCTTTTGAGTCCGCATAAGTGGTATGAAATGAATGAAAACAGGTTCGTCGCTCACAGGACGTATACGAACGAGTCCGGGTTTACCATGTTGCCCTCTGGCGGAGCGGTGCGTGATGAAGCAGGCTCGTGGAGCTTTTCTAGACAAAGATGGGGCGCCCGCTATTGGACGTCCTCAAGAAATTCGAATTACATGTCTTGCTGGGGTGGTTCCGGAATAGACGAGTATGTACTTCTGTGGGTTTGTGAATTATACGGAATGTATAGCCTTAGGTGCGTGAAGTGATTTAACGCTTCTTCACGGTCCTGACGGCAGGGCTGATTTTTTGTTCGCCGGTGCCGAGGTAGCGGCCCTGCATGTCAAACACGCGTGCGTCGCCCTTTAGGAGCGGAAGGCTTGCGCGCCTTGAAATCGCTGTCGTGCCGGTGCTGTCTGATGTTGTGCCGGTAGTATCTGCCGTTTCGGTGATGTTGAAGTAGTCAATTTGAAAATAGTTGATGGAACTCTGCCCCTTATACCCTTCCACAAGCGCCATGACATCGGTTATCTTGCCCACCTTCAGGCCGAGCTCTTCCCACTTCTTGAAGTGGGCGGTAATGTCGATGTGGCCGCTGTCGCGTACGGTGCGGCGAATACTGTAATACCGCTTGTACGATATGTCGCCCTGGACGCCCAAGTAGTTGTTGGCAGTGTTCTGCCAGATGTCGTAGGTGTCGCCATCGACGGTGAATTCGCCGAGTCTGGTTCCGAAAGCAGATGTGTCGGCTGTATCTCTGATTATCCAGTAGTCTATGATATAAAATTCGGTTTTCGGCTCGGTGGTATTGCCTTGGATGCCAACCAGAAAATAGGGGGTGCCGAAGCCGCCGCCTTTTGTGCGAAACTTGTAGTCCGCCGCAAAGTTGCCATGCTGGTCGAAGGTCTTTGGCTCGTCGAACTTGGGACCAAAGCGCACGATAGCGTCCGCGACCTTGGAGTAAACTAAGTAGCCGCCATCATCGTAGCACTCCAAATAAGCATTGTAGCCATCGCGCCAGACTTCGTAACTGTAGTTTGTACCGTCTATCGTGCCGGAGGCGTAGTTTTCGCCCTCCGCGGGCCATGCGTTAGGACACCTTTCCGCATAGATAGTCGTAGCCAAGCCCATGGTGAGGGCGATTCCTAAACCCACTAGATTCTTCATGCTACTAATATATACTTTTTGCGGCCCGGTGGGCGTTAATTCTGCTTAACCTTCGCGCCGTTTGCCTTGAAATACTGCGAATTCTCGTTCAGGGAACGGCTGTTCTGTAAACGCCCGTTCAGGAAGAGTTCGCGTTTCTGCGATTTTTCGTTGCGGGTACGAGGTGCCGCAATTCCGGCCGGTGGCTCCACGCTCGATTCCAGTTTCCACTTCTCGAGGGAATTGAGGCCCGCGTTCCCGAGAACGGCCAGGTCGTAGCCGATGACCTTTACGGCACCCGCGGCGTATGCGGTGTCGAGTTGCGCCGAGATCCTTGCGCTGTCTGCGAGCGCGTGCGAGTCGTCGGTGCGGAACAGTTCCATATCCACCCAGAATTCAATCCCGTATTGATTGCAGGCCTCGGCCACCGCGCGTTCGTAGTTGCCCACGTTCGTAGTTTCGGCATGGTGCTTGCCTGCGTCGCTCGCGCCTACGCCATCCTGCACGGCGATGATGTCGGGCTTGAATCCTGCGGCAAAGAGGTTCTCGAAGAACGTTTGCAGTTTCTCGGGAGTTTCCAGGTTTTGGTTGTAGAACGGGGCCGCCATCACCTTCCAGCCCTTCGCCTGCGCGGCCTCGGTAACGGGCTTCAAGAAGTGTTCCGTGAGCATTTCCGGAGTCGCGTCATCGCGCAGGCCGTCCCAGTAGTAGCGCGCAATTTCTTGCGGAATGTACACGCCCGCGACTACGGTCTCGCTCCCGTACAGCGCGTAAATTTCTTCAAGCACTTTCAGGTTGCGTGCAGACAAAGTATCAAGTTGCTCGGCGGTCGGCGGCGTATACCAGTTGTCGCCATTGTAGTATAGCCCGAGCCAGATTTTGGTGCCTACAGTTTTTGCCGCCTCGATGCTCTTGGGGAAAAGCTCGTTGTTCTTGTATTGCGTGTTTTGCAGAAAATCCAGTTGCGAAGGGTAATACAGGTGCGTCGCCTCGACCGCGGCATATTGCAACACGACTTCGTCCATCCCGAGCGCGTGCAGGCGCTGGTGCATGTGCGTGATGGAATCCTGCGGGTAGTAGGCGGTTGACCATCCGGCATCGAATACGCCCGCGATTCCCGCGGCGTTCGCTGCATGAACTGCGACGGCAAACGGCCCCGCTGCAAGCGAAAACGCTCCGCACAGGAGTGCGGGGAGTGCATGCCGGAATGTGGGCCGCGAGATTGCCATACCTGAAATATATACCTATTTTCGGAGGAGCGGCTAGGAGATTATCTCCAGTCGCTTTTTTTCACGTTGCTGTACGATTCGCTCTTTTCTACGACCTGGAATTCGAAGGTGCTGTATTTTTTGCAATGCTGGCAGTAGAAACGGTGTTCCCATGTTTCGGTGCGCTTGGTCTTGCAGCGTTCGCCAGAAACGGAACGCGTCTTGTAGATGTCCCGGCTTCCGATTTCCCTCTGGTATCCCGAGTTCAGATCGCGCTCGACGGTTTTTTCTACCCCGACCTTCATGCTTTCGGTATCGTGGAATGTCCCGCGTGTATTTTCGATGAGTGTGTCCATCAGCACTTTTCCCAGGTGGTCCAGCTTGTATGCATGGTGACACAAGTCGCAACGGTGGAATACAATTTGCTCGTTTGTCTTTTTTATGGCATGCACGAGTCCGCCGATCAATATCAAAATGTTGCCGCTTACTCCGCATACAAAGAGCAGATAGGCGGCGAAAAGCGGAATGTACAACAGGCCTCCGATAGTTTTTAATGTACTGTTTGAGCCTACTGGGATGATTGTCAATAGACGGGAAATGCTGAAGGTGACAACAAAAATGAAAAGTATCATCAGGAGGGCGTCGAATACGCCCGATAGGCCGCGCGCTATAATTTTTCCGTACCTGCCAGCGAACAGGTCTATCGTGTATTTTTTCTTGTAGATACCTGTAGGAACATATGCCAGCCCACGTTTAGGAAGTGGCTTGTATACTTTGTTCACGATTTCGAAGTGGCTTGCATAGATTTGAAGTGTGTTTTCGAAGTATATCGGTAGCGTGGACGGAATAAACAGGAGCTCGTTGTACTTGTGGACCTTTCCGTCGGAGGTCTTGAATGAATAGGTATTCTTTTTTTTGTTGACGTCCAGCACGTTGACCGTGTCGCCCGTTTTTAGGACTATGGCGCGTGCCAATTTGGCGGCTTCGGGCAGTTTCGCGATAACCTTACTTCCATCGGGCAATTGAATAAGGTATTGGGCTTCGTCATAATATATATGCCACAGTACGCCTTCTGCGAAAACATCAAAGACTCCAAGCACCTTGACCTTGGTTCCGGCTTTTACGGTAGCTGCTTTTTCGCGAGTGATCAGCTTGCTTGTCTCGGTTGCCCATTTAAGGGTAATCTCTGGGGCGATTTCGGCTGCCTGTTCTTCGGTCAGGCGCTCGCTATCCAGTACATTTATCCAGTGTGACGGTGGGAAGAAAATGCATACGCCGAATACGACGCCCGCCATGAGCCCCCACAACAGCAATTTGAATATTGACCCGACGATGAGATTATATACAAAGAGTATTATTTTCTTTATGACCTTCATAACGGAAATATATATTCTTTTGAACCTAAAATCAAAAATTCAAAAAACAGTATAAAAAAATCCGGCCTCGCGGCCGGAATTCTATTCATATTACTTGCACATTGCGGTTTTTATCTTTTTGCAGATGCCATCCTTTTCTTCTGCCAAGGCATCATCCAGAGAACTCATGCTGGATTCTTATTCAACCGATGGCGCATTGCCGTCATCGTAGTCCGTGGTTCTCATGACCTTCCCGCCTTCGACGGTCCATGTCCTGGTAATCAGCCCGACGGCTGTCACTTCGAACTCGGTCACGGACGTTTCGTCGGAGGTGTACCAGCAGCCCTGATGCGATTCCCCGTTCGGTTCCGGCAGAGAGAAACAATCGTCGAGGGCGAACGTGATTTGAGTCACGATTACTGTCGCTTTAGTGCCTTGTCGACATCGGAGGCCTTGCGGAACTTTCCGAGCAGCCGCTTCTTCTGTTCCGAATGGTCTTCGTAGTAGACCCAGTAATTTTTATCCAGGTAGACAATCAGGTATTGGCCGCTTTTGTCCTGGTACTGCCGGAATTCCGCCTCTTCCAGGGATGCGCCTTCTTCCCAGGGCTTCAAGCGTAAATGGTGGGCGAGAGCGTCGTACCGGATTTTTTGGAAGAGGTCGACCGAATCGACGAACATCGGGGCGTTTTCGTATTTCTTTTTCCCGCCGTTCACCTTGAGTGCAGTTGTCTGGAGTTCCGCGGCTTCGCCGTCTTCCAGGGAAAAGTACACGGGATCGTTTTTGAACATCCTGTTCAGGAGCGGAGTCCATTTGTTCAAGTCCATATGCGAAGCGTATGCATAATACGTCTTCCCGAGGCGCATGACGTAGAACGGCAACTTCCCGGCACTTTGCAGCGTCACGGTAGAATCCATCATGGTATTCAGTCCGGCATCCCTCTCGAGCTCGAGAGTCGTCTTGTAGCTCCCTACGAAATTCCCGTCCCTATACAGGCGGTAGGCGATGCCGTTGGTGCTCGTGGCGATGTGCGTCCCCCTTTTTGTCTTCAGGATGCGAAGTCCCCAGAACCTGTAGCGCGCGGGGTCGTAGTCCTCGATCAAGCCCCTCTTGAGTATTTCCTTGAAGGCGACAGGGTGCGATTCGTTGACCCTCAGGACGCGCAGCTCGCCCGATAAGCCGGCGAGCCCTCCGTAAGCCCGGTCGACATCCGCGACCGCATAGGCGAATCCCCCGTCGTCCAGGCCGACTCCGCGTGGTGCAAAGTGCAGGCGCTCCCACTTTTTCTGGTTGTCCAGATAGGCCAGGTACACTCCGTCGCAGCGGAAAATGGTCATCCCCACGTTGCTCTCGTTGTCGTGAAAATACATCTCGTCTTCGCCATGGATGATGCCGGCGACGGCGAGGAAAAAAGCGAGAACAATCATGAGTTTATTCGTGACGCGCATAGTAGGGAATATAAATAATTTGAGATTTAAAGTGCAATGCGTTTCGCGTCATTGCACAGAGCGCATGACTGCTTCGGCTCGGCGATAGAACCCGCAAGCGGTTCTGCTGCTCTCTCCTCGCGTGTCATTGCGAGGGTTCGTAGAACCCGTGGCAATCGCTGTCCCGCTTTTGTGAAAAATAGCGTTATTTCTTCTTGATGCGGAAAACCTGCTGCCCCTTGGAATTCTTTCCTTCCTCGAAATACTCCGTGGCGCGGATAAGGGCGGGCCATTTGGCGTAACCAAAATTCTTGGGACTCAGCGAAATCTGGCGGTTGATCTGCTGTGAAATCTTGGATGCGATGGCCCAGCCCGCTTCGTCGGCTTCCTCGCTGATTGCCTTGCGGATGGCATTCATGATTTTTGCATTGCCGCGCAGCTTGTTGCGATCAAGCGGTTCGATGTTGTTTGTCGCCTCGTCCGATTCAGTCGGCTTCTTGAACTTGTCGATGTAGATGAAGGAATTGCACGAGTCGATGAACGGCTGCGGTGTCTTTTCTTCGCCGAACCCGATTACCTGTTTTGACTTTGCCCTGAGCTTCATGGCGAGCGGTGTGAAATCCGAATCGCTGCTCACGATGGCGAAAATGTCGATACTCTCTGTGAATAGGAGTTCCATCACATCGATAGTCATCGCGAGGTCGGTCGCATTCTTCCCCTTCGTGTAGGGGAACTGCTGTATCGGCTGAATCGCAAACGGATGCAGGACCTCTTCCCAGGGGTTGCTCCCTTTCCAGTTGCCATACGCCCTGCGGATGCTCGTCTCCCCGAACTTGGAGAGTTCTTCCATGATGCCGTAGATGGCGTCCGCCTTGGCGTTGTCGCAGTCGATAATCAGGGCTATTTTCTTTTCCGTGTCCATAGTAGGGAATATATGAAAAAATTTGTGGAAATGGTTCAATTTGGCTAGAAAAAACGGGTTTTACAGAAAATGTAAAAATCCGTTTTTTGAGAGAAGGGGTTAGCCTGCGGAATATTTATAAGTAAAAATTTCGTTTTTTTGTCAAAAAAGGCAAAACATTTTTTGGGAGTAGCATAACATTGATAAAGCCCCCATTTTCATATTCAAATATTAAATTTGAAAAAAATGTTATGACGATTGAGGATAATTAGTTTTATGGATAACGAAAACAAATTCTCGCCTCCTTTCCCTATAATCGCAGACCTTTTGCGATTAATCTCCCGCATATTAGGAACACGTCCCGAAGGTAACTACGACAAGCATTTGGACCGCATGGCAACAAGTTCCTATTTGGACATTGAGATGCTCATCTATCTCAAGAATATGATTTTCCAATTGCCATTCAAATACGAAATCAAAGAAAAAAATGCTCCCGTTAGGCATTTACAAAATAAATGCGAACTCTTTATCAATAGAATATCCGATAATTTTTTCGATTCCATTCAAAGACGAATTTACAATTTCCCTGCAGAAATATTTAAAACAAGTAATGATTACCACAAATATTTAATAGAGTGTGGATTAAAACAAATACATGACTTTGTATGCGATATTTTTAGCAACGATTCAAGAATTGCTCATAAGATGCTCATTACGGAAAAGCCTCTTCAATACGGTTTTGAATTGGCACAAGAATTAAAGCCCGATTTCATGGACATGTTTGACGGCGAAGAGCGTAGAAAAATCTCCGAATGGAAAACCGGTTCTAGACAAACAACTATGGAGAATCTCTTCGCATGTATCAGGAAATATAAAACTAAACTTAGCGATAAATATGCAAAAATTTGCGAAATATTTTTCATTTCTATGGTAATGCACAATACTCGGGCAGAAGTCCTTCCCGATGATTTAGATATAAACACCATATTTGACAATATATTTAATGAAAGAAAATATTTAGACACTCCAAGCGATTTGTATAAAAATATAACAGATGTCGCTCATAAGAAATTTATTGACTCACAAAAAACAATGTGGGAAAGGACTATCCAAAAAAATGCCGATTACGACATAATTGTCAAATCTTTTGAGCGAAAGTGCGATAATTATGGCGCCGAAGAACCTGCTGTTGGATGGCGAAGCAAATTACTCCAAGCAGAAGCCAAAGTTTTAACAGGCGATTATAAAGGTGCAATCTCCATTTTTGAAGAAGCCATCCCCCTAGCACTTTATTCTGCGGATAGGAGGAATCTCTTTTTTTATCCTTTTCGGAAAGAATTTACCTTCTTTGATTTAGCTTTGTCTGTTGGAAGCTTTGGTAAAGACGGTCGTAAAGACGGTCCATTCTTAAAAAGAATGAAAGCTTATGGAATATTATTTGGTCATTTTGGATTACCCATAAAGACAGAGAAACCAACTACTGAAGAAGTTTTAGAAAAACAAAAAAACTATTGGGACTTTCATGTCAACAAAAATTCAAGAGCAAAGGAGCTCATTGTAGAAGACTGGGAAGTAGACCAATGGATATGCAATTTCTTTAAAATGCTCCCAAAAGAAATGATAACTGGTTATGAAAAAATTATCCCATTAAAAAAGAATGTAGACGTGCCTCTATTAATAGACAAAGACTCACTAAAGGAACCTGTATTATCTGATCCAAATTATATGCATGTGACAGATTGGAAAAAGTGGCCCCAACTAGTATGGTTTACCGCATTTGAAAATGTTGATGCCGTAAAAAAATTACTTGAACTTAACGCTGACGTAAATAAGTTGACTTCATCTGGAGAATCGGCACTATTTTGGGCTTTAGAGCATATGACTCCCGACAACAACCAAGAAGAACGAAAAATTGGGAAAATACTGTTTGATTTAATTAGTAGTAAAGTACACGATCCTAAGACTGTCAATGTTCCTCTTGACAAGAAAAAAGAAACCTGCTTGGGAAAGGCTGTTCTTTGTGGCGATGTTAGTGTCGTTAAAAAACTAATCAAAATGGGAGCAAAGATATCTACTGAAAATTATAATGAATGTGCAATACAGTCAACGGATCGAGAGACTCTCCTTTATAGAGTCGTAAAACATTATAAAAATAAGATCTCTTTGGAAAAATTTATAAATAAAAGAACTAGTCCTGAAGTTTATGATGGATTCCGACGGCAGTTTGAATTTCTTCGAGGGAAAACAAATGATCAAGTTGCTGAATTCGTCAATTCAATGATGGATGATCCTTTTGTGCGTTCTATAAATGAAGCTGAATTAAAACAAAAAGCTAAATCGTATGATAACGAGTCTCTTTACGAAATAGCTAAAGTTCTGTTAGAAAATAAAGCGGATCCAAACTATGGCCACAATGTTAACGGACTTGTAGGAAACACTCCTCTAATGATGGCTATAGAGAATGGAGCCTTTGATATGTTTAAGTTGCTTATTGATTATGGTGGCGATCCTACCCAAATTGGACGAAGCAAAACCAGCAAAGATTATCCACAGTTCAATTGTTGGGATGTCGCCGAATTCTACAAAGCTGATGAGATTCTTAAATATCTTAATGACAATCGAGATAGATTCAAGTAAATAAGAAATCTTTACATACCCTACAAATCCTCAAAGCCATGGTAAGGACCATGGCTTTTTTAGTACCAAACATTTTTTGGGAGTAACACGCCGCCTTTGCCATATTGAGTTTAAAAAGGGGAAAATCTAATTTCTTAACACTTCAATGTCGAAGTGAATGACTAAAAGGATTATGTATGAAATCGAATCAGTCCCAAGCTAATCTGAACCATCATGCGGATCAGATGAACCCGAATAACAGCCAGTACAAGGCTCGTATGGACAATCACGCGAACCAAGATAATCCCAACAACAAGCTTTATCAGGGAGGGGAAAAGTAAAAAACTTGGCGATATTGAGCAACAGGATGCAGCCCATCTCTGTTGCTTTCCTAAGCACGAATTTGCCGGAGGACCTGAGCCTATTACAATATAACAACTTTTCAGTTCTAATCCCCGCTACTTTCTGATTTTCTAGAAAATAAGCAAAAAAAGCCCATTTTGCCTAGATGGGCGTTGTCCCCTTTTGTCCCTAATCGGGGGGTTAGCTTTGTATTCGATGGCGGGGAAAACCATCCGATTAGCCGAGCCTTCGAGCTTGACCAGCAGATTGACATCTACGGTGAATAAGTCCCAACGAAAAAAATACACCACCGCAATTGCGGTTCAACAAAAAAGGAAACTTATGAATTTCACAATTCGAACTGAGGGTTCGGTCCCTCTCAAAATTCTTGTCAAAGCCAATCGGATTGTCGAATCCGGGAAAGTTCGCTGGCGCAAGACCCAACGCGACAGTCAGCTTAAATCCTGCAGGATTACCGATTGTTTTCGACTAATCAGAATGAACAACTCGTCAATCTTGTTGCTCATGGATCACAAACACTATAACCGCTATTTAAGCGCATAATAAAGGAGTAACTTATGTGTACAGCAGTCAATTATCTCCAGGCATTGGAGAAAGAAATTGAACTCCGTCTAAACGGATACCAGACATGCGTAGCCGTTCCTGATTATATCGGCCCCAAGGAGTACGCCGATGAATTTGGAACCCACATCAAGCATGTTTATGAATTGAAAGAATCGGACCGTACCAACGCTTCGTTCGAAGATATCTGTCGTTCCTTCGAAAAGACGATAGAGTGTTACCAGGTCCCAGAACAGGAAGTTCCCAAGGCTCAGTTACTTCCAGAAAATCTGTTAAGCGTTTTCACCAGCGAGGTTCAATTTGATTCCATAACGAAAAAGAAGCGACTTTGCCTCGCTCTGGACAAAAAAATCAAGGACAAGCATCTTTTGTGCTTGCCTCCTAGCACAATCCAAATTGCGGCCGAAATATCGGCAATGGAGCATGTCAGCGGAATACGCGCCAATTTAAGCAAAATCGTCCGTAACGAGGTCGATTCGTTTGAAGAAAGGCACGCTATTCCCGAAGTCATCCCACCTGCGCTACAAGCCCTTTTGCAGTCAGAAAATATCCAGTTACCGCCGTTCGCGCCTCAGATTTTGGACGATGCCGAATATGAGATTCTAAAGGACAACAACCGTCCCGGCAATAGCGAGCAGCGTCAATTTGTGTGTAACGTACTATCAACTCCTGATTTTACGATAAAAGAGGGGCCTGCAGGTTCAGGAAAAACAACATCCATTTTGGAAACAATCGTCAAGTTGGTTAAAAAGGGGAAACGTATTTTACTGGTAGCCTCTACTAATGTGGCCGTTGACAACATCCTTGAACGCCTGAAGGTGCATTTGGACAAAGCCTGCGTGCTGCGCTACGGCGATAGCGATAACGACAGAATTAGCCCGGACGGCAAGAAATTCATTCTTGGAAAGAATTTCTCCAAAACCGAGGCCAAAGCGCTTCAAAGCCGCATCCAAAACATCCCAGAAGGTAATCGTACTGCAGAGCAGCAATTCTTACTGGACAACTGCGAACCCAAAGATAACGAGATGCTTTACAGCATCATCCAAGAAAACGTCCCTATTGTGGCGGGCACTATCTTTGGAGCGGCACTTGCGGAAATGGAGAAACTTCATTCGAAAGGTCAAACCGAGGCTCCCTTCGACTACATGATTCTCGATGAAGCTTCCAAGACAACCGTTCAGGAATTCTTGGTACCGGCAGTTCTTTGCAAGCACTGGATCATTGTCGGTGACATCAAGCAGCTATCCCCTTATGTAAACGACGATGACGTTGCCGAAAATCTTCAGATTTGCTATCCGGAGGATGCCGATAAACGAAATGAATATACTGTCGCGTCGGATTCTCTGTTGGCTTCGTCGGGGAAAGGATTCCGTCAAACAGTGATTCTCGTGGAGAAGGAAAACGAAGCAGACGCCTACTTGCCTTATTTATACCGCAAATACGCCAAGGAAAATGACATTCTCTTCGCCGATGCGGACAAGCAAGAGGACGTAGAAATACTGCCCTGCGCAACAATTATTGTCGGTTCCTTAAAGGCATTCAATGATCACCGCGATAAGCTCGCTCCTCGCATTACAACAGTGCGCCCTGCCCAAGATAAGAAAAGCGGGCGCATTCTCCACGAAGAAGAAATGCAGGAATGGGTAAGCATTGCTCGCTATAACCGTGAAGTTCTTTTTGACCGTTATGACGAGAACACACCGAAGGAATGGCACGATGAAGTTTCGTGGCGTCTTATCCGTATGTTTGAACAGCGCGACAACAAGGTGAATGCGGACCATAGTACTTTAGCCCGCCTACAGGAGGAAATCGAAAAGCTGATTCCCGCTAGCGACAAGGAAAACTGCAAAAAGAACCTGCATATTTTTGAGCAGATTTACCTGCCCTCCTGCATGGAACTGTTGCTCAAGGGATATGGCGAATATAAGGACTTGGCCCTATTCCGCGGCATTCCCAAGGAAATGTTGGACCAACGTCGCATACAGCTATCCTTTCAGCACCGTTGCCATATGGATATCGCAAAAATCGCCTCCGACGAGTTTTACGATGGAAAGGCAATGCGTTCTGAACACATGAATGGTAAGCGCGAGTGGGATTACCGCCGCTTCGGAAAGAAGCACAACCACTGGGAAAACATCAAGGGTCGCTGCGACCACAAGAACCGCAACAAGGCTGAACAGAAGTGGATTAAAAACGAACTTGAAAAGTTTCGTGAGTTCGCTAAAGCAAAGCCAAATAAAAAGGAAAAGTGGTCTGTGGCAGTGCTGTCGTTCTACAAAGAACAGGCGGAGGAGTTGAAAAACATCTGCCAGCACGTATTCAAGGACTGCAGCAAGTTCGTTACCTACAGCGCAGGCTCTGTTGATTCCTTCCAGGGTCACGAAGCCGACCTCGTATTCCTTAGCTACAGCAACCAATGCCCCACTTGTTTTATAGGCGCACCTAACCGCCTGAATGTAGCGATTACTCGTGCCCGCTACATGATGGTTTACGTAGGCAACTGGCGTGCAATGAGCAAGGGGCAAGGCGCTCTCGGGCGTATCGTTCAGAAACTGAAAAATGTAACCCATAACCTTTAACTAACAACAAGGAGACAACCATGATTCTCGACATTACCAACATCACCAATTCTAACATCAGTTATCGCATTGTAAAGGGAGAAATCCAATCTTTGCGTCCCAACCCATGGATACGCGGTTTCCTGATGTACATTCAGGAGCATCCGCAAGCAAACGAACAGGATATCTGCCGCGAACTGTTTTGCGACAACGGGAAAGCCCGCTTAAGCGCCGTGAAAAACATCCTTTTCTTTTTCAAGCAGAGTGGCCTTATTTGCTATGACAAAATAAATGGCTACGAGCTTACTCAGGAAGGCCTTAAAGCGTTTGAATCTTGCGAGATATGGCAAGGGCTCAAGGGCGCATTTGCGGTTACCTTGTGGACGCCTGATTCTGGATTCGCCCCGTTTTTGCTGAATATTCAGCCCGTACCCGACCACTGGTATGACAAGGGTTCGCATGAGATTGTAGACATGTCCGAGACATACGGCAAGAATATGCAAAATGTTGAACTATGTTCCGACAAGGTGAAGCTTGTCGAAATCGGCAAGATGATGCGTCAAACATACATCAAGACCGATTTCAAGGCGAAGCTTAATCCCATAAATGGCGATGTCACCATAAAGGGAACGCCTGATACTAAGAGCAATCTCAAATCTTACGACGTCCACTTCAAACTCGGCAAGGAGATGCTTGAATCGCTATGCGCCGATAATGAAGACGAAGACGACGCTGCATAACATAAACAATTAACAAGGAGACTCTTATGTCTAAACTCTCACCGCGTGACAATCACGCAAACCAACATAATGCCAACAAGGGCACGAGCGGTTTCAACAAACAGTACTTGGCTGTTCATAAAAACCGTTCTGTTCAGATGAATCCAACCAGTAAACTATACAAGGGAGGCCAATAGGTAATTTTTAATTGTTCTTTACTCCTCAGGATTTCATCTTGAGGAGTTTTTTTTATTCTAGAGAACAGGAATTGAGTTTCATTTCGGCATTTTGAGGCTTGATTTTTTGCTTGCATTCCCATTCAAAAATACTTTTAGCGCATTTATTTTCATTTGCGCAATTTTGGACGCAGGCATGCATAAGTTTATATTCTATCAGAATATCATAGCGGTCGCAGCCACTATATGCCTCATATCCCATTAGTGCGGCTCCAGCTATGGCTGTTCCAATAGCCGTTGCCGTTTCTGGATTATCTTTAACCCAGCTTTTTGCTTTAGCCCAAAGTCCTTTCTTCTCTGGGCATGGACACATTTGCACAGAATCCTGCTTTGAAGGAGTTTGTATTTCACTCCGAGTAAAGGTTATTGCCCCCAGCAGGCAAATTGCAATGAATAATTTTTTCATTATTGGAATCTCCTAGAAATCAAATTCATCCATGCCGTTCAGGTCTTTGGATGGCTTAAACTTACGTTCTTTAATTTCTTTTTTTACCGGTTGAATGACTTCAGAACGGAAAGTTCTATAAAAATCTTTTCCCATATTTTCAATAATCCATTCGTCTGGCTTTATACGATTCTGCGAAGCGATGAAATTTTTAAGTTCCTTGAAAAATTCTATTGCCTTGGAATATCTAGATTTAATGGTTTTGAAATATTTGGCTTTATCCTCTGTTTTACATTTATTGTTTGCGCCAAGCCGATCGTTGCTTAAATCTTCATCACTCTTAGGTCGATTTCTCCAATATTTTTTTTCTACGCTACTTTCAAAATCAAAGAAATCATTCGCAATAGGGTCATTCCCATTTAAATTTAATTTAATATCATTCTTTCTTTTTAACTTCTTTTCTGACAAATCTTTTGGATGTGCCTTATAGAAATCAATCACCGCATCTCGATAATTATAGCTCTCTTTTTGAGATTTGATTTTGTAAACTTCAAACATGTCGTCAAGTTCGTTTCTGAGCCTGCGCCACGTCAACAGTTCATCCGTACAATCTTTTTCTGTAGAACAATCACTCTGGCGATTTTCGGCTTCTCTTTTTAATGGCTGTATGACTTCATTACTAAAACGACTAAAGAAATCTGATCCCATATTTTCAACAATCCATTGATCTGACTTGGGGCAATCTAACGTTATGAGATAGTCTTTTAGCTGTGTGAAGAATTCAATGGCCTTGGGATACCTAGACGCATTTTTTCCATTTAACGTGTCGTCATCAGGGGCTTCGCCATGCTTGTGACGTCTTTTCCAATATTTTTTTTCTACGCTGTTTTTATAATCAAAATTGTCTGTATTGAAGTTGCTTTTGGGATAACTTAAATAGTATTTTTTTACAGCATCCGGATAGCTCATGCCTCGAGCTTTAAGCATGTCTTCAAGTTCATTTCGAAGCTTGCGCCATGTCAACAGTTCATCCATACTGCATTCGTAAAAAAGGTTCTATCTGTAATAATAGTTATTATCCCTTATCGGACAAGATTCCGCTTTTCGCTCGGCCTCATTATAAGTAATTCCTTCAGAGCATTCGAACAAACGGATTTCTTCTGAGCATCTCGATGTGTTCCCATCGCATGATTCTACGCATATATGCATAAGGTGATATTCTTGCTCTAGAGAGAAAAATGCGCAATGAGTTTTATTATTTGGGCGATAGATTTTTGTTGAGTGTATATTTTGATTACGTTCTTTTTGCATGTCGCACACATGTTGTTTTATATAATCAGCACAAACACCAACTACATTAGAGTACTGATCTTCGTTTTTATCTATGCAATCTGTCATCATGTTGTATTCTTCTTCTAGAGAATAGACTGCGCAATGTTCGCTAGATGGTTTATAGAGTCTTGTATCTTTACTAGGACTTCCAAAATCGTAAAATTCAGAGGCAATACTTACAGCCCCTATTGCAATTCCCGCGATAACGCCAACCATTGTTGCTGTTTGGTTTTGTTGGTTTTGATGACTTCTTTTAGAACGGGTTGTTTTTGTCTCATTCGGTTTTGTAATTAATGAATTCTCTTTGCTTGTTTCTTCTTTAGAATTTGCTTCAGCTTTTTTTTCTTTCTGTTTCTTGATGGCCTCTTTTAGTTGGTTGCTTTTTTTCTGTATCGTTTCTATTGATTTGTCAACGTTCTTTTTGGCGACAGATGCCCCACGTAAGGCGGTCTCCTGTATAGACGCCTTGGTTTTATTTGCGAGATCTTTAGTTCTTTTTAAAAGTTCCTCACGGCCTTCCTTTGTGGATAAACCGCTATCATCTGCAATCTCCTTGGCCGCTTTGACCACTTTTTGCCCGGTTTTTTGAGCCTGCTCCTTTAGAAGATTGAGTATATTCTTTTTTTTCATAAGCGACCTTGATTCTAATATATAAGTTTTCTCTAAAATGAGCAATTTATTTTAGGGGACTTTGTGACAAAAATCAAAGAGCCTGAAGGAGGATGCGTCAGTTGGCGGAAACGGGATAGAAAGGGGCGCTACCCCAGCACCGTCATCACGTCTTCCGCGATCTGCTTGGGCGTGAGGCGGTTCCTTTCCATGAGTTCGCCGTAGGGCACCTTGTCGTAGAATTCTTTCCTGAGACCTTTCACAAGCACGCGCATGTCGCTGTTGCCGTAGAAGCGGGCAATCTTCTCGCCGAAGCCGCCGTCGACCACGCCGTTTTCGAGCGTCACGACTACCTGGTGGTCGGCGCGCAGTCCTTCAAGCACTTCGCAGTCGATGCCCGTGGCAAATCGCGGGTTGATAATGGTGGCGTCGATTCCCTGCTTGGCAAGTTCCGCGGCGACTTCTTCGGCGAGGGCGTAATAGCTCCCGAGACCGATGAGCGCAACCTTGCTTCCGCGCTTGTCAATCTTGAATGTGTTAAGCTTGGAGTAATCCTTGTCGAATGCCACATTCCTATGCGCGACTCCGTTCGGGATGCGGATGGCCATCGGGTGTTCCGTTTGGTCAATGGCGTAGTCCATCATGGCGATGGCTTCTTCTACGCAGGTGGGGCAGAGGTACACCAGGTTCGGGATGTTGCTCATCATCGCGATGTCGAAAATGCAGAGGTGCGTGGTGTCGTTCATGCCGTCGGCGCCGGACATGGTAATGAGCAATGTAGCCGGGTTGTTGTTAGCGCACAGGTCCTGCGAGAGCTGGTCGTAGGTGCGCTGGATAAACGTGCTGTGCGTGCTGTACACGGGCTTTGCGCCGCCCTTCGCAAGGCCCGAGGCGAGTGCGACTGCGTGCTCTTCGGCGATGCCCACGTCAATAAATTGCTTGCCCGCCGCTTTACGCTGATCGGCAAAGAATCCGATGCCTGCGGGCACCGCGGAATGGATTACGACGACTTTCGGGTCGGCTTTGATTTTTTTCATCAGGTAGTCGCCGAGAATGTTGCCGTACGATTCACCGTTGCCCCAGTTCACCACGCCGGTGGGGATATCAAACGGTGCTGCCCAGTGGAATCCTTCCTTCGCGTTTTCGGCGAAGCTGTAGCCCTTGCCCTTGAGCGTATGGATGTGCACGACTACAGGTTTTGTTGAATCCTTCACCTGCTGGAATGCGGCGGTGAGCGATTCGATGTCGTTACCTTGTTCTACATACAGGTAGTCGAACCCGAGCGTCTTGAAGTAATTGTTTTCGCTCTTGCCTTGCGTTCTGCGGAGCTCGGCCAAACTCCCGTAAAGTCCGCCATGGTTTTCGGCGATGGACATTTCGTTGTCGTTTACGACCACGATAAAGTTCGTCGCGTATTCGCCCGCGTTGTCGAGACCTTCAAACGCTTCGCCACCGCTCAGCGAACCGTCACCGATGACAGCGATGACGTTGCCCTTTTCGCCCTTGATGTCGCGGGCAGTTGCAAGCCCGAGTGCAAGACTTACCGAAGTCGATGTATGGCCAATCATAAAATGGTCGTGTTCGCTTTCGCAAGGTTCGGTGTAGCCCGTGACGCTCCAGTACTTGTCCGGATTCAGGAACGCTTCGGCGCGGCCTGTCAAAATCTTGTGCGTGTAGCTCTGGTGGCTTACATCGTAGACAATCTTGTCCTTGGGCGATTCAAAAACGTAATGCAAGGCGATGGTCGGCTCCACGAATCCGAGGTTCGGCGCCAAGTGCCCGCCGCACTTGGAAATTTTGTTCAAAAGCGCCGTGCGGATTTCGGCCGCGAGCACCTTGAGGCTTTCCGTGTCCATCTTTTTCAAATCTGCAGGGGATGCAATCTTTTCAATTAACATAGGGTACCGTCTTAAAGTTGTTCTAAAGTAAATATACAACCTGCTGCGCTTTTTATTCTTCCCGAAAACACTTTTTCTGGTTCTTACAGGAAACAGGCGATATCGTTTATTATTTTTCTCCTATGCGTCGCGTTTTATACCTGCCTTGCCTTCTTGTATCGGTGCTGTTTATCGCCTGCTCCGAGTCGTTTACCGACCCGCGCGACGGTCGGAGCTACGACGTAGTAAAGATTGGTGGCCTTACCTGGTTTGCGGAGAACCTGAATTTCGTGACCGAGGGGAGCGTGTGCCCCGAGGGCGACAGCCGCAACTGCGATAAGTATGGGCGGCTCTACACTTGGGACGATGCGCGCGCAGCATGCCCCGAAGGCTGGAGCCTCCCGGACAGCGCGGACTTTGCATCGCTAATTACGGAGGCGGGCGGTTCGGACTTTGCGAACGGCATGGCAGTTGCGGGCGAAAAACTCAAGTCCACCGGCGGATGGTTCAAGAAGGGGAACGGTACCGACGCGCTCGGCTTTAACGCGCTCCCCGCGGGCTATCGCGGTGAAAAATACGACGGCATCGGCGGCTACGCCTACTTCTGGAGCGCAACTGCCACGCCCGACGATCTCGCGTATTACCTGTTCCTCGATTTCAGCAGCAAGGCCGCAAGCATGAACGCCTTCCCCAAGGGGGACTTCCGTTCCGTGCGCTGCGTCAAGGCCGCGCAAGCGGCGCAGTAAATGTCTTGCGGTTGAATAAACTCCGCGAGCGCCTATAGCAAGTAGTCCATGCGGATATTCCGCATGCTTTCGAATAAATTAGCCTTGAGGGTGGAATTGCCCTTGGTGAGGCTCTTGATTTCTTCGCGTATTGTCTTGCGGTGGCTCGCCTTTGAGAACTCGCAGGTGCAGGTGAACTTGCGGATGTCCGCGTCCTCTGCATATTCGATAATCTCGCTCTCTTCGCAGTAGCAAAGTGGGCGTATAATGCTGCACGGGTACTTTTCGTAGGGTACCATCGGGGGCATGCCGCTGAACTCGCCCTTGTACAGCATGTTCATCAGGAGCGTTTCCACGATGTCGTCCATGTGGTGGCCCAGCGCAATCTTGTTGTAGCCGTTTTCGCGGGCGAATTTGATGAGCTCGGTGCGGCGCTGCGTGCTGCACCAGTAGCAGTTGAGGCTGCGCCCTTCCTTGAGGCGTCCTTCTACCGCCACGTCCTTGAAGTAAAACGGAATCTGCGGGTACTGTTCCGCCATCCGTTGCAAAAATTCGCGCGGGGCCTTGTCCGCAAAGTCGCTCTGGATATGTATCGCACCGATTTCGCAGTTCGGCAAAAACTTGCCCATGCGGTTTGCGAGTTCCATCAGCAGCACGCTCGAATCCTTGCCGCCACTTACGGCAACGAGCACCTTGTCGCCGTCTTCAATCAGATTGAAGTCGTGCAGAGCCTTGGTAATTTTCTTGCTGATGCGTTTGCGGATTGCGTTTGCCATTTCATCTATAATATAAAATTATAGGTGGTAGGGCGCATTCTAGTAGAACAGCTTCACGAGCAGTGTACCCACGATTGTCGAGACGACGACGCTCACGAGGCCCGGCCGCATAAAGCTGTGGTTCAGCAGGTACTTGCCGATGACGGTTGTGCCCGAGCGGTCGAAGTTCACGGTCGCGATATCGGAGGGGTAGTTCGGGATAAAGAAGTACCCGTACACGCTCGGGAGCACGCCCAGGAGCACAGGGCCTTCGATGCCGAGGCTATAGGCGAGCGGGAGCATGGCAACCACCACCGCACCCTGCGAGTTGATGAGCACACTCACCGCGAAGAACGCAAACGCGATTGCCCATGGGTAATGTTGCACGATGTCTTTGAGGCCGCCCTGCATCACGTCCATGTAGTTTGCGAAGTAGGTGTCGGCAAGCCAAGCGATTCCGTAAATGGCGACGACGGCGACCATGCCGCTTTGCCACACGGCGCCCGCCACGGCCTTCTTGGGGGCTGCCTTGCAGAAAATAACCATGAACGCGGCCGCAGCAATCATCACAATTTGGATGATGATGTTCATGGCGAGCGGCTTCATTTGCGCCACGCCGTCAATTACTTTACCTGTAGGGAACTTGGGGCGAATGTCGTGGCCCGCAATCTGCATAATGGAGAAGAATACGATGACGGCGAGGGCACCGAGGAAAATGAACACGGCGCGCTTCGCTTCCTTGGAGACTTCCTTGTCGAGCACGGAAGCGGTATTCCCGTACATGTATTCCTTCATTTGCGGGTCCTTGAGGCGCGCCTGGAATGCCGGGTCCTTGTCGAGGTCGAGCCCGCGCCTGTACGAAACGGCTGCCGCGGCCATGAGCCCGCAAAGGCACGCGGGAATCGTAATCGCGATGACCTGCAGGTTGTTGATGTTGAACCCGTTTGCGTTTGAGATGATGACGAACGAGGCGACGGCTGCTGCAATGGGCGAGCAGGTGATACCGACCTGCGAAGCGACCGAAGCTACGGCGCACGGGCGTTCCGGACGGATGCCCTTCTTGAGCGAGATGTCGCAGATAATCGGCATGAGGGTGTACACGACGTGGCCGGTACCCACGAGCACCGTGAGGAAGAACGTGCAGAGCGGAGCCAAAATCGTGATGTGGTTCGGATGCTTGCGCAACAGCCGCTCCGCAATCTGGATAAGCCAATCCATGCCGCCCGATGCCTGCAGAATGCCTGCGCAGGTCACCGCCGCGATGATGATGTAGATGACGTCGGTAGGCGGCTTGCCGGGCTGCAGGCCGAAGCCGAGTACGAGGATGGCAAGGCCGATTCCCGAAATCGCGCCGAGGGCAAGGCTCCCGTAACGGGAACCCACGTAGAGTGCGAGAAGCACAACCAGGAGTTGGATTATCATCAATGTCATGGTTTTAAAATAATCTTTTTTCCCGGAAAAGGGTTTGGCTTTTTTGATAATTCTCCGTAAAATCAGGACGGCACAAAAACGGGTCCCGCTCGTGCGGAACCCTGTTTTTAGTTTATCTGTATACGTAACAGCCTGTCTGGACTGTTAGTCGTCGTTCAGATGCGTCGGCATCAGGAGGAAGCTGAACCCGAGGTTGTCGCCCACCGGTTCGATGATGCAGGCGCCAATCGGGTTGTTCATCTTCATGATGGCTTCTTCGCTCTTGCACATGCCGAAGATTTCGGTGAGGTAGCGGCCATCGAACCCGATGCTGAAGTTGCCTTCGCCGTTGTGCGTCACCGCGATGGCTTCGCGGGAATCGCCGCCGACATCCGGGTCGCTTGCGGAAAGTTCCATGGTGTTGCCGTCGATCTGCAGGCGCACCTTGTGGGTGCGGGCGTTCGCCATCGAGAGCACGCTCCTCATCTTGTTCAGGAACTCGGTCGTGTTCATCTGCACGGTGCGTTCGAAGTTCTGCGGGATCACGGCACGGTAGTTCGGGTACGGGCCTTCGAAGAGCTTCGAGATGACCTGCGTGGATCCGGTGTTGAAGAGGATGTGCGTGGCCGACGTGCGGATTTCGATGGTCGCGTCGGACTTCGCCATATTGAGGATAAGCTGGAGTGCCTTCTTCGGGATGATGGCGCCGTTCGTGAGGTTCGCGCCTTCCTGGTCGATGGAGGCACGGCCCAGACGGTGACCGTCGGTCGCAATCATAGAGACGGTGCCGTCCTTCGCTTCGAGGAATACGCCGTTCAGGTTGAGGCGGATGGCGTCGGTCGAGCAGGCGAAGGTCGTCTTCTCGGCGAGGAATGCAAGTTCGCTAGCGGCGAAGCTCAGGGATTCGCCCTCGGCAACTTCGGGGAACGGCGGAAAGTCGCTTGCGTCAAAACCGGTGATGGAGGCCTTGCCGCGTTCGCTCCACTGGATGGTGGCGAGGAAGTCCTGCACGTCGACGGATACGGTCGTGATGCTCGGGTCGACGAGGCTCTTGATGAGTTCGAGAAGCTTGCGTGCGTTGATGACCACGGAACCGTCGCGTTCGCCCTGGACTTCGACCTTGACCCTGATACCGAGGTTCAAGTCGGTCGCGCTCACTTCGAGGAAGTTGCCTTCGAGGCGCAGCGCGAAGTTGTTGAGAATTTGGATGGTGGACTTGTTGGGGACGGCGTTGATGGCTGCCTGCAGTACATCCTGGAAAACGGTTTTTTCAATAACGAACTTCATTTTTTAGGCACCTCTTTGGATAATAGTCGTACCGACAAAGAATACGACTGCGATAACGGCCAAAGCCACGATCACCCACTTGTTCATGGAATTGCTTTTCTTTGGCACGAAATTCTTTGCATTCTGCTTTGCGCGTCTGCGTTCGCTTCGACTCATGTTGTGTCTCCGTTGATTTTAACAGTGAAAAACTACTATTTTTTAGAGGCGAAAGAGGAAAGGAACATGAACGAAACGGCAATAAATAAGCTCAAAACCAAGGCGAAGGACCTTGCGGGCTCCGCTTTGGCGAGGGTTGAACTGGCGACGGAAGAAAGCCGCCTGAAAACCAGGTTCCAGTCCCTGGGCCAGAAGCTGTACCAGGCGGTCCGCGGGGATCTGCTCGGGACAATCAAGGACGATCCGGCCGTTGTGGAACTCCTGGGCGAAATCGAGGAGGGCAAGCGGCGTATCGAGGATCTCGAAAAGAAGATTGCCGGGGAGCGTCCGTAGCCTGTGCGAAAAATCGAGATACATACCTTCTCCGAAAGGACGTCCGGCAGCAAGAGCTTCCGCGTGAGCCCGATGCGGCTTGTTGTCATGGGAATTTGCTTCGTGCTTGCCGTCGTGGGGTTCGTGCTTTTTTCTCCCGTGAAGATTGTGGACAGTGTCGCCGATGGCGACGCCGTATCCGTGTATCGCCAGAATAGGGGTATCTCCCGCGAGATAAAGAAGGTTCGCGAATCGGTGGACGAGACGATTCTCCGTGCAGAAGAAACCAAGCTCTTGCGCGACAGTACCGTCAAGCTCAGCGGGCTCGGGTTCACGCTCGATGATGCCTTGGCCGACGACGGTGCGAATGGCCTGTACCCACGGAAAAGTATCCGTGAAATCGAGACGACCTTCAAGAACCTGCTTAATGGAGTCGAGAAGAATCCTGCTCTTGCCGCATCGATTCCGGTGTTGCATCCGCTCAAGAACGGCCATGCTGTCAGGAACCGCTTCGAGATGATCCATGACCCGTTTACCGAAATAGACCTGCCACACCGCGGAATAGATTTTGTCGCCGATGTGGGGGATACGGTCTACGCGACCGGTGCGGGAGTGGTGGCCGAGGTGCGTTCTCATCGCGGGTTTGGCCTCTCGGTCAAAATCGAACATACGCCCGGGGTCAAGACTTTCTATGCGCACTTGGGCCAGTCGCTGGTACAGCAAGGCGAACGTGTCCATCGCGGTTCCCCGATTGCCATTGTGAACGAGAGCGGTCGCGAATCCGGAGTCGGGCTTCATTACGAGATTCGCGTGAATGGCGTGCCCGTAAATCCGGAAGACTATTTTATAACAAAGTAACGTCAAGGCGAGGTGCGGGAATGAAACAGGCTCCGTTTGAACAGAATGTAATCGCGATGGTCTGGGACTGCGACAAGACGCTCATCAGTTCTTACATGCAAGAACCGCTCTTCCGCTATTACGGCGTGGACGGAAAAATTTTTTGGGACGAGGCGAACGCCCTCAGGGAACGCTATGCCGCGCAGGGCATATCCGTCAATGCTGATACGAGCTACCTGAACCACATCCTCACCTATGTGAAGGCGGGCCTGTTCAAGGGACTCAACAACGCCCGGCTTCGCGAGTTCGGCAAGGAGCTCGTGTTTTATCCGGGCCTCCCGCAGTTTTTCGGCGACATGAAGAAGCTTATCGCCGAAGACCCGAAATACAAGGCGTTCGATATCCGTCTGGAACATTATGTTGTTAGTACCGGCTTCGCGGAGACGATTCGCGGGAGTGCCATTGCGCCCTATGTCGACGGCATCTACGGCTGCGAGTTCATCGAGGATGCTTTGCAACCCGGGTTCCTGGATGCGGCCGGGGACCTGAAATCGAGTGCGTCTGCCGCGGAACTCGGCCTGGTTCCGGACCGTGAGATTACCCAGGTCGCCTGCGCTCTCGACAACACCTCCAAGACGCGCTACCTCTTCGAAATCAACAAGGGAAGCAACAAGTATCCCGATACGATCGACGTGAACTCGTCTATCGCTCGCGAGAGCCGCCGCGTTCCCTTTGAGAACATGGTCTATATCGCCGACGGCCCTTCCGACGTGCCTGCGTTCAGCATCCTGAACTACAATGGCGGCGCCACCTTCGCCGTCTATCCCAAGGGCAACGTCCGCGCGTTCAAGCAGGTCGACGCCCTTCGCAGGGACAACCGTGTGCAGATGTTCGGCGAGGCTGATTATTCGGAAGGCTCCCAGTCGTGGCTGTGGCTTGTCGAGAAGGCTCGCTCCATTGCGGATGCGATTGTCGAAAAGAAGAAGGCCGCCATCAGGAGCAGCGCGAGCAATCCGCCGACCCATTTGGGCGGTTAGTGCCTCGAAAGAGGGCGTTTTGTCCTTGTAAAGGGCGGCCCAATCCTACCTAAAGCTTCCTGTCTTGTTATATTTTGGCTCTCTAGGTTCCGTGGGGTGGAATTTCGGTACTTTCCGCAAGGAATCCCCCGGGACTCGGAAGCGCTCCATACTTTTGGAGGGCTTTTTAGGGATTTATAAGTTTTATTGGTTTTGCATTTACTTCTAGGAGTTTTATGGCAAATAAGTGTAAGCGTGGGATTTTGATTAGCAAGACACCTTACGAGAAGCGCATCGCTATCATGGAAGACGGCGACCTTGCGGAACTTGTCGTGGAGAGCGTCTCGTCTACTCGAGTCCTGGGCAATATTTACAAGGGAGTCGTCCAGAAGGTGCTCCCCGCCCTGAAGGCCGCGTTCATCGATATCGGCCTCGAGAAGGCCGGGTTCCTCCATCAGGACGACGCCATGGACAGGAACGAGTCGCTTCGCCGCGAATATGGCGACGATGACGACGAGGGCGGTTCTTCCAAGGAGGTCTCCATCGACGAGATCTTGAAGGAAGGCCAGGAAATCATGGTCCAGGTCGTGAAGGAACCGATTAGCACCAAGGGCGCCCGTCTGACGACGCACCTGAGCTTTGCGGGCCGCTTCCTGGTGTGCATGCCGGGGACGAACTTCATCGGCGTGACCAAGCAGTTGCGCGACCCGTCCAAGCGCCGCGAGTTCAAGAAGGTGGTCCGCCGCCTCAAGGGCCGCGACGTGGGCTACATCGTGCGTACCAACGGTCTGAACGAATCCGAATTCGAAATCAGCAAGCAGATGCGCGAACTCGAGAGCAAGTGGGAACAGACGAAGTACAACTTCGAGACCATGCCTGCCGAAACGTGCATCTACGAGGAATCCGATTCCATCGAGCAGACTGTTCGCGAATACTTCGGCGAGAACACGGACTACGTGTATATCGACAACCGCGACGAATACTTTGCCCTCCGTGATTACCTCAAGGTGCTTTCTCCGGACAAGCTCGACAAGGTGAAGCTCTGGAGCTCTAGCGAGAGCCTGTTCGAATACTTCAAGATCGAGAACGACTATGCGCGCTCCCTGCAGCGCCAGGTCCCGCTTCCGCGCGGTGGCAACCTCGTCATCGAACAGACCGAGGCGCTAGTTTCCATCGACGTGAACACCGGACCGAAGGTGCACGGCAAGGACCAGAGCAAGATCATCCTCGAAACAAACATCGACGCCTGCCACGAGATTGCGAAGCAGCTGCGCCTCCGCGATGTGGGCGGCCTCATCATCATCGACTTCATCGACATGGAGACCGATGCCGACCGCGAGGCGGTGTACCAGGAATTCCGCAAGGCTATCCGCCGCGACAAGGCTCCCATCAGCCCGGCTCCCATCAGCCAGTTCGGCCTCATGGAAGTGACCCGCAAGCGCGTCCGCGTGAACCTGATGACCGAGAAGACGGAACTCTGCCCTGTCTGCCATGGCGGTGGCCGTATCCCGACTCTCGAATCTACGCTCGGCATGATCGACCGCTGGCTCGCCCGCGCCCGTGCGAAGGGCAAGCTTCGCGAAGTGACCCTCGTGGTGAGCACGCCGCTTGTCGATGTGTTCTGCAAGGACCTCGGCCGTATGTTCCACTACCTGGAATACAAGCACGGCATGAAGATCAACCTCGTGGAAGACGATCATGCGCATACGAACCAGTTCTGGGTGTACGACAAGAACAACGAGGATATCACCGACCTGTACAACTTTGTATAGGATAATCCCCGGGTGATAATTTAAGGGCTTGCGGCAAGACCGCAAGCCCTTAATTTTCAATGAGAGAGAATATTATTTCTTGCGGGATTTCTTGGAAGATTTCGGAAGCATCGAGCCGAGGTCAATCTCGTTCTTGCCGCCGCGGCGCACGCCCCAGAGCAGGTCGCGTGTGATGTTCGATGCGGTCTTCTTGCCGACGATAATCTTCATGTGCAGGCGCGCGATGTAGACGCCCGTTCCCGCGAGGCGGCCGTTGTCCGAACGCATGTTCCAGGAGAGGAAGAGGTTGCCGTTGTTCACGAGGCATCCTTCTTCGCCGTAGACGGACTTGTCGGAGCACATGATGACGCCGGAGGACCCGCCCACGTAGTGGCCGAGGTGCGTGAAGTACTTTGTCTCGTACTGGAGCTTTACGTCATCGGGCGAGACGAGGTTCAGGGTGCCGTCGCGGTACTGGTCGATATTGCTTGCCGTGATGGTGCCGTTCTTGATGGCCTCGATCACTTCGTCGCTCACGCCGTTTTTCTTGAGTTCCTTTTCGGTGATGGTCCCGTCGATGATATCCTGGAAGAGGCTCCCGATGTTCTTGTCGGCGGCGGACTTGATGTCGTAGACCGTGTCGCGGCTCGCCTCGATGCCGCTTTCCACGTATTCGTTGAAGAGCGCGAGGTCATCGCCTTTGAGCTTGGTCTTGTAGTTGTCGGCGGTGATGGTCCCTTCGAGAATCCCGTTGAACACTTCGTCGCTGAATCCGGTCACCTGGCTTTCCTTGATAAGCTCTATCAGCTGCGTGGTGGCTTCCTCGCGCGATATCTCCGTGACCGTGATGGTGGTGTCGTCCTTGCCCCCGTTCAGGAGTTCCGTGATGAGGGCGTCGAGTGCCGCAATCTCTTCGGCCGTCTGCGAGGAGATGAGTTCCGCGACATCGAAACCGATGAGGTGCCCATGGACACCGAGAGAGTCGGAAACATACTTGGCGTCGACATCCTTGTTCGTGACGAGGAATGTTTGCGTCGTGGTCGTATCCTTGATAATCGGGTTGTCGGGATTGATTCCGCGGACATCGGGACCCGTGATTTCCATTTCCTGGTCGCCCGAGATTCTTACCTTCGGGGTGTACTTGTGCGGCTTGTTCTGGCTCATGTCTTCGGCGACATTGACGGTGGAGCCACCCACGCCGGGCACAAATCCGACGGAGTCTCCCACGGAGGGGACAATCGCGTCGTAGGTGGCCATGGAGAACAGGAGGTCCATCTTGCTCCGGTTGCTGCCGTTGTCGTATCCGATAGGCTTGTCCGGATCTACAACTTTGCCGGCGCGGACGCACACGTAGTTGAACATCTCCTTGTAGTAATCTTTGGTCTCGTCGGTGATGGCCTCGCTGAAGGTGAGGCTCAGCACGTGGCCGTTCTTCGTGATGCTCTTGACTGCCTGCGTGACAATCGGGTTCACGCCGTCTTCGAGCGGGTCCGCGTTGATGTGGAAGTTGTATTCCTTGCCGCCTTCGGTGTAGGTGAACCAGGTGTCGACGGCGCCCGTGTAGACGTCGTCCTTGCCGCCGGTGAACACGAGCGAGCTGAAGCCGCATGACTTGTAGGGCTCACAGGTCTCGCTGGAGACGATGGTGATTTCCGTATTGTTGTTGTGGGTCTTCCAGGCGCCTTTCTTCTGCACCGGGAATCCTTCGCCGAACGCGAACTTGAGCGAGTCGAGGCTGCTCTTGCCGCCGAGTTCCTTGTTGAACTTGATGCACACGCTGTCGCCCCGTCCGTCTCCGTTGCGGTCGAATATCTTGGCAGAGGTAATCCTCGGGATGGGCGGTTCCTTGAATATTAGGTTGCTCCATGTCGCCGCCGATGCCGCCGTTCCTTTGGCCTGCAAGGTCGCGCCCGTAATGGGAGTGTTCGCGCGGACGTAGAAGGTCGCCCTTCCTGTAGAATCGAGAACGACCTTGCTGATGGGCTTGCCTTCTTCGTTGAGGATGCTCATCTGCGGGTCGGAGGAGGAGAGGCTGATGTTCTGGTTGTAGAGGGTGACTGTCGCCCACTCTTCCTCGAACATCACCTGCACCTTGTAGGTCTCGTAGGCCCATTCGCCAATCTGTAGCGTGTCGCCGAGAACCTGTGAGCCGAGCTTCTTCCAGTTTTCGGTCGCGAACACGAGCGTGGGAACCTTGTAGGGCGGAATGGTAATCCAGACTCCGGCTTTCTGTTCAGGATTGCTCTTGAGCGAAACTTCGAGATAGTAGTGGCCGGGGGCGAGCGCGTTGTTCTCCACGATGCGTGCGGAGTCGATGCTGAACTTGTCCCAGGTGTCCTCGATGTAGATGCCTTCGAACCACCACTCGCCGGTCTTGTCGAGCAGCACGCCCGCTTCGCCAAGGTTGCCGCCGGTGAGACGGTAGTTGGAGGGGCCTTCCACGGTATCGACCTGTGCGCCTTCGTTCATGTCGAAGTTGCAGGAGAGAGCGTCCTTCTTCACGATCTGCCACACGTCGTAGTTCTTGAGCAGTGGCGTCGAGCGCGTGTCGGTGAGGAATATGCTTGCGTCGGTGTGCAGGTCCATGGACGTGCGCATCATAAAGTTGGAAGAACCGGTGTGGCGTTCCACGTAGAAGATGTGGAACGGGTATTCCTGGCCCTCGACGAGCCCGAGCGTATCGAGGTTCACGGAGCCGCGCACCTGGCTGTGCTGTCCGCCGAGGTCGACCACCAGGCGCCTGTTGATGAACACCCACACGTCGTCGTCGCCGAAGAACTCGAATTCCTGGCCCTTCACGTATTCGAACTTCGCCTGCACCTTCATGGTGAAGCCGAAGTTGTGGTTCTTGCCGTCCTTGGCCTTGGTCCCCGTGTCGAAGAAGATGTTCTTTACGGTCTTCGCATCGTCAAGAAATTCAAAGTCGTCGAGCAGGAAGAACCCGCCTTCCTTGCTGCTGCCGTCCTTCTTGCCTTCCCAGAATCCCTTGTCGGTCAACTTGAGTTCCACGTCGCGGCAGGTGGCGTTCGTGTACTGCTTGCCGGCGGCGTCCTTGCCGATGACGAGGGGCTGGAACCAGTAGTCGAGGTGCTCGGTGAGGAGACAGTGCTCGGGGAAGTCGTGTGCGCGAACCGGTGCGCCGTTTGCGCCCAGCTGCTGTTCTACCATGCCCGACATGTAGCTTGTGTTGTGCTGGTCCTTCGCGTTGTTCTGGTAGTTGTTGTACGATCCGCTGCAGCCGCCGCTACCGAAGTCGTTGCTGATGGCGTAGATGGGGTCGTTGAAATAAACGTCCTTCGCGCCGTTCGCGTAGGGCTTGCTGTCCTTGCATTCTATTCCGTCGCATCCTTCACCGTGCAGCCAGTCGAACATCATCACCGAGAGGATCCTCACGGGGCACTCGCCCAGGCGGTTCGGATATGCCGCGTAGAGTTCGGGTGCGTCCACGGGGTTTGCGATAATCCACAGCGTGTCGCCTTTGGCCTTGAGCGTGTCGAGCGAAATCGGGGCCCCGACGGGGAGCGATCCGGACGGGACGATCTCGGGTCCGTCGGCAGTCACGTAGGTGTTGCCGATGGTCTGCTTGAAGGTCACCTCGAACCCGGAGGCGGGCGTGTCCTTCACCTTGGTCTCGAACCAGCCGCAGTAGTTCTTGACTGCGGTCATGATGGTTTCTGTTCCGTTGTAGATTAGGATAGCATTGGTATTGGACCAGTTCGGCATGAACCGGATTACCGTTGTTGAGCTGCGGCCACCCTCTGGCTGTGACATAGCGCACACTACCGCAAAAAGCGTCAACAATAAAACTCTAGTGATAGACTTGTACCACACGGTTGTTACTCCTTTAACATCCCATTAATAGACTATACCTTAAATATGCCTTATTGTAAACGAAAATGCAACCATATAATTGTTTACAACACAAGGAGATACACGAAAAATGGCCATTTTTCGTGTATCTTTGGTTAACAGAAATTTACAGTAGGGAAAAAAGGTTCCGTAATGCTACTTTTTCTTCTTTTCGTTCAGGATATCTCCCAGGTTGATGCCGTTGTTTCCTCCGCGGCGCACGCCCCACAGGAGGTCGCGCGTGATGTTCGTTGCGGTCTTCTTCCCGACGACGACTTTCAGGTGCAGGCGCGCAATGTAGGCGCCCGTTCCGACGAGCCGTCCGTCGTCGGCGCGCATGTTCCATGCGAGGAACAGGTTGCCCGGGTTCGCGAGGCATCCCGCGTCGCCATAGATTTCCTTGTCGGAGCAGAGGATGGATCCCGAGGATCCGCCCACGTAGTTGCCGAGGTGCGAGTAGTACTTGGTCTCGTAAACAAGCTTCACGTCGTCGGGCGTGACGAGCGAGAGCGTCCCGTCGCGGTAGCGGTCGATGTTGCTTGCGGTAATCGTCCCGTTCTTGATGGCCTCGATTACCTCTTCGCTCACGCCGTTCTTCTTCAGTTCTTTCGCGGAAATGGTCCCGTCGATAATGTCCTGGAACAGCGAACTGACATCCATGTCGGCCGCGGTCGTGATGTTCACGATGGTGTCTCGGCTCGCTTCGATTCCGCGCTGCACGTATTCTTCGAACAGCTGGAGGTCATCGCCTGTCAGTTTCTTCTTGTAGTTGCTGGCGTTGATCGTGGAATCCATGAACCCGGTGATGGCCTTGTCGCTAAAGCCGCTGATGGTGCTTGCCTGGATGGCCTCGATGAGCTGGGCGATGGATTCTTCCTTGGTAATCTCGAGCACAGTGTACGTGGTGTCGTCCTTGCCTCCGTTCAGCAGCGTTGAGATGAGGTTGTCGAGGCTCGCGATTTCTTCGGCGGTCTGGGTCGAGATGAGTTCGGCCACGTCGAAACCGACCAGGTGCCCCTGCACGCCGAGAGAATCGGAAACCTGTTTCGCGTCGGCATCCTTGTTGGTGATGAGCTTAGGCTGCGTGGTTGTCGGATCCTGCACGATGGGGTTGTCCGGCGAGAGCGGGAGCACGTCGGTTCCGGTAATCTGCATGTCCTGCTGTCCCGAGATGCGCACCATCGGGGTGTACTTGTGCGGTTTTACCCCGCTCATGTCTTCGGCGACATTCGTGGTGGAGCCTCCTACGCCGGGGACAAAGCCGACAGAGTCTCCTACGGAGGGAATCACCGCATCGTAGGTGGTCACGGTAAAGAGCAGGTCCATCGTGCTGCGGGAAGTCCCGTTGTCTATGCCCATGGGCTTTTCGGGATTGACCTGTTCGCCGCCACGCACGCAGACGTATCGGAACATGTCCTTGAAGTATTGCCTTGTCTCTTCGGTGATCGCCTCGCTGAAGGTGAGGCTCAGCACGTGGCCGTTCTTCGTGATGTTCTTGACGGCTTGCGTGACGATGGGGTTCACGCCGTCTTCGAGCGGGTCTGCCGCGATGTGGAAGTGGTAGCCCTTGCCGCCTTCGGTGTAGGTAAACCAGGTGTCGATGCTTCCGGTGTAGATATCTTCCTTGCCGCCGGTAAAGATGAGGGAACTGAATCCGCAGAGCTTGTAGGGTTCGCAGTTGTTGCTCGATACGATGGAAAGCTCGGTATTGTTGCTGGAGACCTTCCAGTTTTCTTTTGTCTGTACCGGGAAGCCTTCGCCGAATGCGAACTTGAGCGAGTCGAGGTTGTTCTTGCCGCCGAGCTCCTTGTTGAACTTGATGTGCAGGCTGTCGCCGCGCCCGTCGCCGTTGCGGTCAATGAATATCGCGCTGGAGATCCGCGGTATGGGAGGTTCCTTGAACACGAGGTCGGTCCATGTTGCCGCAGAAGATGCCGCCCCCTTCGCCTGTAGCGTCGCTCCCGTAACGGGTGCATTCGCGATGACGTAGAACGTGGCACGGCCCATGGAGTCGAGCACGACCTTGCTTATGGGCTTGCCGTTCTCGTCTACCGTCTTCATGTTTGGGTCGCTAGAAGAAAGGTTGATGTTCTGGTTGTAGATGGATACCTGCGCCCAGTCTTCCTCGAACATCACCTGCACCTTGTACATCTCGTATGCCCACTGGCCGATCTGTAGCGTGTCGCCCGAAATCTCCGATGAAAGGTTCTTCCATTCCTCGGTAGCGAACACGAGCGTGGGCACCTTGTACGGCGGGATGGTAATCCACACGCCGGTCTTCTGTTCGGGGTTGTTCTTGAGCGAGACCTCGAGGTAGTAGTGGCCCGGGGCAAGCCCGTTGTTCTCTACGATGCGTGCGGAATCGATGCTGAACTGGTACCAGTTGTCCTCGATGGTGATGCCTTCGAACCACATTCCCGCGGTATCGAGCATCACGCCCGCTTCACCGAGGTTGCCGCCGGTAAGGCGGTAGTTGGACGGGCCTTCCACGGTGTCGACGTCTGCAAGCTCGTTCGCGGAGAAGTCGCAACTGAGGGCGTCCTTCTTCACGATTTGCCATACGTCGTAGTTCTTGATATCCCGCGTGGAGCGCATGTCGGTGAGGAATATGCTTGCCTCGGTGCGCAGGTCGATGGAGGTGCGCATCATGAAGTTCGACTGCGTCTGCTTGCGTTCGGCGTAGAAGATGTGGAACGGGTAGGTCTTGCCTTCGACAAGCCCGAGCGTGTCGAGGTCTACCGAGCCCGAAGCCTTGGTGTGCTGTCCGCCGATGTCGACCACCAGACGGTTGTTGATGAACACCCATACGTCGTCGTCACCGTTGAATTCGAAGTACTGGCCGGGCACGTATTCGAACTTCGCCTGGATTTTCATGGTGAAGCCGAAGTTGTGGAAGCCCTTGTTACCGTTGATGGAATCGTAATGCACGTTCTCGACCGTTCCGGCCTCGTCGAGCCAGCGGAAGTCGTCGAGGAAGAATAACCCGCCTTCCTTGCTGCCGTCGTCACGCTGGCCGAGCCAGAATCCGTCGTCGGTCAGTTCGAGTTCCAGGTCGCGGCATGTGGCGTTCGTGTATTTCTTGCCGTCTGCACCGGTGTTGATGACTTCGGGCAAAAACCAGTAGTCGAGGTGGGTCGCGTTCGTGCAGCTGGAGGGGAAGTCCCTTGCGCGGACCGGGACGCCGTTGCTGCCGAGCGTAGGCTCCACCATTCCCTTCGTGAGACCGCATCCGCTGTTGCCGAAGTCTTCGTTTGTGCCTTCGCCGTATTGGGGGACGCCGCGTGCCTCGTAGCCGTTTCGTCCGCCCCTGTTCGAGCCGTCGTACCAGTCGAACATCATCACCGAGAGCGTCTTGACCGGGCAGTCGCCCAGGCGGTTCGGGTATTTCGAGAACAGGTCAGGGGGTCCCGAGGGATTCCCGATAATCCATAGCGTGTCGTTCAGCGCGGCGACGCTGTCGAGGTTGATGGGAGTCCCGACGGGCTGCAGGTCGCGCGCCACCTTCTCCGGGCCTTCCGCGGTCACGTAAGTGTTTCCGATGGTCTGCTTGAACAAGACCTCGAAACCGCTTGCGGGGGCGTTCTTGACGGTCGCCTGGAACCAGCCGCAGTAGTTGTTGACTGCGGTCATGGGGGTCTCCGTGCCCTTGTAGTTCAAGATGGCGTTGGTGTTGGTCCAGTTCGGCATGAACCGGATAACGACAGTAGAACCGCCTGCGCCGGGTCCGGCGACAGACGATGACGACGCAACGTCGGCCGAGGAAGAACTCTTGTTCTTCCCGGGCTGTGACATGGCGCACATTGCCATGACAAGCGTCGACAGAATCACACGAGTGATAACCTTATACCACACAATAATCGCTCCTTATTACACATCCCAATCAAGTGGGGCGATACTGTAAATATCGCTTATTTTGGGTAAAAATGCAACAGGAGGCAGGGTTCCAATTTAAAATAAGCGTGCAAAAAACGTGCATAAACAGCCTATTCATGTAAATAAAAGTTTACTGCGGGGTGAAGGGTGCCGTTTTTGGGACAGGTCCCCAATTTTTTCCGCGGTTAAAACCTACTTTTTACACGTTCAACAATCAGTTTTATTCCGGAGATATTCTATGAATCGAGTCTACCTGGTCGCTTCCGCAAATATGGAAGCCAAAGTCAAGGAAGTCGTCGACGCCGTTGCCGCCGCCGGCCTCAAGTCCGCCACCTACAAGCCCTGCGTGAATGGCGCCGAGGCCGTTGCCGAACTCAAGGAGCACAACTCCGCCGTGCTCATGGAAAAGATTGCCGCCGACTTCCTTAAGCAGGACTTTGATTCCGTGGACGCCGTCGTGGTGGAAGGCGCTGTTGGCATGAGCGCCGTTATGGCCCAGAAGTTCAACGACACCCTCGCGACCGCGCTCGACGCGAAGATCTATTCCGATAGCGAGGATGCCGACCTGTTCTGCCCGTGCCGCCTGCTGCACTGTGGGAAGTGCCTCGCGAAGGACCTCGCCGCAGAACCCGCCGAAAGGAAGACGAGCCAGGCGATGTTCCGTGCGGGCCTGCTCCTCAAGGCGTCCAAGGCGAAGAAGCGCATTGTGCTCCCCGAAGGTAGCGAACCGCGTACCGTGCAGGCAGCGAAGCTCGTAATCGACCGTGGTATCGCGGTTCCCGTGCTCGTGGGCAAGAAGGAAGAAATCCTGAAGGTCGCGAAGGAACAGGGCGTGCAGCTCCCGGCTGACATCGAAATTATCGAACCCAGTGCTGAACTCGCCGAAAAGTACGTTCCGACGCTCGTGGAACTCCGCAAGTCGAAGGGCATGACCGAAGACCAGGCCCGCGCGGCTCTTGCAGATAACGTAATGCTTGGCACCATGATGCTCAAGATGGGCGAAGTCGACGGCCTCGTTTCCGGTGCCATCCACTCTACCGCAGATACACTGCGCCCTGCCCTGCAGGTGATCAAGTGCGCCCCGGGTGTCAAGTCCGTGAGCTCCGTGTTCTTCATGTGCATGCCCGGCAAGACTTACATCTACGGCGACTGCGCCATCAATTTGAACCCGACCGCCGAGGAACTTGCAGGGATTGCCATGCAGTGCGACGACACCGCTAAGGCCTTCGGCCTCCCGAGCCGTGTCGCGATGCTCAGCTACAGCACCATGAACAGCGGCAAGGGCCCCGATGCAGACCTCGTGCGCGAAGCGACCAAGATCGTGAAGGAAGCCCGCCCCGAGATGCTCGTGGATGGCCCGCTGCAGTACGATGCCGCGACCGTGCCGAGCGTCGGGTCCCTCAAGGCCCCGGGCAGCACCGTCGCCGGCAAGGCGACCGTGTTCGTGTTCCCGAGCCTCTCTGCGGGTAACATTGGCTACAAGGCCGTGCAGCGTAGCGCGCAGGGCACCATCGCCATCGGCCCCATGCTCCAGGGTCTCGCGAAGCCGGTGAACGACCTGAGCCGTGGCGCCCTCGTCGAAGACATCGTGTACACGATCGCCCTCACCGCCGTCCAGGCAGGGTAAGAGCTAGCGACCGCTCATCCTAGTGCAAAGCTTAAAAGCACCGCTTTGATGAAAACCCCGAAAGTTGGATACAACTTTCGGGGTTTTCATCACGTTTGCTACCGGCTTTTCTGTTGGGTAAATGGCTTTGGCGATCGTCTAGCGGATCTTGTTTATCAGGCCGGCTGCGGTTTCGATAAAGATGATGAATATGGAGATGAATATGAAGATGAAAGCACCGACTGCCATGAGGCCGAATTTTATGATAATGTTGAAGAAGGTGCCGGCAATGTCCGATTCCCTGCGGGTTTCGGTGTGACCGTCCATGAATGTGGTCTTTACGATATAGTCATCGGCAAAGAGCTTGGCTGCAAGTCCAGCGCCGAAGAACGTGCTTGCCAATGAAAAACCGACTTTGCGCACCCATTCGAGGATCTTGTTGCGGGTGCGGCTGCGCGTCATTTCGTAACCATAGGGGTAACCGGTCCAGATGTAGAGGCCGATGAGAACGGCAAGGAGGATGATGAAAACCAGGTAGGTTGTGGCGCTGGATTCTGAACTCTTGATGTATCGATTTTCATCCGCGATGACACTGGCTTTGATTTGCTGGAAGTTCATCGCGGCAATGCTGTCGAAAATGGCACGGCTCTGGTTCATGTCTTTTGTGTTGTATTCAATTTGCTTTTGGATTGCATTCTTGCTGGAGTCGGTGGTGGCCGTTTCAAGAGACTTATTGAGGGTCTTCAGGTTCTTTTCGCACTCGAGGTAGTTGTTTTTATACGAGGCCAGCTTGTTCGCTTTCCATTTGTTTGCAGAGACGAAGAGTTCAGTGTATTTGAAGTGCGTTCCGCTCTTTTCCCAAGAGATGGTGGTGTCGTTTTCGGTCCAGGCTTCGACTTTTGCGATAGTGTCTTTTGCTGTTTGGACCGAGTCCTGACTGCTGCTGCGTGCCCATAGGAAAAGAAGGGCCAAAAGGATGACGCCACAAATAAGGCTAAACTTCCATGTGCGATGACGGGCGTAGGACCACTGTACGATATCGTTTAGCTGGTCGAATTTTTCGACGAATGCCGGGTCTTGGGCGTTGTCGGCAGCAGCTTCGGCTTGTCCCAGAAGTTCTGCCATGCGGTCGGTCTCTTTCTTGTTGACCGGGTACATATTTTCTTCTGTTACAATGCCGCTTTCGCGTTCCTTGGCCTTGATAAGGGAAGAGGTGAAGGCGGCCTCATGGAGTAGTTCCATGGCTTTTTGGTTGGTAGCGTTTCCTTCCATAATATGAGTCTCCTGGGGAAAAGTTGGAATTTCTGCTGTATAATAAATATAATTTAATTCTACCGCAATGAATACTTATGTTTTCAGTTATTTGGCGCGTTCAGCGTCCGTGGCTGCGGCTCGGAAACAGGTCTGCAAGCAGTCTTGTTACACTTGTATTGTTCAAAAAAGAGATTATCGGTCTCCGGAGATGAAGGTCGTTGAACTTCGTCAACATGCAAACCTGTTGGGGGATAGCGACCGGACTCCTGGCTGGGATGGCCAGTTTAATTGACGCTTTGCCCTATTTCTTGTCGAGCTTGGCGTTAATCTTCTTCTTGAGCTCTTTCAGCTGCCAGCGGCCGCGCTTGTCTTCCATGAAATAGTTTGTCCGGATACCGCGGGAAAGACCGCGTTCGATAAGGTCGAGCGCGTCGGCATAGCGTTTCTGGTCAAAGCGAAGCTCTGCAAGGAAGAAGTAGTTGTACAAGTCTTTTGGGTCCTTTTCCAGCGCCATGGTCAGGTATTTGTCGGCGAGGTTCTTGTCGGGCCATGAAAGGACTAGCGGAATGTAGGGCAGTACGAAATGCGCGCGTCCGAGCACCTGGTAGTCCTCGGCAGCGGTCGCGACATCGCGGACCTTGGCGGCGACGCCGTCCTTTACGGCCTGCAGCGGATTCTTGTCGGCACCCCACATGGAAAGGGCGGATGCATAGATGTGTGCGATTTCCTTGTTTTTCGGGAACTTGCCGTAGGCATCCTCGCTGGCAGTCTTGAGCGAATCGAGCTTTCTCGCGCGCTTGCTCTTGTCGAAGGGCACGAACCGGAACGAGAAGAAAAGACTTTTCACGTAGCCTTCGGTGGCGGCTTCTTCGACCGAGGCGTCGCTGGTGGCCTTGTGATAGGCGTCGATCATGAGTTTCGCGTTATGCGCGTCGGCCTTGTCGCCCTTGGCTCGTTCCGCCCTGGCCGCATAGCACGAGTCCGCAAAACGGAGATCCTCGTTTGCGAACGCGGCACTGGCTGCCAATGCGAATACGAATAAAGTCTTGAAGCCGATTCCCATGGGGTCCTATACTTTCCAGGTTTGCAGGAGCTTGTTGACCTGCGCTATCCGCCCCTTCTCTTCGTCTGTACCGTGGTATGTCTTGAACAAAATATTGCGGTATTCCATGAGCGAGGTGCGGATGAGGAGTCTTTCTTCTTTTTTCAGCATGCGGTAAAGTTAATAAAAATACGTTTACTTGTTGCCTTTGCCCTTGCCGGAGAAATAGTCCTGCTGGCGTGTGGCGCCGAGAACGGCGTGCCATAGTGTTCCGTTCGGGTCAATTTTCTTCCTTTCGTTTACGGCGTATTCGATAGGCACGTGGCTGAACTGTTCGTTCATGCTGCCCACCACCATGTCGGTCTTGCCGGCCATGCCTGCGTGCACGGCGCTTTCAGCAAGTTGGAAGCAGAAAATGGCGTCGGTTCCTTTCGCGGGGATGCTTCTCACCATGTAGCTCGGGTCGAAATACTTGATGTTCACTTCCTTGCCGACCTTCTTGAAGTGTTCGTTGATTTTGCGCGTGAGGAACTCGCCGATGTCGTTCTTGAGGATGTTCCCGCTGGCGTCGCGGCGTTCTTCCTGGTCCTTGAATAGTTCCTGTCCGGCGCCCTCGGCGACAGCGATGACGGCGTGCGTCTTGCCGCTTGCGTAGCGGCTCTCGAGAGCCTTGAAGAGGCCTTCCAGCGTGAAGGGTACTTCGGGAATGAGGCAGAAGTTCACGACGGTCGTTGCAAGGGCGGCATAGGCGGCGATAAAGCCCGAGTCGCGGCCCATGAGCTTCACGAGACCGAGCCCGTTGAACGCCCCGTTCGCCTCGTTGTGAGCGCTCGTTATCACGTCGGTCGCGGAGAGTACGGCGGTTTCGAAACCGAACGTGCGGTCGATGAGATTCAGGTCGTTGTCGATGGTTTTCGGGATGCCGATAACCGAGATGGGCTGCCTGCGCTTCTTTACTTCTTCGGCAATGGCATGCGCCCCGCGAAGTGTTCCGTCGCCGCCGATGCAGAACAGCACGTTGATGTTGAGTCGCATCAGGGTGTCTACCATGATGGCGGGTTCCTGCGTGCCGCGGGAACTTCCGAGGATGGTGCCGCCGTCTTCCTGGATGGAGTCCACGACATCCGGGTTCAGGACGATGGGCGAGTATCCGTAGGCGGGGTTGAGTCCGCGGTAGCCGTAGGGAATGCCGAAGATGTTGCGGACGCCGTAGTCGAACCACAGCACCTGTACCAGGCCCTTGATGACATTGTTGAGGCCGGGGCAGAGGCCTCCGCAGGTGACGATTCCCGCGCGTGTCCAGGCGGGGTCATGGAAAATGGTTTCGCGCGGGCCGGCCGCTTCGAGCGAGGGGATGGCGATGCCTTTCTCGTAAAATTCATGGATGCGCTTTACATCCGTGGTGAGGCTAATGCGGTCTTCTTCCGAAACGAACTGTATGCCCTTCATGGGCGACCGAAGTGTCCCCTTGCCGACGGTCTCGATGGAGAGGTCGTACTGGTCCGGGTTCTGGAGAATGTCTTCCTGTGTCATTGCCTAATCCTTGTTGCGTTCTGAGGTTCCTTTAGCGGAACCTACCTTAAAATACAAAAAAAGGGCCTAGACGGATGCGGGCGGGAAGTGTATTTTCGTCCTCAATCCGGGCCCCGCGTTCTCGAGTTCGATGGTCATTCCCGAAAGTGCGCAGAGTTTTTTCACCATGGAAAGCCCGATGCCCGTGCCCTTGGTTTCGCGCGTCATCTCGTTTTCGACGCGGTAGAATTCCTGGAACACCTTTTTCATTTCGGAAGGCGGAATGCCGGGGCCGTAATCGCGCACGGCGAGGTACACGTGGTTCCCTTCCTTCTTGAGTTCGATGACGATCATCTTGTAGTCGGCATTCTTCGAGAACTTGAGCGAGTTGTCCACCAGGTTCATGAGAATCTGCATTACGGCATCGCGGTCCATCATGAGCGAGACTTCGCTTGCGCTTGTATCGCAGGTGACCGTAAGCGAGAACCCGTTCTTCTCCACGTTGCGCGTGTAGGTGGCGACGAAATCGTCGAGGACGGCCTTGGGCCTGTCTTGCCGCAGCTGTACGGTCCAGCGGTTTCCGTCGAGTTTGGACAAATTAAGCACGTTCTGGATGAGCCTCGTGAGTCGTTCCGCTTCGCTTGCGATGAGGTTGTAGTACTTGTGCCGCTTTTCCTCGTTCGCCACCCACGAATTCTGCAGCAGCTCTGCGTACATCTTTATCGAGGTTAGCGGAGTCTTGAGCTCGTGGCTCACCGCCGAGATAAAGTCCTGCCTCTTCTGGGCGAGGTTGAGCTGGCTCTGGGTGAGCCGGTAAATCGAGACGAGGCCGCCCCCGAGCAACAGGAACATGATGCCGCCGATGAGGATGAGCAAGTTCCCGTTCGATATGACCTGGCCGTGGTCGCTGGATTTCTCGGCGTCCTGGTCGATATACATGGCGAGGGTGATGCCGTCAAGCGGTTCGGCAAGCGGTTCCTCGAACACCTTGAGGGTCTTGTTGTTCCTGTCGCCAAACGAGATGACCTGTTCGCCCTTCTTGAAGAACCGGAGCGAGAGGTGGTTGTCGCTGTTCTCGTACTCGCTGATTTCGAGGCTTACGATGCTCTTCAGGTATTCGCGGATGTCGACGACGAAACCTTGTACGAAGTTTTCTTCGCCGCGCAGCACGTTCCTGTAGAAAACGATGTGGCGGCTGTCCAGTTCGACCTGGAACGATTCGATGGAGATGTCCATCGTGCCGACATAGGGGAATATGCGGTAGAGACCGGATGTATCCCTCTTGGCCGATTCAACGTTGAATGCGAACTGCTCCTGCTCGGACGTCCTTTCCACGCGCGTCTTCCGTCCCTTCTTGCGCTTGGAGAGGTCCACTTCGTTTGCGAGCTGGTCGAGCGCGCTCGAGTTCTTGAGTGAATCCTGCGCGGTCGCCTTTTTGTTCTTGATGCCCATGTCGCGGACAATGAACTTGAGCTTGTTCTGGAGGGACTCGCGTACTTCGCGGTTTTCGAGCTGCACTTGGCCGAGCACACCTGCCGGCAGATAGGGCGTGCTGAAAACGCCGTCCGGGTCTATCTGGAAATGCCCGATCAATCCTGTGTACTGGCTACAGTAGTCGTTCTTTGTGGAGTCGTTGTCGCACGAAACTACGGGGTAGTTCAGGGCTAGGTCGGAATAGGTCGGCTGTTCGCCCGCCGAGATGGTCTTTGCGACCTTGATGAAGCGGTATTCCATGAACGACCGCTTGTTTTCGATGGAGAGGTCGTCCTTGATGCGGTTGTTCGCCATCTTCAGCACCTGGTTCGCGTGCATGGCCCACTCGGCCTTGGTGTCGTCCTGCATGTGCAGGTACGAGTCATAGAGGAGCCCCGCGATGGGCACCGCTATGACAACGAAGATGGCAACGAATATTGCAATTAAGCGGTTTTTGTGCATTCAGGCGTCGACCGCATCTGGTAACCTTCGCCGCGGAACGTGACCAGGAGCTTCGGGTGCGAGGGGTCGTCCTCGATCTTTTTGCGCAACTTGGTGATGTGGATATCCACGGTGCGCGTATCCACGGATTCGGCATTCTCGTAGCCCCAGACTTCACGGAGCAGCTCCGAGCGGGGCACTGCGTGGTCGCGGTTGTTCCAGAGGTATTCGAGGATTTCGATTTCCTTGCGGGTGAATGCGAGTTCTTCCTTGCCGCGCGTTCCTGCGTATTCGCGGAAGTTCACGCGGAGGTTGCCGGCGGCGAGCTTGCCTTCGTTTTCCAGCGACTGCCTGCTCCTGCGGAGTACCGCTTCGATGCGGGCGAGCAGCATGGGGACGGAGAACGGCTTCGGGATGTAGTCGTCGGCGCCGAACTTGAGGCCGTTGATGATGTCCTCGTCGGTGTTCTTTGCCGAGAGGATGATAATGGGGAGGCTTCTGTCTTTTTCGCGAATCTTGTCACAGACTTCGAAACCGTTCATTCCAGGGAGCATCACGTCGAGGAGGACTAGCCCGTATTGCCCGGAGAGGGCTTCGGAAAGGCCGCTTTCGCCATCGGCCACGTGCTTTACGTTGTAGCCGTTGAGTTCGCAGAGATCCACGAGACCTTCGGCAATTGCAATTTCGTCTTCAACAATGAGGATGCTTGTGCTGCTTGGATTGAGAGCCATCTTTGATTCCTTTGTATTCCTTCCTTAAAATTAAAGTGCAAAGCCGACGCCGACTTCGGCGGCCATCCTGCCCGGTTCGACTTCTTCGGGGAAGTCTCCGCCAAAGTAGTACTTGAAGTTTGCATATGCGGCGATCGGGATGATGGGGAGCTTGGCACGCACGCCAACGAGGATATGTCCGCCGATGCTGGTCTTGAGACCTTCTTCGAGGGCGGCATCCTGCAGGTTCTCGACCATGGCGTCAGAGACAGTCTTCATGATGTCGGCCTGGTCGGGCATCGCCATGGAAGTCGGGTCTGCGGATGGGTCGAGCAGCTTGGTCGGGTCGCTCATGATGTCGTTAACCTTCTTTTCCGCTTCGTCCTTGAAGGTGTCGATGAGGGTCTTGTAGGTGTCACCGACGACGCGCTTCGTGAACTTCTGGTTCAGGATGAACGTGTTCATGTAGTAGGTGAGACCGCCGCCGATGTAGGGGCGGATGATGGGGATGAACGTGATGGGGTAGGTAATGGAGATGTCGCCGTTCATCTGCACGAACTTCGGGTTCGCCTTGCCGAACGGGGTCCCGCCAAGTTCGATTTCGAGGTCAATCTGCTTGTAGTCTTCCAGCTTGTATTCTTCGCCGGAGCCCATGCCCATGGCGCTCTTGAGGGCGAGGCTCGGGTCGAGCATGAACAGCGATGCGTCGTAGGAGCCGAACTGGATGTTGAATGTCGCTTCCACGTCGATGATGGGGAGGATGTCCACCCACACCTTGAAGCCGAAACCGTGCATCATCTCGTTGAAACCACCGTGCCACAGCTTGACTTCGCCCGCATCGGAAACGTCGACGCTGTTGCCGAACCTGTCTGGGGTGGCCGAGAAACCGGTCATCTTCGTCCCGAAATTGGGGGTGTAGTGAGCACCGATGCCGATGATGGCAAAAGACTGTGTTGCAAGCAGGGCGCCTGCCGCAAGGACTGCTTTGAAGTTCATATAGACTCCTTGGATTGACTTTCAAACTTGAAACTAGAAAAAAAAATCAAAAAACGGACACTCGAATGTCCGAAAAAACAAGAAAATGGGCCAGAAGCCTTCTTTCCGAGTCCTTTTATCGGATAAATAGGATATTTATCACACTTTTCGTATCATTTTTCTCTGACAATGTGAAAAAAAGTATATATTACTATCTATTAAGATGCTAGGGTGACCCCTGATGCGGTTTGGCAGGGGTAGCCGGTGTATCGCAAGATGTTTGAAAGAAGGTGTGATATGCGAAATATCGCAAAATACATAATTCTCCTCGGTTGCCTGGTCGGCCTCTCGTTCGGGGCTCCATCGCGAACGGAGACCAAGCGCGACGCTTCCCGTGCGTATGACGAATTGGATGGGGTGGAAAGGCCCGCCCCGAAGACGGCTCCCGCACAGAGGACCCAGCAGCAGGCGGTGGCTCCGGCATCGGCCCAGAGGCCGGTTTCGCAGTCGAATTCCTCCTATGCGGGGGACTTCCACATGCCTACAATTCTCGTCGTCCCGGCCCAGAAGGCAAAGGGCATGAGTGATTTGCAGGCTTTCCAGAGCAACCCCAACAACCGCATGGCGACCGAAGCCATCAACAGCTATTTGACACAGCGCCAGTACGAAGTCAAGTCCCTGCAGGGCCAGGAGACATTGAACGAGGTCATCCAGATGCAGCAGGATATCGCCGAGACGGACGAGGACCTCTCCTATCTTGCAAGTCTTGCTCTCGGTGCCGATATCTACGTCAAGTTTGCGGCATCCATCGAAAAGGGAGTCGTGCTGATTGAGCTGAGCGCCTACGAGGCCGCGACCGCGCGCCTTCTGGGAAGCCAGACGAGCCAGGCCATGGTTTCGGGAAATTCCCGTGGCGAAATTGCTGACGCAGTCTTTGCCGCCGCTACACGCGCCATGCCTGGCCTCGAGAAGAAAATCAAGGGTTACTGGGAAGTGGACCGTAAGAACGGCGTGCAGTACAAGGTCATCATGAAACTCCAGGGAGAGTTCGATGAACAGCGTGTCGAGGATATCCAGGATGACGTAGATCAGCTCCTGAAGAAGGCTTTCAAGCGTGTTAGCGTGAACGTGATGACATCGAAGACTATCGACCTGACCGTATTCGCGGACATGAACAAGTTCGCCGATTCGCAGGAAGTCTACAGCTACGTCCGTCGCGGCATGAAGGGTTCGGTGACAGTCAAGAAAATCAACATCACCAAGAAACTTATTCTTATCGAGTTGAAGTAAGATGAACATCAAGAAAATTGCGATTTTGCTGTTGTCGTTCTCTGTTGCTGCTTTTGCTGGCAAGGTCATTACCTATACGGCATCTTCTGCCGTATCGCAGGAAGAAGCGAATAATACTGCGATGGCCGGTGTCGCAAAGCAGGTTTCATCGACGGTCAAGACCGATGACAAGCTCTATACGGAGGATGTGTCCGCTGGAGGCAAGGAGAAGATTTCGCAGACCTATACGTCCAACAAGAACGTGAAGACTGATGTCGACCTCAAGTGGATCAAGGTGACTCCGCTCCCGAAGGAAGGCAAGCGCTTCCGCGCGACGGCCACGCTCGATATCGACGAGATGACGAACAACATCCGCCTGCAGATGGCGACGGCAAAAGAAAAGCTCGAGAAGTTTGAAGCTGCCGGCCGCGCCGCCCTGGACGCTTCCCGCTATGACGAGGCTGCGCGCAACCTCGCCGCGGCAGAGGCTCTCCTGCAGCCGTATGCGCAGTTGAAGGCTGAACTTGCCAAGGTCTTTACCCTGAATGAATCGTTCAACCTGAAGCACAATCTTCCCGGTCTCAAGGCCGCTATCGCATCGCGCCTCGCGAACATCAGCGTGCAATCCGTACCGGCGCGCCTGGTTATCGACAAGGATATCATCACCGACTTGAACGTGACGGTTACGGATGCGAATGGAATCGTGACGGATTTCCCGCTGAAGGCCGTGCAAAATGGCAAGACGCTCGCCGAACGTCGCACCCAGGATCAGGGCGTTGCCGTGTTCACGATCCAGAATGTGGAATTCGGTGCTGGCCAACATACCTTGACCCTGGTTCCCAACTTCCCGAAAGATATCTTGAAGGCGGCCGGGATGGCCCAGGGCTTTGTGGTCCAGTACGAGGTTAAGCTGCCGGCATGCAATGTGCGCCTTGACTGCAAGGGCAATGCAGACGGATGCAAGGCGCTTACCGACCAGATGGCCAAGCAATCCATCTTTGTCGGAAACGATTCCCGCTACCCGCTTCTCGCCGCGGAGGTAAAGTCGACTCCCAAGAGTTCTCTGAACCAGCTCCTGTCATTTGATGTCGCCATTTCCGTTTCCGGTGACAGGGTCAGCTTCTCGAAGAGTTCCAAGGGTGTCGGGAAGACGGAAAGCGAAGCCGTTTCCAAGGCTATCGGCAAACTCAAGTTCAAGGAACTGGAACAGCAGGTCAAGGCTACCTGCGGACGATAGAGATAAGAACTTCGGCAAGCGTGTGCTTGCCTCGCGCATACGCAGGCGTATGCGAAGAAAAAAATCCGGCAATCGTGAGCTTGCCTCGTATATACAATAAAGGACGCCATCCGGCGTCCTTTGCAGTTTCTTCGTGTGCACCCGCGGTGCTTTGACGATTACTTCTTTTTCTTCTTGCCGCTAGCGTCGAGCGTAATCTTGACGGTTTCTTCACCCTTCACGGTCACGAGCATTTCGGCGGACTTGCGGTTGGAGCATTCTGCGCGCACGAGGTGGTCGCCTGCGTCGAGGTTGTGGATGGTGAGAGCTGCGCCGTCGGTCTTGTCGGAGTTTTCGCCGTCGACATAGATAAGGCACTTGCCCGGAATGGTCGTCACTTCGATGTGGCCCTTCGGGATCTTGGTGCCGTAGTCGAAGGTGTTGCGCTTGTCCTTGCCCGGCCACACGTTCACGCGCTGGTTCACCAGTTCGTAGCCCTGGTCGATGACGATGAGGGTCTGGCGACCGGACTGCACCTGCATGTTCTCGATGGGGCTCTTGCCGAGGAGTTCGTTACCTAGGTACACTTCGCTGTTGGGCGGGTTCGTGATGATGGTAACGGTTGCGGGCTTTCCGCGGGGAGGCGGGTCGTCGTCTGCGACAGCGGCCGAGACAAGGAATGCCACCAAAAGGGCGAGGATGTAAAGTTTCTTCATTAGTGTTACTCCTATTTACGTTTACCCCTAAAATATAAAGTTTTCCTTGAAGTGGGAAGAGTTTTATAATATTTTGTAGGTAAAATTCTTTTAAGAGACACCCAAAAGCCAATTTTTATGAAAGCCCTATACCAGAAAATCCGCATTCTGAGCGGCAAGAACTACGGCCTGTACAAGAGCCTCGCTGAAAAACCATGGGATTTTGGCGACTTTGTGCTGGAATTTATCCATGTGCAGGGCGATCCGTATGCGCCGCCTTCGAGGGTTATTCTCAAAGCGGCTCTTTCGACGCTCGGGTATGCGTCGGAATGGGGCGGTAGCTTTGAACGCAGGCTCGCGCTGAGCGATTTTCTATACCGTAAACTGGGACGCCTGGTGCAGGAAAGGTTCCCCGGGAAAGATGCCGCGGTCCTGTTCGATTCTGCCGGACCCGAGATGTTGGTGCGGAATAGCCTTTGGATAGACAATGGCGAAATTCGTGTGTGCTTGCAGGTGAGGCTCCCGGGCGAGGGCCGCAAGATTCAGGCGGAACCTGCGGCGGAAATCTTGACGATGGTCCTGCCTGACCTTGTGTCGGCGGGGCTGTATTTCAGCAAGGCGGACGAACCCCAGATGCTGGAACACTACCGTGTGCTTGCCGAACGCAAGGAAATTCTGGAGCAGCTCGATACTCGCGGGCTTTGCGCGTTCGTGCCCGACGGGGCGGTTCTTCCGAGGGCTTCGGGCCTGAGCGAAATGCCTCTAGAGGGAGCCGTGCCGTTTGCCTCGCCTGCGGAGATGGCTGTGACTCTGGATGTTTGCGGACGCAAAATTCGCGGCATGGGAATCCCCAAGGGAATTTCGGTTATTACCGGCGGCGCGTTCCACGGGAAATCCACGTTGTTGCAGGCCTTGACGCGGGCGGTGTACCCGCATGTGCCGGGTGACGGTCGCGAGGGAATCGTGGTTGACGAGACTGCGCTCCGTGTGGGTGTGGAAGACGGGCGCAGCGTTCGCGGTACGGACCTCTCGATGTTTGTCCGCGACTTGCCGGGTGGCATCAGCACGAAGGATTTCAATACGCTGTCGGCCTCGGGTTCCACGAGCGAGGCGGCGAACCTTCTCGAAGCCATGGAGGCGGGGGCAAGAACATTCTTCATCGACGAGGATTCCTCTGCGGTGAACTTCTTGATTCGCGACATGCGCGTACGCAAACTGCTGGGCGACGAGCGCGAGCCGCTTATCCCGCTGACCGACCGCATTCGCGAACTCGCTTCTGCCGGCATGAACTTCATTCTTGTCGCGGGCGCCTGCGGTGACTATCTGGATATTGCAGACAACATAATTGTAATGGCGAATTACAGGGCGGAGTGCGCCAGGTTCAATGAAGCTGCGGCTGCTCTGGTGCCCGCCGGGATGCCGGTGAAGCGCCCCTTTGTTGCCTACATGCAGCCCCTTCAGAAATTTGTACGTCCGGCCTCTGCCGTGGAACGTCAAGTGAAGGTGAAGCTTGCGGGCGATACGCTTTTGCAGATAGGCTTCCTTGTGGCCGACACATCGAGACTTGTGACGCTGGTAGATAAACAGCAACGTTTCGGTGCCGGTTTCATGCTTTTGAACATGCTCCAGAATGCCGCGAGCAATGCCGAGGGAGACTCGCCTGCCGATTCTGTCGCAGGTGCGGCGCAGAAACTTTGCGACACGATTTGCAATGTCGGATTCAGGAACCTGCCGCAGGGGATGAGCCGCGAGATGAGCCTGCCCCGTGCCGTCGATATCGCCTGCGTGGCGTTCCGACTGACCGCTGCAAAACGCTGACGAATTACATTCATAATCTGCAACGTTGATATATATTCTAATAGAGTCTTCGAGTTGTTTTCGGGGCCTCCTATTAGTTTTTCGGTAAGGTGTGATCATGTCCAGAGGAGAAAAGCTTTGTTTAGTTCTATTTGGCCTTGTGCTGCTTGCACAGGTGGCTTATGCTGCCGATTCAAGTTTGGAAAAGGCCAAGCGCGATGCCATTTACGGGTATTCCTCGGAAAGGGCTGTCGAGGAACTGGAACGCCTCGCGCCGCCTGTCGGTTTTGTACTCCTTTCTTATGAAGAGGAATTCCTCCTGTACAACAGGGCTATCCAGGATGCCGATGCCATAGACAAGCCGAAGTACTGGGAGCATATAGATTTTCTGCTCGCGAAACACGATTCCATTGTGGCGGTCCGCGAAAAACTGCAGGTTGTTGGTGGGGAATGTCTGCTCGAAAAGCGTCATCTGGCCATCAACGTGAACCATCGCGATTTGCGATTTGCCATGGCGGTGAGGAATGTCCCGCGCGAGACGCGCGAATTTTACGGCATATACTTGGAACGCCTCGCGCTGAACTATGGCGGTGGCGAACCGATGGACTATAGCAATTCTATTGCGGAGTGGAATGAATTTCGCAAACGCTATCCCGGTAGCCCTTACCTTGGTTGGGTGCCTCCAGCAAGCCCCGAGACGGCGAAGGCTGCCGAGGATCAGCATCTGTCCGAGGCTCCCAAGTGGATGCACTGGGCGCTGCTTGGCGGGTATTCCTATGCGATGTATTCCGGCGGATTGGAAAAAATGCTGGAGCCTTCGACCGGGTTCAACATCATGGCCGAATGGCAGATGTCGCGCATCCTGTTCCTGCTCCAGATGGGTTCTACTTCCGGTGACGATTTCAGTGATTTTTCCATAGCGCTGTCTGGCGGCTTCGCCCTTATGGAATGGAAATATTTCTCTGCCGATGTGATTTTTGGAGTGGTCAGTGAAAGTTTGAGAATGAAAGGTGTAGACGATATCCCGTCGTCAAGAACCATGCTCGTTGGCGTGCAGGCCGATGGCTTTATTCCCGTAACGAATGTCCTTGATATCGATATCCGGGCGCAGTTCTCCTTGCGCTATTCCTCCTTCGAGATCGGCGGTCGCAACAAGGGCGGCCTGGTCGAGGTGTTGAATCTTTCTGCCGGGGTCCATTTCGGTGCGCCCAAAAGGAGTGGACGATGAAAAAGTTTACTGCTCCTTCGTTTGTGATTATGTTGTTCTTAATGACGTGTGTGCTGAGTGGCTGTACCACGGTAATGAAACTCGCCGTTGACTGGATGAACTACACGCAAGATTCCTACTATAGGGACCATGTGCCGGCTGGCGGCTGGGTGGATCCTGAATGGGAAGGCGTCCCGCGCAGTGTTACGATATTGTATTCCGAGCCTATGTTCGACGGGTATTCGTCGTTCAAAAAAGAGTGGCCTGAATACGGCGGCAATTTCAGCGGCTGGTTCAAGCAGCAGATGGATTATGCCGCGGCGACGCTTAGCGTCCGTGCGGAAGTAATGAGCGTCGATGATTCTGCGTTTGCGCTGGAACGGCGCGCCCAGTGGCATCGCTATGGCGCAGATGCGGATTCGGTCGAGGTGCCGGTGCTTCGCGAAAAATACAGGGATGACGTGGAAGAAATCGCGGTGGTGATATCGCCAGTCGTCATTGTTGCAAGCGAACGTGCTGATACAACGGGTGTAAAAACGGTGAAGGCCCAGTATTCCATTACCGATGTCAAGCGCGGCAAGGTTCTTGCGTACGGCAAGGTGGACGTCCGGGGTGAAATGGGACGTACGGCGAATGTTAGTTTGTCTGAAAAACTCCTGCATCTGGTTGTGAAAGGTTCTCCGTTGGAGCAAGTTCGTTTGTCTCCCATGGAAAACAACGGCGAAAGGCCGCAAAAAAGGAGCGTCTGGAAGGAGTAGGGGCTTTTTTTCGTGGTGTGCGGTTGTTTTTTTGCGCCTTCGACTCCCTTGAAACGGTCTTGTACACTAGATTTTTGTGAATTATTTGTTGATAGAGGGTTTTTAAACTGGTTTTTACCCGTTTTTTCAAAAAAAGTGAAA
>NZ_DFHR01000014.1:0-57989 GCF_002371935.1 Fibrobacter sp. UBA3718 | reverse complement strand
CATGACCTTGTCCTGGTAGGCGGGGTCGCCTTCGAGGGCCTTGAGGGCGGAACCGCGGATAATCGGCGTGTTGTCGCCGTCGAAGTCATACTTGGAGAGAAGTTCGCGGACTTCCATCTCGACGAGGTCGAGGATCTCGGCGTCGTCGACCATGTCGACCTTGTTCATGAACACGACAATCTTCGGCACGCCCACCTGGTGGGCGAGGAGGATGTGTTCGCGGGTCTGGGGCATCGGGCCGTCAGTGGCGGCAACGACGAGGATGGCGCCGTCCATCTGGGCAGCACCGGTCACCATGTTCTTAACGTAGTCGGCGTGCCCCGGGCAGTCGACGTGGGCGTAGTGGCGGTTGGCAGTGGTGTATTCCACGTGCGAGGTGTTGATCGTGATGCCGCGGGCCTTTTCTTCGGGAGCGTTGTCGATTTCGTCGAAACGCTTGGCGGCGGCGAGGCCGCGGGCTGCGAGGGTCGTGCAGATTGCGGCGGTCAGAGTGGTCTTGCCGTGGTCAACGTGGCCGATGGTGCCGATGTTGCAGTGCGGCTTGCTTCTGTCAAAATGTTCTTTTGCCATGATTCTATCTCCATTTAGTGAGAGCCCAGATCGGGAGTCGGACCCGAGACCTCTTCCTTACCAAGGAAGTGCTCTACCACTGAGCTACCTGGGCATAAGCCCTATGGCACCATTCAGTACCATAGGGCGGTTTGTTGCGTGGGCCGTCGTGGTTTCGAACCACGGTAGGCGTAAGCCAACGGATTTACAGTCCGTCCCCTTTAACCACTCGGGCAACGACCCATATTTTCAAGCCAAAGATAGGAATCGAACCTACGACCGGCTGATTACAAATCAGCTGCTCTACCAGCTGAGCTACTTTGGCAAGTGAGCCAAATTTAATAAGTTTAGGTGCATCTTGTCAACGAAAAAAGGCGCTTTTTGAAATTTTTTTTGTTTTTTTTCGTCAAAAATGTAAACAGACCCCGCAAGAGATTGTGAATAGATTGTGAATAAGCAAAAATGTTCTCTTTTTCACCCCGGCCATACCCGCCCAAGACGCGAAATCCGCTTTCAATTCGTTGATTATCATTGACATAGCGCACACTCCCTTGTAAAAAAGCGGCCTTTACCCTAGCGATGCCAAATATCCGTAACTATATTTCCTCGCAACACAATCGTGAAACCAATCCCAAGGAGATTGAAATGAACAAGATCAAACTTTCCGCAATCGTGCTCGGCTTTGCCGCCGCTGGCGCGTTTGCCCAGGCTCCTGCCGCCGCTCCGGCTGCGGCTCCCGCAGAACAGGCTGCCGCCCCGGCTGACTCCGTGAAGGCCGCCGAAGAGGCTAAGAAGGCCGAAGAAGCCAAGGCCGCCGAAGAAGCCAAGAAGGCCGAAGAGGCCAAGGCCGCCGAAGAAGCCAAGAAGGCTGAAGAGGCCAAGGCTGCCGAAGAAGCCAAAAAGGCTGAAGAGGCCAAGGCTGCCGAAGAAGCCAAGAAGGCTGAAGAGGCCAAGGCCGCCGAAGAAGCCAAGGCCGAAGACTCCAAGCCGGCCGAAAATACCAACCCGGGTGAAGTCGCGAACGCTGCCGGCAATGCTTTCAGCATGCTCAAGGCCAGCATGAGCGAAGGAACTTCCGCCGCCAACATGGAAGTGAAGTTCTCCGGCGAAGTCGAATTTGACGCCTACACGGGCGACCTCATCAACGAAGACGACGTCAATCACAACTACTGGACCACCTTCGACTTCAATATCGACGTGAAGTTCAACGAGAAGTGGTCCGCACACGTGGGTGTCGAAGCTGACGGTCCCGTCGAAGCTCCGGGCATCGGCTACAACGGCGCTTTCGTGCAGTACAAGCCTGCCGACTTCTTTGCCGTGAAATTCGGTGACCTCACCTTCACGGAAGGCGCGTTCAAGGCCTACTACGGCTACGACGACCCGACCTACAACGCCGCCGGCATGGTGGAACACGATATCCGCGGTCTCCAAATCGAACTCGCCGGACTCGAACTCGGCATCGGCTTTGGCCGTAACGCAAACGACGTGTCTTGCGATGTCCTCGGCGCCTGCGCAAACGGCAAGGTCTACAACGCCCATTTGGCTTACGAATTCGACTACGCCGGTCAGCACCTGCGTCCGTTCTTCGACTACAAGAGCTACCAGACCGAAGAACACAACGAACTGCATGCCGGTATCGATGCCGGTATCAACATCGGCGGCTTCGGCTTCCGCGCTGTGTACGGCTTCCACGCCGACTTCCTGGGCGATGACGAAGATGTCGTACCGAATACCGACCTGACCTCTGTCGCCCACACCATCTTGGCTGAACCCACCTTCGACGTGGCCATGTTCCAGATCAAGACGAGCTTCTTCTTCGCCTTCATCGGCGAAAACGACGCAAACGAAATCGAAGGCCAGAACATTTCTACCTTCAACCGTCTCGCTGGCAACGACTTCGAAATCCCGGAATACATGTTCATCTATGCTGAACCCGCCCTCAAGGTCGGTGGCTTCATGAAGTTCGGTATCCCGGTCGAATTCCACACCAATACGCTTGACACCGATGTGGATGACACCAAGACGATCGACGTTGGCGGCCGCCTCTACCTCACCCCGGTCGAACATCTCGATATCACCCTCCTGGGCATGGTTGACATTCCGGTCGGCGACAACGACAACGATGTCGGTCTGCGCTTCGGTGCAGAAACCGTGTTCAGCTTCTAATCTAGAATTAGACTCTTGACAGAAAAAGTTCCCGGCTGATGCCGGGAACTTTTTTTCTGTAGATCTATAGACTCTTAATGGGCCACGCCTAACGGGCACGCACAAGCCTATCGCACGGAAACACGCCGGGTTGCGCGGCCAATGCGGACAAGGTAATTGCCTGCGCGGCTGACCGGAATGGAGAAATTCGACTCCCCTACCCTGCCGGAACTAAGCACGCGGCCCTGCATGTCGAACAGGGCGAAGGCCGCACCAGGACGGGCTCCGGAAACCTGGAGTTCGCGGTTCATCGCCGTCACACGGAACGAGGGTGCCATGGCGATTGCCGGGATGGCGTCCTTGCAATCCTTGCCCTTGCATTCGGAGCTACTGGATTCCGGTTCCTTGCTGGAGCTGGAACTAGATTTCTCGCTGCTCGAGGAGACGGCAGAAGAGCTGCTTTCTGCGCTGGAACTGGAACTTTCGGGATTGACCGGCGCGAAGTTCGCCGTGACCGTAGTATCGGAAACGACCGTGAGGCGGTACTGCGTGCTCACGAGGCGCACGTCGTCTTGCCAGTTGCTCAGCACGTAGCCGTTATCCGCGACGGCGACAAGTTCAGCCTCTTCGCCATACTTGTAGATTCCATTTTCCTTGAGGCCCCTCACTACGCCCCAGTTCCCGTTGTTCACCTTCACGGTCACCTTGTATTCCTTCGGTTCCCACTTGGCGTAGAAAATCTTGTCGCCCGCATCCTTACCAGAAATTTTGGTGACGACGCTGCCCTGGAAGTTGGCCGACCTGAACCAGCCCTTGAAATCGTAGCCCGTGCGCGTGGGTTCGGGGAGCACAAGCCCTTCGCCGTACGTGTATGTCGTGGGAGCGTTCTCGAGCTTGCCACCGTTCAGGTTGAGTACGAGGGCAAATTCGGACTTCGTCACGAGAACCGGGTATTCGTCGCCCTGCGTCCAGGCCGTACCGGTAATGCCGTTTTCGACAGCGACTCCTTCACCGTCCTTCTGTACATAGTTGTGGAGCGAATCCGCGACCGTGCCGTCCCTAAACTTTTCCATCGGGAGAATAATTCCGAGCAACGTGGTATCGAGACCTTCGACAGTCGGCGCAACGAAGTTGTTCTCGAAGACAAGATTCGTGCTGTAGGACAGCGCCATCACATAATCGATGGCGCCATACCTCTCGTTTGTCCTGGAGATTTCGCCAATGCTGTAGTTGTTAGCGACAATACCGAAAACATCGCTATAGTAGACACGCGAAATAAGGCCCGCGACATACGTGTTATTCGGGCTCGTACTGCGCACTGCACCCGTATTGTAGTTGTTCGCGATTGCAACTTCCCCACTGCCAGATATATCCGAAATGAGACCCGCCATATAGGCGGAAGGCCCGCTGATTTCACCGGCGTTGTGGTTCTGGACGAACGTGAGCTTGCCATAGGACTGACCCAGGATTCCTGCGACCAGGCCCGCATTGTTGTTGAAGATTCGGGCGACCACCTCGCCGTTGTTTTCACAATTCATGATGGTCGTCGTTCCCGAAACACCGCCTACAATGCCTCCCGTCGAAGAATAGCCGCCTACAATTTTCGCACTGTTGACGCTATTGGTGATGCTGATTGTCCCGTACAGGTAGCCACCAAAGCCACCCGCATTGGAGTACCCCTGTATCACGCCATCCGACGTGGAATTGGTAATGGAGAGCGTACCGCTACTGTTGGCAACAAAACCGCCAACGACGTTCGAATCGGATTTCAGGAAGCCCTTGAAATGGCAGCTGTCCATCTCAAGTTTCGCTCCCGGATAACTGACCCCTCTTGCGGTTCGCGCGCCCTTGATAGATGCCACAAAGCCGGCCACTCCATTCTTCACACCGCTAAAGTAGGTATCCTCGAGGGTAACTTTCTTGATGACGACAGGCCCATCGGCCTGCAAGGCCGGGTCGTAGTTCCCTTCGTAGATTTCATTGAAGAAGGCCATAGGTTTCTTGGGTGCGGCAACACCGTAAAGGCCGGATATCTTGTGGCCCTGGCCGTCAAACTTGCCCGAGAACGACTCTATAATTTCCCAAGGCAGGAACTTCGCCACGTTCGCACTGTCGAGCGTGCCGTCTTCCTTGAGCACGTTCTCGTTCACCACGATATCTGCAGTAAGCTTGCCGCATATTTCGGGATGGTTCCAATACGACATGCCGTGCGACCCGTTCACGTATGCCGCAAAGCCGTAGAGTTCTGCCGCATTCGAAATCGCGTAGCAGTTGTCCGTTTCGTCAAGTTCCGGCATCTTGAGCTTGAACCAGGCCGCATAATACGTCTTGTCGCCGGAATCGTCCGGGGTAATCGCCGTCACGGGCGTGCCCTCGAGTTCGGCGTTGTCGTACCAGCCCGCGAACAGGTTGCTGTCGAGCCGCACGTCGCTGGGGAGGGCAAGGCCTACGCCTTCCGTATAGAAAACCGCACCGCCGGAATAGATGATGCCGCCGTTCGTCTCGTAGGTTACGCCGAAGGTCCTCTGCAGTTTTGCCCAGTATTCCTTGTCACCCGAATCCATGTTGGTAATGGCATAAACTCTTTCGCCCTCGAATTCGGGATTGTCGTACCAGCCCATGAACGAGGCGTTTTCCATGTAGACATCCTCGGGAAGCGCCTTCGGGAAGCCTGCGACGTAGTTGTCGAAATACGTGGCATTATTGCCATCGAAGGTATGGAACGTCACCTTGTATTCTGCCGCCCGCGAATTTTCAAGTTCGCCCGAAAGGTTCGGGTAGGCATCTGTACCCACGTTCTGGCCCCAGACGGAGCCATTCTCGCCCTTCCGCAGGACAAGCGTCACCGTGCCGTTTTTGAACAGGCTATCGGCAGCCGGGATGCCGGCAATTTCCCTGTATGCCTGCGTGTTCAGGTAGTAACAGTTGTCAATGCTCACCGTCGATGCGCCTAGATTACCGGCAATAAACGCCTTGCTTTCCTTGTACATGAGGGACTTCGACTTCCATACGCTATAGCAGTTGACCATATACAGCGTGGTGTTCGAAGACAGGTGAGCCAGGATACCGGCGATATTGTAACTGCGCCCCAGGATAAGGCCGCGGTTGTAGGTGTTCTCGAAATGGGCGGTACTCCTGTAGTTGATACTCCCCAGGATGCCCGCGACGCCCTGCGCATCCGCGTAAGGCAGGAGCGTCGATTCGTTGTATACGCCCGAAAACTTGGCACAGTAACCCGAGCCGTAATTTACACTGAACGGGACACCGACTACCCTGCCAGCAATCGCGCCAAAATAGTCGGCCTTGACCGCAAAGTACGAATCCACGAGCCCGAAATTCTTGAGCTCGGCAAACTTGTCCGCAGTGCCGCCGATGCCCGCGAAGAAACCGAAACTTTCGTAATACGTAGAATCGGCGTAGAAGAGGCCCGAAACCACATGCCCGTTGCCATCGAACACACCGGCGAAACTATCTATCGGGTTCCACGGGATATAATTCAGCGCGGCTTCAGCATCCTTGAGCGTGCCATCCTCGTTCAGCACGTCGCTATTCACCACGATGTCGTTCGCGAGACCCGCACAGGCCGACCTTTCCCGAGTATAGCCGGCGGTTCCGTTCACGATGGCGGCAAAGCCGTAGAGTTCCGGAGCGGTCTTGATGACGTAGCAGCCCGCATCGTCCTTCGCAGGAGTTTCCATCTTGTACCAGCGGGCATAGAATACCTGTGCGCCCATCGCATCCGGGCCCACGGCCTGCACCCTGTTCCCGCTAAAGTCCTCCTCGGCGTACCAGCCCACAAAGACGTAGCCATCGCGGGAAACCTTCTTCGGGAGTTTCGCGCCCAAGCCTTCCGTATATTTTTCGACCATGCCGGAATCGACCGTGCCGCCGTTCGTATTGAGCGTAATGGAAGCGACCGCCATGAACTTGCCCCAGACCGTAGCGTCGGTATCTGCTGCGGCGACATGCGAGAGCGTATCGCCCTTGAACTCGGGATTGCCGAACCAGCCGAGGTTCTCGTAACCCGCGCGCTCGATATCGGGAATCCTGACCGCGAAGCCCTTCGGGGCCGCAATTTCAATATTCTCGCCACCGTGCGTATCGAAAGTAACCGTCCTTGCCTCGAAGGTCGCATTCTTCACCTCGCCCGTAAGCACGGGATGGGAATCCGTACCCACGTCCTGGCCCCAGACGGAGCCCTCGAAACCCGCATAGTCATAGGCATGCATGAGGCTTGCAACAGAGCCATCCGCGAGTTGTGCCGCCGTGACTGCCGTACCGTAATGCTCGTTGCGGCCGGGAGCGACATAGAATACGTTGTCGATCATTTCCAGGGCATAGCCCTTCTCGCCGACAATGGACTTGACATCGATGGAAGTTTCCTGTTTGTCGAGCTTGACCTCGCCCAGGTTCATCACGTTAACAAGCGCGCCTCCATAGCTCCAGTGTTCGCCCACGATACCGCCGGACGAAGAATCCGACGTGACAGTCCCCAGGTTGTAGGAGTTGACAATCCACGCCCTGTTCATGTAGTAAACGCCACCGACAATGCCGCCTGCACCGCTCCCCGCAAAGACGGAGCCCTCGTTGAAGCTGTTCCTGACAACGTAACCGCCATCACCGCCCGTAGAGCCACCAATCAGGCCCCCCGCAAAGCGCCCGCTCACGACCACGCCATCAAAAGAGACGTTGTCGAGAACCGTGGCCACATTCGAATACGCATGGCCGACAATGCCGCCCACTTCGAATTTTCCGCGGAAATAGGAGCCCTGCACACGTAGATTCTTGACGGTCACTTCGGGATAATTGAATCCTTCCCTGTTAGCGGAATTGTACGGGGCATTCGTCGAACCGATAAGGCCGACCGGAGACTGCAAGGAATCGTTAAAATAGAGGCCCGTGATGGAATGCCCCTGCCCGTCGATACTCCCGGTAAACGCGATAAGCGGCGTCCAGGTCGCAAAATTTGCCGTATCCGCCACGTTGAGGTTCCCTTCCGCGTCGAGGACGTTCTCGTTCACCACGATATCCTTCGCGAGTTTTCCGCAGGCGAGCGAATCCTTCACAAAGCCGTCGGTTCCGTTCGCGATAGCGGCAAAACCGTAGAGTTCTGCAGTGCTCGAAATCTGGTAGCAACCATCCTTCAGTTCGGGCGTCTTGGGGGTGACTGTCACCGCCCCCGCAAATACGCAAAAAAGCGCAAACGATGCGCAAAAAAGAAATCCCTGGATCCTGGACATCTTTGTAACTCCTGATTATAGTTTCCTAACATACAAACTGCTTTTTTATTGCTGTTTTGTGAAGACGCAAGCGTGCTTTCGCGTTGTCAAGCGTTACAATGCGAATTTGGGCGAAAAACGGGAAAAAAGGACTAAATAGGGTTTCGAGATATGCGGCAGCCATGTAAAAATTGGTTGACAGGTGTAGCGGTGCGTCCAATAACTATATTTTGCCCATGCTAGTAAAAGGTTTGAGTTATACGAGCCATATCGAGGTCCGCTACGCCGAAACCGACGCCATGGGAGTCGTGCACCACGGATCCTACCCTATCTGGTTCGAACAGGCGCGCATCGATTTTTTCAAGTCCATCGGAGCCCCCTACACGGCCATCGAAAAAGAGGGATTCCAGAGTCCGGTACTCGAATTGGTTGTCCGCTACAGGCAACCCTGCAAGTTCGGCGACACCGTAGACATCGAAACGACCATTTACAAGGTAAACACGCTGAAATGGAAATTCCAGTACAGGCTGTTCGTTGGCGAGACGCTCTGCGCCACGGCATCCACCCTGCATGCCTTCACCAAAGGCGGAGTCCCGACCATGGAAAAGCCCGAATGCTTCAAGAAGGTAGAAGGCAAGCTTTTCCCGAATAAATAGGCCGGACTTCGCAAAAATTTGTTTGTATATTTAGTTTATGGAAACTTGCACCTTCAAACACACCGCCCGCGTCGAAGTGCGCTATGCGGAAACCGACCAGATGGGAATCGTCCACCACTCCGTTTACGCCGTGTGGTTCGAGCAGGCACGTACCGAATACTTCCGCGAGGCGGGCGCGAGCTACGCCGACATGGAGGCCGAGGGGTTCTCGAGCCCGGTGCTCGAACTGAACGTGCAGTTCAAGGCGCCCACGCACTACGGCGAATTCGTGGATATCGAGACCACCATGATTCGCGTAGACAAGCTGCGCATCCGATTCGAGTACAGGGCGAGCGTGAACGGCAAACTTTGCACCACGGGCTCCACGCTCCACTGCATGCTCAAGAACGGGCGCCCCACACGCGAACTGCCCGCAAGTTTTGCCAAGTTTGAATTCGTTAGCGAGGAGAAATAGATACATGGAAAACCAGGAAGAGACCGTCCAGATTCACATCAAGTCACTGGACAAGACCGTAGACTTCCCTGTAAGGAGTTCCAGCCCGTGCAAGAAATGCAAGGGCACCGGAATAAAGGACAAGAAGGCTTGCCCGATATGTTGCGGTTCCGGCAGCATCAAGATGCTCGACTGCATCCGCTGCAACGGCACGAAGCAGATTGAAAACGGCCTCAAGTGCAACATCTGCAAGGGCGAAGGAACCATCTCCGAGGCAAAGACAATCGAGTTTCTCCAAGCCCGCCAGTTCTGCGAAGAATTCCAGAAGAAACCGGCAAAGACAATCCTGATTTGCCTCGCATGCCTCATCGTGCTTGGCGCGTGCTCCTACTTTATTTCGAGTTACCTGTTCGTAGACCTCCGCATGATTCAGTCATGGAATGTCTACATCCCGCTTTTGCTCGGGCTCGGCGCCGGATTCTACGTGCTGGTAACCCTCCACAAGATGCACGTGGGTTCGTACCTGCCCGCACCCAAGAAGTTCATGATTTCTGCCGCAGTCATCGCCCTCGGTATCGCGGCCATCGCCATTCCGGGCCCCGTTGCCGGTCGCTACCACTGGATGGAAAGCGAAGCGAAGGAAATCATCAGCGAAGCCCTTGCAGAAGACAACCTTTCTTGCCAGAGCGTCAAGGTATCCAGCCACGACGGCAACGACTATCACGGAATCGCGACGATTTCTGATGGCGATAAAATCAAGATAATCATCCACTACAAGAAAGTCGAAGAAACGAGCCGCGAAATCGGCTACTCCATCGAAGTGGAACCCGTGGAATAAGATATGGACCAGCCGCTCGCCGAAAGACTACGTCCGCAGAACCTGGACGAATTCCTTGGCCAGAACAAGATTCTGGGCGAGCAGAGCCTTTTGCGAAAAAGTCTCGAGAACGACAATGTGCCGAGCATGATTTTCTGGGGCCCGCCCGGCTGCGGAAAGACGAGCCTCGCCCACGTGATTCGGCAACATACCAAAAAGCGCTTCGTCGCCCTTTCGGCAGTCGCGAGCGGCGTGAAGGAAGTGAAGGAAGTCCTCGCCGACGCGCGCACGATGAAGAACGCGTTCATGGACACGATTCTCTTCATCGACGAAATCCACCGCTTTAACAAGGGCCAGCAAGATGCGCTGTTGGGTGCCGTCGAGGACGGCACGGTGACGCTTATCGGCGCCACCACCGAGAACCCGGGGTTCGAGGTCAACAGCGCCTTGCTTAGCCGCTGCCAGCTGATTCTCTTTGCGCCCTTAAGCAAAGAAGATTTGCGCACGCTGATTTTCAGCGCACTGCGCGACCACCCGCGGGGCCTGCAGCTCAAGGACGTGGAAGTCGAAGAGGCGGTTGTAGACAAACTAATCGCACAGTCCGACGGCGACGCACGCTTTTTGCTGAACCAGATTGAATGGATTGGCAAGAACCTCGGCGATCGCAAAATCATCGACGAGAAACTGCTGGAAGAATTCCAGTACAAGAAGCCCCTGCGCTACGACAAGAGCGGCGAGGAGCACTACAACCTGATTTCGGCGCTCCACAAGTCGGTGCGCGGATCTGACCCGGATGCGGCCCTCTACTGGCTGCACCGCATGCTGCAGGGTGGCGAAGACCCGCGGTTCATACTGCGCAGGCTGATGCGCATGAGCATGGAAGACATCGGGCTTGCAGACCCGAACGCACTCTTGCTCGCGACCGCCGCCCGAGAGGCATACGACTTCATGGGCATACCCGAGGGCCTCATCGCGCTCGACGAACTTGCGGTTTACCTCTCGCTTGCGCCCAAGAGCAACAGCCTGGAACTTGCCGGAATGAAGGCAGACTCCATCGTGAAGCAAACCGGGACACTGCCCGTACCGCGCGCATTCCGCAATTCGGTGACGAAGGTCGGCGAAAAGCTGGGCTACGGCGTAGACTACCAGTACGACCACGACAGCCCGGGCGCATACTCCGCGCAGGAGCATTTGCCCAAGCAACTCGAAGGCACCGAGATTTACCAGCCCAAGCCCTACGGCAAGGAAAAGGCTCTGGGCGAGCGGCTCGCGCAGCTGAAGCAGATAAAAAGAGAAAAGAAACAGGCCGAGAAATAAATAATTTTTACACAAAAATACGCTAAAATACAACATTTAAACATATTTTAGCGCATTCATAGAATTACTTTTACACACTTTCAACACGGAAACAGCACGCCGGGAGGGGCAAAACCTAGGATTTCCGGGCGCAAAAACCTATTTCTAGCATAGCATCAAAACTGGAGTGTGTTATGCAGAAAAAGTGTATGGGATGGATAGCCGCGGCAGCGCTCGCGGCAGGGATGGGGGCAACGGCCTCCGCAGCGGAAGGGGACGCCTACACATGGCCCGCCTACCGCTCTGACCTCGATTACGACACCAAGTCGAACCTGGGCGAAATCAAACCGCCCACCAAGTTCAACAACAACTGCTCGGGCGTGACCGGCAAGAAGGCCGGCAAGTGGTGGGCCTTCTACTGGGGCAAGGATCGCGACAGCCGCATTACCGACGTGACTATCGACAGCATCCTCAAGAAATACGATACCGACTTCGAGTACCTCTATAACGAGATGGGCTGGGCCCCTGACGCACAGGCACAGGACGGCCAGTACAGCGCCGTGTACTACTACGGCTCGGGCACGTGCGCGGGCGGCGCAAAGACCGACACCACCGGCGGATGGCAGACATGGGTCGCGGGCTACACGGCCGTCGCGGCATCGTTCTACCCGCTGTACAGTTTCAACACGAGCTGCCCCTACCGCGATCGCGTGGCACAGATGGACGCGATGATCCACGAGGGCATCCACTCGATGACGAACGGCTACCCCGGCGCCAAGGAGGCGCACTGGTTCCAGGAAGCGGGCAACACGTGGATCCAGCAGGACATGTTCAGCCACCGCGAAGGCGTCTATAGCGGCATGGGATTCCTGAACGCGGCGACGGTCATCGCGCCCTTCATGCCCATCGAATGCTACTCGGGCTGGCTCATCGACGGCACCTTCGGCGGCCCCGGCGCCCAGGGCGTCACCGGCAAGAACCAGCGCTACCTTCTGGGCGGCGCGCAGTACAGCAACATATTCCCCACGTTCATGGGCACATGGCTCGGCACGGGGTCCGTGCGCTGGGTGTACGGGCACGCCTACGGTAAGACTACCTACCTGCTCGAAACCTACGGGCTCGACATCGGCCTCGGCGACGAGGGCGTGCGCAGGCTCATCACAGAATTCCGCGCAAGGCTCGCCATGCTCGACATGAAAAAATGGTCGAACGAAATCAAGAACCTGCTGAACCAGAATTTCGGGAGCGATACCTACTGGGAACAGGACATGTGGGACAACAACAGGAAAAGCTACACCTGGAAAATGACTCCGTACCAGAGCGTCACCACGAGCAACGGCGACTGGGTGCCGAACCAGGACTTGACTCCGGGATGGTCGGGCTCGAACGTAATACCGCTCAAGCTCAAGGACGGCGCGACGCAAATCAGCATGACGCTCTACCCGAACGGCTCGCATTCCACGAACGACAACATGCGACTGGTGCTCGCCTACCGCGCCACGGACGGCACGCCGGTGTACAGCGAACCCGTGAAGGGCAACCAGACAGCCATCCTTAAAATCGCGAAGACCCCGAGCACCACGGGCGGAAGCAAGATGGCCTTCGCCATCGTGGTGAATACCGACTACAACTACTCGAAAAATCCCGATATGCGCACCTACCACTACGATTACCGCCTCAAGCCCGAGGAAGGAATCAACGGCGCAGGCGACGCGAATACGAAATACTACAACGACTTCAAGCTCGACTACAAGTGGCCCGAAATCGGCGACGCGCCCGTTGCATCGAGCAGTTCCGTTACTCCGACGTCCTCCAGTAGCTCCGTTACGCCGACATCGAGCAGTTCGAGCAGCATCGCGCCGGCGACGGTCGCAGCGACATACGAAATCAAGGTAACCCTCCCCATCGACGACAACTACGCTCCGGTCACCGCCACCTTCGACGTCGCCGAAGTCGCAGACAAGCTCGGGCTCACCGCGGCAAGCCTCTCGAAGGCGACCTTCTTCGCGCAGGAACCGGACGGGAACAAGGTAACCGAATCTACCGCGAACGCTCCCGGCCACTGGTTCGGCATGGCGGGCAACGTGGTGGAATGGGGCGAAAACGCCTATGTATTCAGCGAAGCGGATATTGCGAAGGGAACCCTCTCCATCGGGCACTACCCGAACCGCGTGAATAACGGCGATACATACAAGTTCACGCAGGGACTCGAGTACAACGGGAAAACGGTCCTCTTCAAGGTGACAGTCACCCTCACGAACGAGCAGGGCAGCGGAGCCGGCGAATCGACCACAGCACTGATGTACGGCCTCAAGGGAATCGCGACGCACATGGAACTCTCCCTTGCCCGCAGGAACCTCAGCGTGCGCTACTCGCTCCCGAACCGCGACAACGTGAAGATAAGCCTGTTTACCGGATTCGGCGCGCTAATCGACCAGAAGGTGACGGGAATCCAGAACGCAGGCGGGCACGTGCATACCTTCGACATGAGCGAGATGCCCGCGGGCACCTACATCGTGAAGGTATCGACCGGCAGCTACCACGAGGCGCGTCCGATAAACATTACCAAATAACCGGCTTTTCATTCCGATCCAACATGGATAAGGGAAGGCAACCGCCCTCCCTTATCTTTTTATACCCAGCGTTCCAAAAAATCCTTCGCGTCGCAGCTCACGACCAGGCTACCAAGCAGGCGTTGCAAGCGTCCAAGCACTGGGGAATTTTCCGGCTCGAAAACCACCACCTTCTTGAAGCGTTCACGGTGCCGGAGCAAGAATTCCAGGTTGTTCATGTCCGTCTTCGGGAAACCATAACCCAGAAAATATATCTCCTGCGCATTTTTCAAGTAGTAATCCGCCTTGCTCCAGAGCAGGTTAAAGAGACTCCCGCGCAAAAAGGATTCCTTCGCATGTGCCATCGGGATGTAGATGGGCGTGTCTTCGCGGTAGATGGGGAAACTCCGGTCGCAGGGCTCCACCTGGCACACGTTCTTGAGGTCAAGCGGGTCGGAGGCTCCCTTCACCGGGTACCAGTTGAGTGAACCGTGCAGCTTGATGAGGTCGACCGTGAGCGTCCGCGGGGCACGAACCGCACTCCGGTCCGCAGGGTCAATACGCACGCCGTAATCCACCGCCACGCGCGAACTCATCTCCGGGTCGGCAGCAATCACATCCTCGACAAGCGTATCGTAGTTAAACGTGAGCAACAGCGTATCGCGCACGCCCTCGCCCGGGCAGTTCTCGCACCCCCCAAGGAACTTGCGGAGCACCGCGGCCGATTCCGCATCCACACCCTTGTCGTGCCGGATTTCGCTCGCAATAAACCGCAAAAGCTCGAACCGCAGGCTAGAATGGTACAGGCTCTCCCGCACCCCCGGGAAAATCTGCGCCGAAAGAATCGAAGTCGAAAGCCGCTCGATGTCCAGGTAATCCGGCTGGCCGTTACACAGTTCTAAAAAACGCGTGCAGTATTCGCGCAGATGCGGAAACTCGTCCGGAATGCCGAAGGGAATGCGCTCGTTCAGGTCGCGGAGCGTGGGCATCTGCGGGCAGAAAGACTTGCTGAAGCCGGAGCCCAGCACAAAAATACGGCGGTATGTACCTGATGTAGTATCCATGGTCTAGCGCTCCTTTAATCATCCTTAATGCAACGAACAGGATTCAAGGCTTTTTTATCCATATAATCACCAAAATTGAGTGCAGAAGACTTGTTAAATATAACAGGATAGGCGGAAGTTTTTCTAGAGCTGCGTTCAGTCGACTGCCAAAACGCCGCAAGTTTGGTTCTGTCAGAAACGCTACTTATGGTGTCATAGGGAAGTTCCGGATCGCATGGATTTTGTATATTACGCTTTAGATTTATGCATGTATTCACATTTATGCATAAATAAACGATAATATATTGCAACAGGCATGGAGCTTTGCTGCGCAAACACAACGCCATTGACAGGAGCTCAATTATGGCAACAATTCACATCGACGACTCGAAACCCTTCCCGTACATCCCGGCGGAGCCGAACAACAAGCGCGAAACTTTCGCGGATTTCTGCAAACGGCAGGCGTCTGGACTAAAACTAATCAGCGACGAAATTGAACAAGAAAACAGGGAGCAGGAGGAATTGCACAAATTCCAGGAAAGGAGCGTTGAGCGCAAGAAGAAACTGCTGTTCGACAACCTCGATCTCATCATGCGCCACAAGGACGAAATTCTTGCGACACCGCGCTACGCCAACATAGACGTCCACTACGCCATCAAGGGCGGTGGGCTCTACGTAGGCCCCCTGCAAACCTCAAGGGCATTCAACATCGCAGGCAGCATCGTCAGGGTCGGCTTCAGGCTCGCGACACTCCTGCGCATCTGGGAAACCGATCAGTTCAAGGTGGAATGCGAGTGCGGCGGCACAGCTGTCATCCGCTCGTTTACGGGATCGCCCCTTTCGGGAGGTTCGCAGGCGACGGCGATTTGCCCCAGTTGCAAAAAAGAAACCCGCGTCGCAAACCGCAGTTTTGGCCAGTATTTCTGGTATTTGCAGGCAAGCCTTTCCGAAGACGTCGAGGCCGTCGCGAGGGATTTTATCGCCAAATGGACGCTCGCCGAAACAGAACACGAAAAGAAGGTCGCCGAGGGGATATACAGAGACCCCAGACCAGGCGACGATCTCCACGGCGACGGCAAGCCATGCAATCTCGAAACCATGATCAACGAGCTGAAAATTAAGGAATATGACGAATCCGTACACTCACAAACATAAATGTCAGTATTTGTCACAATTATTGATTAAATTTAAACAGCAGGAAAGGAGCAAACCATGACACTCGAAGAAAAGGTAAAGGAACTGTATAACGAGCTGAAGCCAAAGTGCGAAGCGGAAGGCTTGAACCACTTCTGGGAAGTCCACAAGGCATTAAGGCGATTCCGCAAGGAACACCCCGACTTGGACGAACAGTGGTCCCGCGAAGCCGAAGGGCTGTAACTTATAACTATATTCTTACTATGCTGCACCTGAAATTTGCACTGAACCTGGAAAATCTGGCCGACGAGATGATTGACGCTCTCGGCAAGTGTTGGACGGACCCTTTCGATTCGCCCATCGTGATTTTCCCGGACCCGAAAATCGAGCAGTGGTTCAGGCTGCGCTATATTGCCAAGTGCGGCGTCCTTGCGAATTTGGAGATTATCACACTCGATAAATTCCTGTTCAGGTATTTGACGCAAGGGGACACGTCCAAGCAGAAGTTGACTGCAGATATCCTGTGCAACGTGCTAATCGCCTACTTGAACGAGACCTATTCCGCAAAGTCGAAAGCGATTCCGAAAGAAATCAAGAAGTACCTTTATAAAAAGTCCGGTGAAAATTTTTCTGGTGAAATCGACGAATCCAAGTTGTTCGATTTTGCACGCACGTTGGCGGGTCTCTTTTTGGAATACGAAACGAGCCGCCCGGGCGGTTTTATTTCGCCTTTGCAGAACAAGCATCACGAGGGCTTGCTCGCTTACTGGAAAGAGGGCGAGTTGCGGGATTTCTTCTCGGACAAGGGCCGTGTATTGCCCAAGGAAAAGTGGCAGCGCGACGTGTATGCGCAGCTGTTCCACAATGCGGGCGGCAAGTCCCTGCTGACTCGCGTGTTCGAGGCGACGCACAAGCGCACGGGCAGCGATACGGAATACCTCACGATTCCCTACCTGTTTTCGCAGCAGAAAGATTCGTCGCAATGGAAAAAGCCGGTCTTCATTTTCAGCCTTTCGGGTATGGGGCAGTTTTACCGCGTAATCTTGCAGAGGTTTGCGCAGGAACATGACATTTTCGCCTTTATCCAGAATCCGTGTATGGAATTCTGGGAAGATGTGGGCAACCGCGCCGTGACGCGCTGGAGCAAGAAAGACGAGCCGTCGCGAATTGCGCTCCCGGCCGTTCAGGATTCCGCTACCGAAGAGGGGCTTGCCCAAAACGAGAACTTGCTTCTTAAAAACTGGGGCCGCACCGGCCGCGAAAACATTCGCCTGTGGTGCTTGGCGTCGGACTATACTTTTGATTTTGTCGGTTACGAATACTCTCCGGATTCGTTGTTGCACCAGGTGCAGTATCTTGTTTCGCACCGTCTGAACCGTTTTGACGATTCCGAAGCGGCGCCTAAATCCATTTCGCCTAAAGCAGACCGTTCGCTGACCCTTACCGCGGCGCCGTCATCTCTGCGCGAAGTCGAGAATTTGCATACGCAGGTTTGCCTGCTTTTAAAGCAGGGCGTGCGCCTGGACGAGATGGTAGTGATTGCGCCCGAGCTGGATGCGTACCGCACACCGATTGAGCAGGTGTTCAACGCGGCCCCGCGCGACAGCGAGTTTTACATTCCCTACACGATTACGGACTACCCGGAAAAGGATTCCCTGATTGGCAAGGCCATTGTGAATCTTCTGGACATTCACCAGCAACGTTCGATTTCGAGGCCGGCATTCTTTGACCTTGTCAAGAATCCGGTAGTCCAGTCTACGCTGCAGATTACCGACAGCGACGTGGCCGCCTGGGAAAAGTGGGTGGTGAACATGAACGTTTACCGCCACAGTGCCGAGGGTTCCGAAGACGACTGGAGCCGTTGCATAAACCAGATGCTTTTTTCGCAGGTGACCGACGCGCCGTTTGCCTCGGCCCACAAGCGTTACTTGCCCTACGAAGATATCGAATCTTCGGACGACGGGCTCACCATGAAGTTTATCGCCTGCATCGACGAACTGAACCGCTGGATCCGTTTTGCGCCGGAGGGCATCGAGCCACACCAGCCGAATTCGCTTGCGACCCTGAAATCGCATTTGGCGCATTGGGTGGCGTTGAACGCCAAGGAAGACCGGTTTGCCGTCGAAAAGAAGATTTGGCAGAGGGTGCAAGATGCAATCGACCTGATGGAATTCCAGTTCGATGCGGGCGCGGCTCGGATTTCGTGGAAAATCGCGGGCCAGATGCTTTCGAGCGCCTGCCAGGATTCCCATACCGGAAACACGCGGCTTTTCAGCGGTGGCCTCACCTTTATGCGCTTCGCTGTCAACAGGGTTGTCCCGGCTAGGCATATCTTTTTCCTCGGCGCAAACGCAAGCGTATTCCCGGGACAAAAGAAAGCGAACACCATGGATTTGCGCACCCAGACAACGCGCTGGCCGGGTGACGACACTCCGGTCGACAAGAACTGCTATACCTTCTTGTGCCAGCTGATGAGCGCTGCCGACGGGTTCCATATCAGTTATATCAACAGGAACCTGAAAAAAGACGAAGAACTTTTCCCGTCTTCGGTGATTCGGGATTTGCAATTCTTTATTGCCGAAAGCGCTTGCCCGAACAGTGCTGTTTTTAGGGAACGCAAGATTCCGCTGGACGAAACCCGGCCGGACGAAGAACTGTTTACGCTCCGCTCCATTCGCAACAAGTTGAACCGCATTCTGGAAACCCGCACCGAAAATTCAAGCGAAAACGAACCGGAAGAAGTTCAGGTTGCCTTGCCCGATACGGTGAATACCCGCGACTTCAGGCGGTTCTTCGATGATCCGTTCCAGTTCCAGCTGGCGCGAAAGGTGACGTTGCCGTCGGTAGAAAACGACCCCGAAAAGGAACTTTTCGAACCAGTCTCCTTGAACAATCTCGACCGCTCTATTTTGCTCAAGGATTTTGTGCAATCTGTCATGGATTCCGAACGCATCAAGGATTCCAAGACAGAAGAGGAATGGATTTTAAAGAAGAAAATTCCGCGTGGAGTTTTTGGCGACGTCGCCCTTGACGACATCAACAAGGAATCGGAAGTTATTTACAACCTGGTTTCTGAAAGCGTTGGCTGCAGGAATGCGAAATACCAGGAACAGCTGGAAGTTTCTTTGTCGGAAGGCGCACACAGCTGGACATTGCGCAGCAAGCTTGACTGGCACAGTGAACTTGCGAATGGAACGCATGTGCTATTCAGCGTCAAGTCCGGCGATATTTCCAATACAGATTTCACCAAGCTGTTTTTGGACGCCTTGCTGATTGCTGCCGCAGACTCGAACGATGCTGACGGAATCCCTTTTGAGCTGAGGGTGTTCTCGAGCAAGAACAAAGTCGCCGAAAAGAAATTCTCGATAGACCGTCGCGGCGCCATGCAGCGCCTGAAAATCATATACCACCGCTGCTATGTCGAAAATTACCGCAAGTGTGTGCCCGCAAAAATGTACACCGAAGGCGACATGCAGACATTCTCCAATTACCGCCTGAAACTGGCGGGCAAATATGGCCCGTGGTCTTATTTCGACGGAAAAAATCTATTCGACCCCGAAAAGTTCTCCGGATTTTCGCACGAGGATTTCTCGAAGGACTGGGAAATCGCCGTGATGGAACAAACCCGTTTGCTGGACCCGATTTGGAGGGATGACGATGAATAATGTTTTTGACATAGAATCGTTTACCGGCAACGAGAACCTTTTTATCGCGGCCTCCGCAGGCACGGGCAAGACTTACACCATTCAGCAGGTAGTGGGCAAGCTGGTGGCCCAGGGAATGAATCTGAACCAGATTCTGATTGTGACCTATACCGAGAAGGCCGCCGGCGAACTCAAGGACCGCATCCGCAAAAAAATCGAAGAAGAATTCAAGAAGGACAGCGGGAACATTTACTTGCAGCAGGCATTGCACGATGTCCAGGGCGCCCCCATCGGCACCATCCATTCGTTCTGCCAGAAGGTGACGCAGGAATTCGCCTACGAAGCCGATGTGCCTTTGAAGCAGGAACTGATTGACGAAAGCGCCGTAGAAGAACTGATTCAAAAATCGATACGCGACGTATGGGCGCACGAAGAACTTTTCAAGTGCTTTGTGAAATACAACGGCGACTTGGAAAGCTTTACGGACTTGCTGAAAGGCGCCATCGCAAGCTATATTCCCGAAACGGTGCACTTCGCAGGAAACATGGAACTTCGCCTCGGCACAAAGGACATTGACTTCGATGATGTCGGCTGCATGGCCGAAGCGGAAGACTTTACGCACTTGAGGGAAATCCCCTGTGTAGATGCCGCCTGCGACATCCTCAAGATTCACCAAGACGAACTCATTACAAAATCCAAGACGGCGGGCGACATGCTTAAGGCAGTGTCGTCGTGGACAAAGGGCTTCGCCCTATATAATGGCGCGTCGTTCAAGTTCAATGTCTTGAATGATGGCTCGGAACTGGATTCGGCCCTCAGTATCATCAAGGATTTGAAGGCTTTGCTCGACGAAAAATCGGGCGGTATAGAAACGCTGCTTTTGCACAAATGCCTTTACGAATACACGCCCAGACTTTTCGATGCTTGGCAACTCCACAAGAATACAAGCAAGATCCAGTCCTTCAACGACATGATTCGAAACGTCTACAAGGCGGTCCTTGATGAAGATTCTCCGCTGGTAGATTCGTTGCGGCAAAAATACCTGTTCGCCATCATCGACGAATTCCAGGACACGAACTTGCTGCAATGGGAAATTTTCAAGCGCGTATTCTTTGATGCCGACGACGGACTGCACCATATTCTGGTGGTGGGCGACCCCAAGCAATCAATCTACAGTTTCCAGGGCGCAAACGTCAAGGTTTACGAAAATGCCGTTGACCAGATTGCAAACGGCAAGGTGCTTTCGACAAACTGGCGTTCTTCCAAGGCGATGATTGAAGCCTGCAACGAACTTTTCCCGCCATTCGGTTTTAAATTCAAACCGTCGAAGAGCCCCACCGATGCTAAAAAAGATGCGACCTACAAGGGAAAAGTCATCAAGCCGTTCCTTGTAAGCAAACCGAATGTAGATCCGAAAGATTACGCTGAAATCGTGGTCAACAACATTGTAGACCTATGCTCTTTCAAAGGCGGCAAGACGAACCTTCAGATTCCGGATAAGGAAACGGGTGAACTTCGCAACGTCAGGTTCTCGGATTTTGCCGTCTTGGCAAGAACGCGTACCGAACTTGACAATATCGAATACGGCATGAAAAAGGCCGGCATCCCGTTCTTGCGGTACATGGACGCGAACTTGTTCCGGAGTCGTGAATGCGCCGAATGGACAGCGCTTTTCAGGGCCATCGACGCCGAAGATTATTCCGACAGGAACCGCAGCCTGCTTTACGCGGCACTCATGACGGACTTTTTCGGCAAGGACATGGACTACATCAATGCGTTCAAGCCCGACGAAGACGGCGCACAGTTTATTACCATCTTCTCGCGGTGGCATGCGTTGGCAGAACAGCGCCGCTGGGCGGAACTGCAGGAATGTATTTACAGCGATGCGAGCAATCTTGTGTCGCTCAACGCTCCGGACCAACTCCAGAGCCTGAACAAGATTCGCCAAGTGGGCGATTACGCCATCGAATACTTGTATACCGCCAACGCCTCGCTCGAAGAACTGATTCGGCATTTGGACGGCCTCGCTATCGGTAGCGAAGACGCTCTCGAAAATTCAAACATCGTGGCGAAAGGCACCGACCTCGACGTGGTGCAGACCATGACCATTCACGCCTCCAAGGGCTTGGAATTCCCGGTGGTGATTTCGGTCGCGAGCGAGCGCGGGCATGTCGGGTCTTCGGGGCCATACGTTTTCAACAATCCATCGGGCGACCTTTCCCGCGTAATGACTTTTGAAAAAGGCGGAAAAGAGATTTGCCAGCATGAAACCGAAGAAGAATGGCGCAGGCTTTTCTATGTCGCATTCACCAGGGCCTCGTACTTGATGATTTTGCCCTGGTTCCCGAAATTCAAGCCTGACAAAAGCGGGAAAATGCGCGCCCGCTGCAAGGCGATGGACTGGTACGTAGACATTCTTGAGGGATTTTGCAAAAAAGCCGAGAATGCCAAGTTCTTTAATTTTATCGAAGACAAAAAGTTTAAGGACCGTAAGGAATCCGTACGCACGATTTTGAAGCAGATGCAGAAGGATTCCGAAACGATTTCGGCGGCAAGTGTCGAATCGGCCGCACAAACGCTCAAGTCGCTTGATGTGTGGCGCAAGTTCCCGCATTCTACCTCGTATTCGCAAATTGCCCACGGCACGCAGGAGCAAGAAACAGACGAAGGCCGCCTGCAAAAAGACGAAGTCGACAGCACGAAGGCCAAAACGGAAAACGCAGCGCCAACGGCCGAAGATAAATACCCTCGCGGCGCCGAACTCGGTAACGCCATCCACAAGATTTTCGAACTGGTCGATTTTGAAGAAGTCGGCAAGCTCGCGCTCGCAGAGGCCCTCGAATTCAAGCCGTTGCAGGAACTGGTTCGCAAGTCCTTCATTGACGAGAATCTGGATATCGAGCATCACCCGCATTGGCTCGCAAGAACAGTCGAGATGGTTTGGCATACCCTGAACGGCAACCTGGAAACAATCGAAGGTGCGCAAAAGACGGGCGAATCGTTTACCCTGAACGAAGTCTCGTTTGCAAACCGCCGCAGCGAACTTCCGTTCCACATGGCGCTGGAAGGCGTAAAGGGGACGGAACTTCTGGACCGATACTGCAAGGGCTTTATAGACCTTCTGTTTGTCCGCGATGGCCGCTACTGCATTCTTGACTGGAAATCCGACGTGCTGGGCGATTACGGGAACGAATCGATGAAAGAACACATGGTGTTCAGGCACTACGATGTACAGCAGATTCTCTATTCTTACGTGCTTATTCGCTGGCTCAAAGGATTCTACCGGGATTTGACGGAACAGCAGATTTTCGAAAAGTATTTTGGCGGGATCTATTACGTATTCTTCCGGGGCTGTAGCGAAGGTGAAACCTCCGGCATCATGTCGAGTACGTTCGCTTCTTACGAAGAACTAAATAGCCTTTACAAAGGGATTATCTAGCCATGGACAAGAGTAACGAAAACTTGATGAATACGTTAGTCGACTGTGGCGCCGTAACCCCGCTGCAAAGGCGTCTTTTAGATGCGATTCCTACCTTCTGCACCGATGCGGACCCTGAATTGTTTGATTTGCTTGCCCTTTTGCTCTGCAGGCAGAATTTTGGCGATACGCGCATTCCGCTGGATTCTGGCAAACTGGAAGCCAGGCTTTCGAAGACGCTCGAAAATTTCGGCATTCCTTGCGAGCCCTGCTATAAGGAATCCCTGCAGAAAGCGGCAAGAAAAATCAACGACGGCGGTTACGAAGGAATTGTCGGTACAGACGCGCACGAACATTCCTTTTTCAAGAAGCCCTTTACGCTGAAGGACAATTACCTTTACCCGACCAAGTATTTCTATTCCAAGCTTACCGTCGAACAGAAAGTCCGCGAGCTCTTTGTGGCGCACGCTCCGGTAAAAGGTGCTGCGGAAAAATGCATCGAGAATGTCGCCTCGTTCACAAAAGACGCTAACGGAAATCCGGTGCGGCTCGAAACGGAACAGGCCGAAGCGATTGTGCGCGGTGTCAACGAAAACTTGATTGTCACGGGTGGCCCGGGCACGGGCAAGACGACCGTCATCTTCTTCTTGCTTCGGGAACTTTACTGCGAGCACCCGGACAGGCTTGCCTTCCCGCTGTATCTGGCCGCCCCGAGCGGCAAGGCCGCCGACCGCATGAAGGAAAGTATCGTCAATTCCATGAACCTGGTCGGCTCCGAGGAATTCGAAAACCATCTTGAAATTTACAACAAGATTGCGAATGCGGAAACGTATACCATTCACCGCCTGCTAGGTTACAAACCGAACGAGAACAAGTTCTTTCACGACGAACAGAACCCGTTCCCCGAAAATGCGATTATTGTCATCGACGAGACGAGTATGGTGGACATCTCGCTTTTCGGGGCATTCCTGAAGGCGGTTCCCAAGAGCGTGCGGCTGTTCCTGCTGGGCGACGCGGACCAGTTGCCGCCTGTAGATGCGGGCGCCGTGCTTGGCGACCTGCTCGGCGTAAAGACGAATTCTACCGTCAAATTGACAGTCTCGAGACGCTTCGACAAGAATTCCCAAATCGGGAAACTCGCCTCCCTCGAAAAAGCCGATACCCTTTTTGGCTTCAAGGATTTGAACTCGTGGGTTCTAGGAAGTGCCGTGCAGATGCTGGGTTTGCCCGCCGAAAATTGCCGTGGCGAAGTCGAGAACCTGCTTACCTGCTGGTTTGAAAATTACCTTTCGGGCTTTGTAGATGCGGCAAGCCGAATCAATCCGCAAAAGCAGTGCACGCCGCAAGATGCGGAGTACGCAAATTGTCAGAAGGTGTGGGAATTTTGCACGCAATCAAAAATTCTTTCTGCCGAAAGACAGGGTGGCATCGGTACGGACTTCATCAATCAATTCATGGAACGCCTTGTCCTCGAAAAATGCCGCAGCAAAAGAACATGCAAGATGCTCATGCTCGTCAAGAACCAGAAAACCTTCCGACTCTACAACGGCGACATGTGCATTCTCTGTTACGATAAATCGGGCGAAGGCTATCTGATGTTCAAGAAGGGGAACGACTTTGTCTTTTACCCCACATACCTTTTCCCGAAAGACGTATTCGAACTCGCCTACGCCTCGACCGTCCACAAGGCCCAAGGGTCCGAATACAATCATGTGCTGATGTTCCTGCCGACCCGACTGGGGCACCCCCTGCTAAATCGCCAGATTCTTTACACGGGCATCACCCGCGCCAAGAAAACCGTGACCATCGTCGCGACTCCCGAAACGTTCAAGGCCGCCTGCGAGACGGTCATCGAACGCGATACGGGAATCGAACTATAAAAAAGAGCGCCGAACGAGCACTCTTTTTTTCAAAAACAGTCCGCAGCATAGCGACGGTTAGATGAGTTTTTCGACCTTCGCGCAGAGTTCTTCGGCCTCCGCGGCAGTCGGCGCCTCCGCAATCACGCGAATCACCGGCTCGGTATTGCTCGCACGCACATGCACCCAGGACTTTTCGCTCCCGAGCCACAGGCCGTCGCGCTCGTCGCTCTTCCAGCCGGCAAATTCCGCCTTCACCTTCGGGAGGATATCCGCCACCTTCTTGTCGCCGAGTTCGAACTTCTTCTTCGGCATCACGTAGGCGGGGTTTTCGGCAACGAACTTCTCGGGGCCGCCGTCATGGCGCGCCATCCAGCTGAGCACCAGCGCCGCCGCCACAAGGGAATCACGCCCGTAGTGGAGCGCCGGCAGAATCACGCCGCCGTTGCCTTCACCGCCGATAATGCAGCCTTTCTCGATCATCTGCAGGCTCACGTTAATCTCGCCCACCTTCGCGCGGCTGAATTCGCAGCCGTACTTCGTGGCAACATCTTCGTTCATGCGGCTCGTAGAAAGGTTCACGCAAACGCTTCCCTTCTTCTGGCTAAGCACTTCTTCAGTCGCAATCGCGAGCGTGTATTCTTCACCGATACTTTGTCCTAAACCGTCCACGAGGGCGCAGCGGTCGGCATCCGGGTCCACTGCAAATCCGAGCGCGCAACCGTTCTTCTTTACGGCATCGCGCAGGTCGCCCAGGTTCTCCGGAATCGGTTCCGCACCGCGCGGGAACGTGCCGTCGGGTTCGCAATGCACGCGCACCACCTCGCAGCCGAGCTGTTCCAGCAGGCGCGGCACAATGTAGCTGCCCGCACCGTTCACGGCATCTACGGCCACCTTGAACTTCTTCGCGCGAATCGCCTCCACGTCCACGAACGGAATCTTGAGCGTCCCGTCGATATGGATGCCGTCGGCATCCGGCGCCACCTCGTACTTGCCCATCGTGCGGTAGTCGGGATAGCTGAAGTTGTCCGCATCGGCGAGTTCGAAAAGCTTCTTCACGTCATCGGGCCCGAGGAAGAGTCCCTTGCTGTTGAGGAACTTGAGCGCGTTCCATTCGAGCGGGTTGTGGCTTGCGGTAATGATGATACCCGCATCCGCCTTGAAGTGCACCGTCAAGAGTTCCACCGAGGGCGTCGTCGAGAGGCCAACATCCACCACGTCCACGCCGGAAAGGCGGCAGATACCTGCGACAAACTGCACGATGGCATCGCCGGTGGGGCGGCTGTCACGCCCGATGACCACACGTTTCGCCTTCGTAATCTCGAGGAAGGCGCGCACGTGGCTCTTCAAGACTTGCGGGGTGAGGGTATCGCCAACGATACCGCGGATACCCGAAATAGAACGCATCAGTTTAGACATCTTGTATACTCCGTTTTTTTATCCCAGTTCCGGAACGCACGCGTAGAACACGAGCGGCTCAGGATTCTCGTTAATCAGACTGTGGCTATGGCCCTTCGGGCAAAAGTGGCACTGGCCAGCCTCGACATATTCCACACCGTCGTCAAAGAGCACCTTGCCCTTGCCCGCGACGAAGAACATGATTTCGCTGTTGGTCTCGTGCTTGTGGTAGCCGATGGATGCTCCCTGTTCGAGCGTCCCGTGCATAATGCGGGTCGTCCCGTCAAAGTACATCTTTGCCTTGTATTCTTTCTCGCCACCCTTGAAGTTCGGCAGCACCGTCGTTTCCATGCCTTTCAGGTCGATAATCATCTTGAGCCCTTGCTAAAACTTTCCTGCCAAATAATAGAAAGTTTTCGCGCAGTTTCTACAAGGCTAAAAACTTGAGATAGAATAATTACAGGCTCTCGTCGATAAACCGGAACGCCTTCGCGTACGCCTCATCGCGAACCGCCTTGCGCGAGAGGAACAAGTCGTGCAGGCCGCCCGCTATCGTTTCCGTCTTCACGTTCGGCCCGACTTTCGGTGCCCACTTCTCGATATGTTCCACGTCGAGCACACCGCCGCAGTGCATGTAGTTCTCGGACCATTCCTCGCCCTTCTCGGTGCAGTCGCCGTGCATCACGAGCGTCGGTGAATTTATATGAAATCCCCTGTGCAGTTCCTGTTGCGCCTTGTGAATCGCGCGTACCCAACCCAGGAACTGTTCCGGACGGCTTTCGCTTTTCCATTCCGTATTGTATTCCCACTCGCCGTAATATTTCTTGTCGAGCGAATAGGCGTAATTCGGGTTCCCGCTCGAACCTATCGAGAAATCGGGCAAGTACATCGCTATTTCCGAAACGACAGGAATCGCGAGGTTGCGCACGAGCCAATTGAAGTTGAAATCGAAAAACGGACTGTTCAGGACAAGTGCCGCGAATTTCTCTTCAGGACGCTGGTCCGCATAGAATGCCGCCAGCAAGCCGCCCTGCGAATGTCCCATCAAGACCATCGGGAGCGAATCCGCACGCTCCTTCGTTATGACGCGGGCAAGTTCCACGGCATAGTCAAGTTCCGCAAAGAACTCGCGCATGTTCCGCATGTCGCCACGAGCATCGCCGGGCATAAGCGAGCGCCCGCAATAGTGCAGGTCTATCGCAAAGAAGGCGTAGCCCGCCGAATCCGCCTTCTCGGCAAGCTCCTTCTGGAAAAAATAGTCGTTGTACCCGTGTACATACAAGATAATTCCATGTGCAGGCTTTGCCGCAAGTGAATCCGTGCGCTTGGAACTTCCATAAGGATATTCTATGAGCGTCGAGTGAAAAGATTTCCCGCCACCGGCATCCGTGTACATCGTATATCGAAAGAACGGCGCGCCCAACACGCTATCCACGGACCTATCCTTGATAGCATTCCACACAGTCTCTGCGCTCGGCACGACCTTGATACCGGAATCAAGCGAACGTTCCTCCTTCTCGACGGCACTGGCAAATCCGACATGGAACAGGGCCACAAGAATTACGGCCAACGCAACGCCAATCAGGCCAACAACTTTTTTAATACCGCGTTCATTCTCTGCCATAGTACAGGAAAAATAAAAAAAAGACGGGCCGGGGTTAACCGGTCCGTCTTGAAATTAGATCTGCCTTCAGATCAGGGAACTAGTTCCTGACGCAACGGACATACAGCGGGCTGCCCTTACCAAACGATTCATTCAGAGTAACACCGTTAGTCGCATTAATCATCAAAGATGCGGCTCTTGCTGCAGCATTTTCCGTAGACCCCCACATGGTATATCCGGAACCTGTAGACGGAATAACCGCATTGAATCCCAGATTGTTGGAAACACCGCTCCAGGATTCATCCATCAAGGCTTCCTGTGCGGAGACACCAGTGATACTTGCAAAGTAGTTCGCATGTTCATTGAGGGCGCTCAATTCATCATAGCTAGGCAGATGCCAACCGTCAGGGCAGATTCCTTGACGGGGTTCCGTCGGATTATTAAGGGTCGACTGATATGTACCATCGATATCCATCGCTGCCGACCACTTGTAAAGCATTCCGTATTCCTCGCAATTCTGCAAATTTTCCGCTCCGGCAGAACCTGGGCAACTCCAAAGCCCCTTCAGGTTCGGCGTAGCAACAGAATCAGCATACGCAAGGTTCTGCGTCATCCAAATCTGTGTTCCTATTTTCTTGAAACTGTAAAGTTTGTTTTCCCTATAGTCGCAGAAGTGAGTCGTTGTGTTGAATTCCTCGCCATTGCACTTTTCAACGATTGTACCATAGAGGCGATTGGAACCTTCAGGAATATCGCAGAAATGCGTTTCAGGATTGTAGAAATGACCAGATGCGTTGCTAAAGGTAAAAAGACTATCCGCATCATTGATAAACGAATATATTACCATAGATGAGTTCGAAGCATAAGTCGAGCTTAAGCCATGATAGCCAGGAGCACCCGGAACATATTTAGCAGAGCCACAGTAAGCGCGCTTCTGGACTTCAGTCGAGGACACGTAAACATACAGCATCGAATCAACATCCGACTGCCTTTCAAAGCCATCGCCAACGGGAATATGGTCAAACACCAAATCCCTATCACCAAGCGTCTTGCTGTGCAGGCACTGGGCCTTGGTTGAATCGTAATACCAATGCCACTTCGGGTCATCCTTATCGCCGCAGAGGGTAAGGATTACGCCTTCTTCGCACTTCTGATCGTCGTAGTATGGCTTGCCGCCGCAGAGGGGCACAACAATGTCGTTCTCACCGCAAGCATGGGTTGTGGGGTCATAATCCTTGGTTTTTCCTTCGCACAAGGCGTAGGTCTTTCCGCCGACGCAGAACTGTTCCGCAGGGTCGTATGCCATAGTACCGCACACAGCCTTGAAAAGCGTCGTAGAGCTTGCGCCGCAGGTCACCGTCACGGTACCGTCGTTGTTGTCCGTCAACACGCAAGACACGCCGTCATCACCGGCATCGCCCTTGGCGCCCTTCAGGGCCGCGAGCCATTCGGCTTCAGTCCCTTCGAACCCGGCCGCCACTGCAAGTTCATACGCGCTCTTGCCGTTCGTGCCGTCCGTTCCGTTGGTGCCGTTCGTACCGTTCGTGCCGTCAGCACCCTTCAGCGAGGCGAGCCACTGCGCCTCAGTACCCTCGAAGCCGGCCTCGACAGCCAGTTCGTAGGCACTCTTGCCGTTTGTACCGTTGGTGCCGTCCGTTCCGTTGGTGCCATTCGTACCGTTCGTGCCGTCAGCACCCTTCAGCGAGGCAAGCCATTCAGCCTCAGTACCCTCGAAGCCGGCCTCGACAGCCAATTCGTAAGCGCTCTTGCCGTTCGTACCGTTCGTGCCGTCCGTTCCGTTGGTGCCATTCGTACCGTTCGTGCCGTCAGCACCCTTCAGCGAGGCGAGCCATTCCGCTTCGGTCCCTTCGAACCCAGCCGCCACAGCCAGTTCGTAGGCGCTCTTGCCGTTTGTACCGTTGGTGCCGTCCGTTCCATTGGTACCATCCTTACCATTAGTGCCATCAACGCCATTCACGAGCACGCCTACGGAGTCGCCGGCGCAAAGCACCTTGAAACCGCCATCGAAAGGCTTCACAACACAAGAAGTTCCATCCTTACCGTCGGTGCCGTTCGTACCATTGGTGCCATTTTTACCATCGGCTCCGTTCTTGCCGTTGGTACCATCTTTACCGTTAGCACCGTCTTCGCCGTTCTTCACGGTACCGACACTCTTGCCTCCGCAAATCATGTCGAAGCCGGAACCATCCTCGAGCGCCTCGGCAACGCAGCTCGTGCCATCGGCCCCGTCTGCACCCGGAGCACCGTCCGTACCGTTTTCACCTGAACAGGCCACAAGCGCCAATCCCGCCGTGAAGCCAACTGCGTATGTCCATTTTTTGATAGTCATGCTATCTCCTTTTTTAGGGGTTAGAATCTTCTTACTTTTTAATGTAAGAAAAAAAAAACATTCGTCAACACTTTTCGTAAGTTTCGTAATTTTGTGCGGAATTTGGCACGGCAGGCGGTTTTTTCTAAATTTGCTCCCGTGATCCAGATTCAGAACGTCTCCAAGTCATTCGGCGTGCAAGTATTGCTTGATGGCGCGAGCCTGCTCGTGGGCGACCATGAGCGCGTAGGGCTCGTAGGCCGTAACGGTTGCGGCAAGTCCACGCTGTTCAAGATGATTCTCGGGCAGGAATGCCTTGACGGCGGTTCCATCGACATTCCCAAGAAATACACGCTGGGCTACCTGCAGCAGCACCTGAACTTCACGCACGCGACCGTGCACGAGGAGGCCTGCAGCGTCCTGAAGCCCAATGAAGACGGCTGGCTGGAAGAACACAAGGTAGAAGCGATTTTGTTCGGTCTCGGATTCGACGAAGAATCCATGCACAAGAGCCCCTCGCTCCTCTCGGGCGGTTTCCAGATTCGCCTGAACCTCGCGAAGGTCTTGGCGAGCGAGCCCGACATGCTATTGCTCGACGAACCGACAAACTACCTCGACATCGTGTCGATGCGCTGGCTCAGCCGTTTTCTGCGTAGCTGGAAGGGCGAAGTGCTCCTGATTACGCACGACCACCACTTTATGGACGAGGTCTGCACGCACACCGCCGGGATTTTCCGCCATAAGATTCGCAAGGTGAAGGGCACCGTAGAAAAGCTCCGCGAGACGGTGGCCGAAGAAGAGGAAGTCGCGCAACGCACGCAAGAAAACGAGGCGAAAAAGAAGGAACAGCTCGAGAAGGTCATCGAGCGTTTCCGCTACAAGGCAGCAAAGGCCGCAATGGTGCAATCCAAGATCAAGGCCGCCGCAAAGCTTGCTACGGGCGAACGCCTCACGCACGAACGCAACTTGGAATTCAGCTTTACCGAGGCAGGTTTCCCCGGCAAGAGAATGCTGCAGATTAAGGGACTCTCGTTCGCGTACCCGAACAAGGGCGAAGACGGCACCGTGCAGGGAATGGGCCCCGAGCTCATCACCGACTTGACGATGGAAGTCTTCAAGGGCGACCGCATCGCAGTCATCGGCCCGAACGGACGCGGTAAAACGACGCTTTTAAACCTGATAGCAAAAGAACTGCAGCCGACCGCAGGCGAAATCACCTACAATCCGAACTTACAGATAAACTATTTCGGACAGACGAATATCAACCGCCTGAACCTCGAAAACACCGTCGAAGAAGAAATAGCCTCGGCGATTGAAGAAGTATCGCAGAAGAGCCGCGCCCGCGGACTTGCGGGCCTCATGATGTTCAGCGGCGACAACGCGCTCAAGAAGGTGAAGGTTTTAAGCGGTGGCGAAAGGAGCCGCGTGCTCCTCGGGAAGATTCTCGCAAGTGCATGCAACATGCTGCTGCTCGACGAACCCACGAACCACCTGGATATGGAAAGCATCGAGAGTCTCATCGACGCGCTCGAAGACTACGAGGGCACCGCGTTGGTGGTAACCCACGACGAGGAACTCCTGCACGCGTTCGCCACAAGGCTCGTGGTATTCGACGGCGGCAAGTGCCGCATATTCGAAGGCACGTACGCCGACTTCCTCGAGAAGGTGGGCTGGGCATCCGAAAAGAAAACCGGCGGCACTGAATCCGCGAACATCAAGGTTTCGAACATCGACGTGAAAACGGACGCACCCTCGGCAGCCCCGCGCGCCAAGGAAGACCGCAAGGCGCGTGCCGACTATATCGCCGAGCGCAGCAAGGTCATAAAGCCCCTCGAAAAGAAACTCGCGAAAATCGAAGAAGATATCGCGAAGGCCGAAGCCCTCGGCGGCGAACTCGAAGCGAAACTCGTGACCGCCTCGGAAAGCGGCGACGGGAACGCCATCACCGCCATCGCCAAGGACATGGACGACAACAAGAAGAAAGTCGACCAGCTTTACGAAGACTGGGAAAAGACCAGCGCCGAACTCGAAGCTGCCAAAGACAAATATCCGATATAATCCGAAGTCTACGCCGGGTCGTTCACCGGTTTGGAGTAATCGCGCTCGCCGAAGAGGGCCGTGCCCACGCGAATCATCGTGGAGCCTTCTTCAATCGCGACTTCCAGGTCGCCAGTCATGCCCATCGAAAGCTGGTCGAAGTGGGCAAACGCACCGCCCTTCGCGAGAAACTTCTGCTGCAGGGTGCGTAGGAATGCGAAGCATTCGCGGCTGTCTTCGGCGACACCCGTGTTCTTCCCGATGGTCATGAGCCCGCGGAAACGCAGGTGCGGGAAGTTTTCGCTCTTGCCGTCGGAAGCGGCGCCCGCCTTTGCGGCAAGGTCGTTCAAGAAAGCCTCGGCTTCGTGCACGTCCAAACCGCTCTTCGTCTCTTCTTCGCCGGCGTTCACCTGGAAGAGGATATCGAGAATCTTGCCCTGAGGCGCGTCGGCGCCGTTGCCGGGGAGTGCCGCGCAAACGCGTTCCAGCTTTTCCACCGCCTCGATGCTCGCGATGGAATGGATGCAGTCGGCGACAATCGCCGCCTTCTTTAACTTGTTGCTCTGCACGGGGCCAATCACGTGGCAACGCACGCGGCTCCCGTCCTTCGCCATGCGCGGCGCAGAGAACTTGAGTTCGGCTTCCTGTACGCGGTTCTCGCCGAAGTCGGTAGCGCCCAGGCTGATTGCATTTTCCACGGCTTCTGCCGGGTGGAACTTGCTCACCCAAACGAGTTTTACCGATTCACGGCTACGGCCCGCAATCTTGCAGGCTTCCGCAATCCTTGCCTCGAGAGTAGCAAGGTGTTCACGCATTTCTTCGAGAGTGAATTCCATTTTACGCCTCTAATTTTCCAACGCTCAAATATATAAAACGAGTTATCGTCTAGCAAGAAAAAGGCCCAGTAAAACAATGAGATAGCAAGCCAAGAAAATAAAGGACGGTAAACCAAGAATCCCCACCATTTCCCATTTCCACTTGATAGACAACCAAACAGCGCAGCCCAATATATACAGCCATCCTGGAATAAACGGAACAAACGAAATCTTGGCTATAGTAAAGAAATCGTGCGGCGCGCACCAAAGTTTTCTATAGACGCACACAAAAGGGGCACACAATGCGAATGGAACAAAAGGCCAGAATACAATCGAAAGAAGCCATGCCGGTTTTTCCGGACTCGTACCATAATCTACATAAAAACCCAAAGCAAACGCTGCCACAGTTAAAATTGTCGGCAAAAGAAAAAGAACCAATTCCGCAATCGCAAAAGGAAATACATCTCTTTTTTCAAGCGTATATAGTGGCTTATCTTTCGACATATAATTTGTCCGTCAAATTTCTTTATTCAAAATACAAAAAATCCCCGGAGCGCACCGGGGACAATAAATGTACCTATCGCGCTTCGCGCTCCAGGGTGACACTCAGGCTACCTACTTCTTCGCCTTCTTCTGCACGAACAGAATCTTCACGATTTCATCGATGTGCTTGTGCGTGTAGATCTTGAGGCCCTTCTTCGCGGGTGCTGGGAGTTCGTCAACGTCCTTCTTGTTCTGGGCAGGCAGGCGAAGCGTCTTCACGCCGGCCTGGAGCGCGGCAAGCGCCTTCTCGTTGAGCCCGCCAATCGCAAGGCATGCGCCCGTGAGGCTCACCTCGCCGGTAAACGCGACGTCAGGCGGTACGGGAATCCTGGTAAACGCAGAGAGCAGGCACAGCGTGAGGGCGATACCCGCGGAGGGCCCGTCCTTCGGCACGGCGCCTTCGGGCACGTGGATGTGGATGTCCGTCTTCTTGACAATCGCGGGGTCGATGCCAAAGCGGTGCAGGCGTTCGCGCACCAAGCTCACCGCAATCTGGGCGGATTCCTTCATCACGTCGCCGAGCTTTCCGGTCATGATAATCTGGCCCTTGCCGCTCAGGAGCATGCACTCGATGGGGAGAATCTCGCCGCCCACACTCGTCCACGCAAGGCCCGTCACCACGCCGGGGCGGCCCGGTTCGGGCAGCTGGCTGTCGAGGAATCTCGGGGCGCCGAGATATTCCTGCAACTGCTTCTCGGTAACGGCGGGCTTGATCTTCTTGCCCATCACGATTTCTTTCGCACGGTGGCGCACCGCACTCTCGAGGGTGCGTTCCAGTTCGCGCACGCCCGCCTCGCGGGTCCAGCCGCGCATCACCTGGTTGATAATCGCATCGTCAAACGAAACCTGCTCGCCGAGTTTTACGCCGGTGCGTTCGCAAATGCGCGGCACCAGGTACTTGCTTGCAATCTGCAACTTCTCGTGCGGGTAGTATCCGGGCAGGCGCACGATTTCAAGACGGTCGCGCAGCGCCTCGGGGATTTCGCCTTCGCTGTTCGCCGTCGCGATAAACAGCACGCGGCTCAGATCGAGGCCCACTTCCATAAAGTGGTCGGTAAAGTCGTGGTTCTGTTCCGGGTCCAGCACCTCGAGCATCGCGCTCGCGGGGTCACCGCGGAAGTCGCTCGCCATCTTGTCAATTTCGTCGAGCAGAATAATCGGGTTCATGCACTTGGCACGGCGCAGCGCCTGGATAAAGCGGCCGGGCATCGCCCCGATGTAGGTGCGGCGGTGGCCGCGGATTTCGGCCTCGTCACGCACGCCGCCAAGCGTAATGCGGACAAAGTTACGCTGCATGGCGTTCGCAATCGATTCCACGAGGGTCGTCTTGCCCACGCCGGGAGGCCCCACAAGGCACAAAATCGGGGAACGGCGTTCGGTCCCGGTGAGCTTGAGCACCGCGACGTATTCCATGATGCGTTCCTTCACCTTGTCGAGCCCGAAGTGCTTGGAGTCGAGCTCGCTCTTCACCTTCTTCATGTTGAGGACGGTGTCGGTGTACACGCCGTAGGGCAGGTTCAAAAACCAGTCGAGGTAGTTGCGGCTCACCGCATATTCCGGCGAGGTCGGCTGCATGAGCCTCATGCGAGAAATCTCGTCCTCGAGCTTTTCCACGATTGCCGGGGTAAAGTTCTTCGCCCTGATTTTCTTCAAGAGCTGTTCGGGTTCCGAAGCCCCTTCGCCATCACCGTCCAGCTCGTCCTGCAACTGGCGGATCTGTTCGGAGATAAACCATTCCTTCTGCTGCTGCGCCATCTTCTGGCGCACGCTCTGCTGCACGCGCACGAGCACGTTCTCGTTGTCCTCGGAAACGTCCATCAGCGCAAGCAGCTTCGCCGACATTTCGTCGAGCGTCGCTATCTCCAGAAAGCTCTGCTTCTCGGCAAGCGACACCTGCAAGAACGGGATGATACCGTAGTAGGCGTTCAGCTGGCTTTCCATGCCGAAGAACGCATCGACCATGCCCTCGGCGATATTCCTCTTTGTCGCGTAATCGCGGAAGCGCGTGAGCACCTCGTCGAAGGATTCCGTCTTCGCGTTTTCCTTCAAGGGCTGCCGACGCGGAGAAACCGTCGCATGCAAGAATCCGTCCTGCACCATGATGGAACGCAGGTCGATAATCTGCACGCCTTCGAGCACCGCCTTCACGCAACCGTTCGGGAAAGGCGTCACGCCGTTCACGTTCGCAATCACGCCCACCGAATAGAGGTCGAGCATCGGATTCTGGATTTCTTCAGCCGTCACATCCTTCTGGGCAACGAGGATAATCACATTGTTGTGGTTCTCCGCGAATTCCAAGGCACGGAGCGACATTTCGCGACCCACCAGAATACGGCGGGTCGTATGCGGAAACACCACGGCATCCCGAAGCGGGAGCAACGGATACGTTTTCGAAAAATCAAAATTCATAGCGCTAAGACGCCTTCTTGCGGGTTTTCTTAGCTGCACCGGAAACCGCAACACCAACGGAGCTCAGGCCGCTCTTCACCATCTCGGCAGTCAGCACGAGCTTCTTCACGTCGGAACCGGGCATCGTAAACATAGCCTTCTGCAGCGTCCGCTCCATCACGGAACGGAGCCCGCGGGCCCCCGTCTTGCGCGTCATGGTTTCGTGCACGATTTCCTTGAGCGCCTCGTCGGTAAATTCGAGTTCAATCCCGTCCATGGCGAACAGGCTCTTGAACTGCTTCACAAGCGCGTTCTTCGGCTGCGTGAGAATATTCAGGAGGGCAGCCTCGTCGAGTTCCTCGAGCGCCACAGCAATCGGCAAGCGGCCCACGATTTCGGGAATGAGGCCGAACTTGATAAGGTCATCGGGTTCGAGCTGCTTGAAGAGTTCGCTGAGCGTATTGTCCTTCTCGCTACGGATGTCCGCACCGAAACCCATGCCGCCCTTGTTCACGCGCTGGGCGATAATCTTGTCGAGCGTCTCGAAGGCGCCACCGCAAATGAACAGGATGTTTCTCGTGTTCACCTGCACCAGGGCCTGTTCCGGGTGCTTGCGACCGCCCTTCGGCGGCACAGCCGCCACGGTACCTTCCAAAATCTTCAGGAGGCCCTGCTGCACGCCTTCACCGCTCACGTCGCGGGTGATGGAGGGGTTCGCCGTCTTGCGCGCAATCTTGTCGATTTCGTCGATGAAGATAATGCCGCGTTCGGCCTTCGCCACATCGTAATCAGCGGCCTGCAAAAGGCGCACGATGATGTTTTCGACATCCTCGCCCACGTAGCCCGCCTCGGTGAGTACCGTCGCGTCTGCAATGGTAAAGGGGACATCGAGGAAGCGCGCCATCGTCTGCGCCAAAAGCGTCTTGCCCGAACCGGTAGGCCCCACCAGGAGCAGGTTCGACTTTTCGACTTCCACATCATCCTTGGAATCCGCATGGGCCTGCCTGTAGCGCAGGCGCTTGTAATGGTTGTAGACCGCAACGGAAAGGGCCATCTTCGCCTGGTCCTGTCCAATGACGAACTCGTCCAGGTGCGCCTTGATTTCGGTCGGGAGCGGAAGCGGCTTTTGCACGGCAGCCTCGGTAGCCGCCTTCTCCTGCATCGCGCGGGAGCGGTCTTCCTCGATAATCCTGTAGCACATCGTCACGCAATCGCTGCAGATATGCACGCCCGCGCCCGTAATCATCTTCTCGACGCGTTCTGCGGGCTTGCCGCAAAAGCTACACGTCACAGTAGGATGGTTTTTCCCGCTACGATACATTAAATTCCCTCTTTACGCGGAACAAAGATTTCATCGATGACGCCAAAGGCCTTCGCTTCATCGGGGCCCATGTAGAAATCGCGGTCGGTCTTCGCGCGGACCTCGTCTATCGACTTGCCCGTGTGCTTCGCGACGATTTCGGTAAGCGTATCCTTCGTGCGCACGATTTCCTTCGCAGTAATCTGGATGTCAGTCGACTGGCCGGTAGCGGCACCCGACGGCTGGTGCAGCATGATGCGCGAATGCGGGAGCGCATAGCGCTTGCCCTTCGTACCCGCAGCGAGAAGCACGGCAGCCATGGAGGCGCAGCTTCCGATGCAGATGGTAGCGATATTCGGGCGCACGTGCTGCATGGTATCGTAAATGGCAAGCCCTGCCGACACGTAACCACCGGGGCTGTTGATATACAGCGTGATATCCTTCTCCGGGTTCTCGTATTCAAGGAAAATCAACTGGGCCATGACGTTGTTCGCCACTTCGTCGTTGATGGGCGTGCCCAAGAAGATGATGCGTTCCTTGAGGAGGCGCGAGTAGATATCGTAGGCGCGTTCACCGCGTCCGGTGGTCTCGATGACGGTAGGGATGATCATTAACTAACCTCTTTTACTTGGATTCTTCGGCGGCAGGGCGGATACCCACGATGAAGTCCGCTGCCATCTGGACGCGGAGTTCGTCACGCAGCTGGTTGATTCTGCCGCTCTGGCGGAAATGGTTCTTCAGATCTTCGAAGCCGATGTGGTAGGCATTCGCCATCTGCTGCAGGCGTTCGTCCACCTTGGCCTGGCTCGCCTTGAGCTTTTCCTTCGTGGCGACGAAGTCGAGGATGCGGTGCTTCTTGATTTCGCGGATGGCCTCGGGGCCGAGTTCCTTGAGCTGTTCCTCGGTGGGTTCCACGGCGTCCTTCTCGTCCTGCACGTTGCGGTTGAGGCTCCACTTGATGAGGTCGCGTACGCGTGCATTCGGCACCTCGAACGGGTTCGCCTCGATAATCTTGTCGATGGCCTCGTTCACGGCCTTCGTCTTCGCGGCATCCTGCTTCTGGTTGCTGAGGCTTTCGGCGAGGTTGCTCTTGAGCTCTTCCACGTCCTTCACGCCCACCTGCTTGCAGAATTCCTCGTCGAAGGTCGGCGGCACGATTTCGCGCACGTCGGTAATCTCGACGTTGAACTGGGCAGTCTTGCCGCGGTAGCGTTCGTCCTTGTGGTCATCCGGGTACTTGAAGTTGATTTCCTTCTTGTCGCCGGCCTTCACGCCAACGAGGCCCGCATCGAATCCCGGGGAAGCGGATTCGCCGAGGAGGCTGCGGAATTCCTTGTTCTCCGGAAGTTCCTGCTTCTCGCCGTCGATAACGACTTCGATGTAGTTGCCCACCACGACGTCGCCGTTCTTCGCCTCGCGGTCCACGTGTTCGTCCTTGCTCCACATCTGGACAAGGCGGTCGAACTCGGCCTGGACTTCTTCTTCATGCACGGCGGTAGCCGGAACGGTGATACCGGTATCGGCATAGCCCTTGATGTCGATTTCCGGGTCAATTTCGACTTCGACGGTCATCTTGATGCCGGATTCCTTGTCTTCCTTGAACTCGGTCACCTTGAGCTGGCCCACGGGAATGATGTTAGCCTTCTTGAGTTCTTCGCCAATGACCTTGTCGACCGTCTCGTTCACGACTTCGTGACGGATGGCGTCACCGAACTGCTTCAGGACCATGGCCTTCGGAACCATGCCCTGGCGGAAACCCTTGAGGGCGACCTGCTTCTTGTACTGCGCGAGCTTCTTCTCGAAGGGGGCAGCGAGGTCGGATTCGGGAATGGTGACATCGAGGGTGCGCACGGTAGCGCTTGTTTCTTTGATTTCAACGGGCATACAAAACTCCGATATGCTTGTTTTGGTTTGTAAAATTCTGCGAGGGGTGGGAGTCGAACCCACACACCGAAGTACCAGATCCTAAGTCTGGCGCGTCTGCCAATTCCGCCACTCTCGCGTTTCAGCACCCAAAGTTAGAAAAAAAAAGCCAACTAAATTCTCCATTCACTCTATATATCGCCACCAGGGGCGATTTTGTCAACCGGAATCAACCGATTTCTATCACGCCGTAAAAACGCGAAGAAATGGCCTTGGGAACCAGGCCAAGCCTGTTCGCGACCCGCAAGGGGAAACGTACCGCGTAACCCAACGGGCCCTTCAGGTACCGACCGAGCAGGGACAGCGCGAGCGAAGGGAACAAAGGGTCGCCCAGTTCCAGCCGGTAGGGCTTTCCAAAAGAATCCAGCATGGATTTCATTTCTTCGTTGGAAAAATGCCAAAGGTGGTCCGAGACCGCGACATGCGCATACGAAAGCCCAAGACCGAACAGCAGCTCAAAATCATCCGTACACGGGAGCGTAAAAACGACCCGCTTGCGGGCGGCCGCAATCGCAGACCCGAGGAACGCCTTCGGGTCGGGAACATGTTCGAGGACCTCGATCAGCATGACCGTATCCACGACGCCTTCGCCAACGCTCTCGCCCGGCTGCAAAAGCCGCGTCGAGAGGCCGTTCGCCTCGGCAACCTTCAGGGACTCGGAATTGATGTCGGCAACGACGGTATCGTAGCCCGCCTTGGAGAGTTCCAGCGAATAGGCCCCGCGACCGCCGCCGATGTCGAGGACGGACTTTCCGCGGGTTTCACGGAGCAAAAAATCTACAATCGGCCTGTGGGCTTCACCGGGCAATGCCGGCGGCCCCGGAACGAAAAAAGCGCTCTGACCTTGCAGTTTTCCCATAGGTCAAATATATAAAAAAAGCCTGCCGCAGGCCTACTCCGACAAGTATTTCTTTTTTTATCTTTATCGTGTGCCTCGCGTTCTAAAAAGCATCAAGATTGGCGTGTTCATCGCGTGCGCCAACTTCCTGATTCAGGGAATCTCGTTCCTTGTCCAGAACTTCATCGCACGGAACCTCGGGACATCCGGCTACGGCTTTTTCGGAGTCCTGCAGACGGACTATTCCATCTTCTGCACGATTGCGGATTTCGGCATGGGCACCCTGGTGCTCGCCTTCTTCGGGAACCGGGCCACGAAGGGGAGGCTATTCCAGAGTATCTTCCAGCTCAGGATCGCCTGTTCCGTCGCGGCTGCGATCGCCATGGTCATTTTCGCCATTACGGTCAGGCGCCACCACCCCATCTTCTACGGCGAACTCATTCTGACCCTCGGGCTTGTTTTCCAGCATGCCTTCTTCGACTGGTATTTCATCTGCGGCAAGTTCTGGAAAAAGCTGTTCATCTCCAAGCTGCTGCATTCGATTTCGTATTCCGCCGTCATGGGAGTTGCGCTCCTCTACTTCAAGGTTTCACAGATCGAACTCGTCGCGCTTGCCATGGTGCTTGCAGCACTGCCCGCGTTCACCTTCGGCGTCACGCAGGCCCTGAGCAGCAAGCTGCTCAGGCTGACAAGGCGGACCTTCCTCTTCTTCAAGCTGATGTTCAAAGCCGCAGCCCCCTACGCGATCTCGAGTTTCGCCACATGCGCCTACCTGCCCGTCGGCCTCTATGTTGCAGACAAATTCGCATCTGCGGAATTCCTGAGTTCATACAACTTCGGCCACAAGATACTCGTCCTCTGCTCGGGAATCATGGTCCACTTCATTTCGTCGAACCTGGTCGCCCAGCACATGTCCAACGACAAGTTCGTCCATGTCAAGGAAATCGCCATATTCACGGCATTCATCGCCGCCTGTTCCTCGCCGCTGTGGCTGTTCCCCCGCCAGTTCCTGCAGATCCTCTTCTTCGCCGTCCACTGGACTCCCGATTCACTCGAATGCAGCGCGTCGATCCTGAAAATACTTTCCTTCTCGCTCCTTTTCCAGGCAGCGAGACTCTCCATGATATCCACCCTGCTCAAGAACAAGGCGACATGGACCTACGCCATCATCGTGAGTGCGGCAGGGGCAACAAACGTCGTCGCATGCTCGCTCGCGGGAGCGTTCCTCGCGAACCGTTACATCCCGCTATTCGCGCTGACCGGCGACGTCGTCATCACCGTCATTCTCCTGTGCTACTACATCCGCAAGGGAACTCTTCGCTGGTAGCACGCCACGCCCCCTGCTAAGCAGGCACACCAGCGCAAAGAAGAATCCCCAGACCCAGTACATGCTCTGCTTGTATCCCGTCGTGAAGTTCCAGAGGATAATCCACATCATGAACATGCACATGAACAGGACAGGCATGGGAGTCTTGGCCGTAGCCATGTAGCGGTAGTTCCACGAGAAAAAGATCCCGAAGAAGAACGGCAAAAAGAACAGCCCGACCAGGCCGAAATCCTTGTAGGCATCCCACAGGTAGGGAATCGTGTTCAGGCTCTTGATCTTGACCACGCTCTCGTTGAAGGGTGTATCCCAGCCGAAACTCTGCTGCAGGCCGTCCCCTATCTGCAACAGGTGCGTCATGCCGTAGAAGGCGTCGATGCCGTAGGTCCACTCATGTTCCGCGGCATCGACCGGCTTGTTGAACGCATAGTCGAGATTCCAATAGTTGTTCGCCACGTACATGTACGGGAGCAACGCCACCGTCTTTACCATCCCGTTATTCATGAGGTCGTCCGTCGACGAGCCGCCATATTGCCCCTTCAGGGACGCCACGGCCACAAAGAAGACCAGGACGAAGGCGACCGCGACCATGATCAGCTTCCACGAAAACCGCCTGTGCAGATAGTTATACAGCAAGAAGATGAAGCCGATACAGAGCATGTTGATGCCGCGGCTCGGGAATGTCAAGAAACTAAGCACAATCGTGAAAGCCACCATTCCCCTGGACGCATAGCGGACCCACCGCACCGAGTTTATCGACTTGAACGATGCGACACCGAAAAGCCCGACCACCATGGCGCCCGATGTAAAATAGTCCGCGTACTTGAGCGCCGGGCTATCCCCGGAAAGCCAGAACGAAGGGTTGCCCGTCAGGAGCACAAGGTTTCCCGCGACAGAGACAACGCCGGCCACGCCTATGAAGAAATAGGCAAAGGCAAGGAAGCTTAAACAGAAATGCGTGGGCCAGCTATACTTCCCCTGCAGCGACAGCGTCTCGGGCATGCGCGCGCCGCCTTTCGATGTCCACGCCATCTCCGCAAGGACGGCGCCCCCGATAAAGGCAGCCATGCCGCCACCCCACACGAGCCACGTGGTATACCTGAAATCGGTCATGGCCGGGACAAGCTTGAGGTAGGCGACCCCGAGCATCACCATCTGGACCAGAAAATAGAGAACCGCCGGGCGGAAGTAGTCGCTCCTGCGCGTGGAAAGCACAAGCAGGACAATAGCGGCCAGCGAGAACATCACGCAGGATTCCGGACACACCGCCAAGTTGATATCCATGATGGACCGCCTAGGATGCTACTTGCGCCAGAAGCAGATTCCATGCACGAAGTTGGCCCATTCCGCGGAAGTGCCCGTGTTCTTCTCCTTCTCGGAACGCATGAACTCCAGGAAATTGCACAGGAGCGTCGCCAGCAAAAAGGACATGAACGCCGTGAACATGAGGATAATGCCGCGCCTCGGGAACACTTTCTTGTCGTTTTCCCAGGGCGGTTCGAGCACATGCAGGTTCGTAAGCATCTTGGCCTCCTCGAGCCGCATCTGCTCGCTCTGCTGCCGCAACAGCTTATACATGGCTTCCTGCACACGGATTTCGTTTTCGCGGCGCATGTATTCGGCGCCAAGCTCGGAGGACTTCTGCAAGGCGACCATGCCCACCTTCTCGTGCTTGCCCTTCAGCGTCCCGTTCAGCGCCGCGTTAATTCCCTGGTAGCGCTTGGAAAGTTCCTCGTAACGCTTGCTCTTGCCACGGTCAGCCTTCTCGAAGGACATCTCGATGGACACCTCCTCGCGCTTCGCCTGCAAGGCGCTCAGGTACTTGATCGTCGATTCCAGCTGCACCTCGGGATCATAGAAGTTGTTCTCGACCTGGAACTTCACGAATTCCTTCATCAGCGAATCGAGCGCATGTTCGCAAGAATCCAGCCTGCTCTGGAAATAAATCCTGGACTGCCGCGCCTGGGACGTCTTGAACACGTTGAACGCGGAATCCGCCTTCGTGAGGATAAACGAGACCATCTTCGCCGCGAGCCTGTAATCCTCGTCCTCGACCGAAATCGCGAACATGTCTTCCTTGTTCATCTCGATCCCGAAATTCTTCCGGAACTTTTTCAACAGGTCCGCATGGAACTTGCCGTCGAACTCGTAATGTTCCGCCAGGTTGAACTCGTCGATGACCTGGTTGTGCAGCTCCCACGAATTCAGGATAGTCCACACCGCGTTCGCGTCATCGTTGTTCGAAGACAGCCCCAGAATCGAGGAGACCCCGGACATGCCGCCGATCATGGAACTCAGTCCATCCAGCGAGCCCTGTGTCGACTTGGGCGGAGTCACGACCGCCTGCGCGACATACGTCGGCTTGATGACCCACATCACCAGGACAAAGGCCGTAAGCGTCGGCAAGAGCACAATAAAGGCGAACAGCTTGAAATGCTTCAAGTCGCCGTTCAGCAAACGAAGGCAAATCTCGACAAATCCTACCGAATCCTGTTTTTCCATACGAAGCTACTTGTAATTGACGTAAATGATGAATGCGGACGATACCACCGTGAGGAGCGAAGCGAGGAAAAGGGTAAAATCCTTGAAGGACTCGTAACGGCTCTTCGGCACCTCGATGTAGTCGCCGGGATTGATCGGATCCTCCGTGACGCTCAGGCTGAGCGCTTCCGGGGATTTCCCACGCCACACCTTGACCTGGTTCCAGGAACCCGAAATCGTATTCAGGCCCGCCGCAGCGATATAGTCGATGGCATGCCAGGAAGGATTGTAGTCCACCTTCCCGATATGGTTGAGCGCGCCGCCGACATAGACGGCCATCTCTTCTGCAGAAAACTCCACTTCCGTATTCGGCGAGACAACCGTGCTCTTCATTTCTTCAAGCGGAATCCAGCGCGGCGTCTTGCCCTGTTCCTTCACGCAGGCGGCCTTGTACCCGAAATTGTGCAGGCGTTCCCCGCCGGCAAGTTCAAAGTACTCCTGCAGGGTGCGGCCCTCCTTGTAGGTGACGCTCGTCCTGAATCCCGGAAAAACCATGACGACGTTCTCGCCCATCGGAACGAACGGGACATAGATCTGGTCTCCCTGAATCAGCATCACGTCCTTTGCAAAGTCACCCTTCACCGAGACGTCGTTGTAGTTCACGTGCAGGGTGTCGCCGTGGCGGATAATCATCACGTCCTCAAGATTCGCACGCGAAACGAAACCGCCCACCTGGCGGAGGAAATAGCTCAGGCGCGTCTGGGGCTCCAGGAGGTGCTGTCCGACATTCATCAGTGCACCCATCGCATTCACCTTGTATTTTTTCAGTGCGGCAAGCTGGACGAAGCATTCCTCGCGCTTGAAGCGCTTGGCTGCAAGATCCAGAATCAGTTCACGGGCCTCGGCAAAAGTCTTTCCGCCGACATTCACGGAACCGCATTCCTCTATGGCGACAGAACCGTCGGGATAAACCTGGACCGACAAGTAGGCATTTTCCAGCATCAGGTCCAAAAAATCACCGGGGCCAAGGATATAGCTGGAATCGACCGTAGCTTCCGCATAGGCCGGGGTCAACGCGACGGAACTGCGCGAAGACGGCCCGTGGTTCCCACCAATCGCCGAGCCGGAAAAAAGATCCATCTCACCTGCAGAAAACGCAAGCGAGATTGTCAGAAGTATAAGAGCAATAAGACGTTGCATGTTTCCATAAGATACAAAAATAGACACCACCAAAAAAGGAAAAATCAAAAAAAACGGGGCCGACAAACGTCGGGCCCCGTTTTTCTCACAGCAAAGACTAGTTGGCAGACTTGCTCTCGCCTTCGACCATGCTCACGGCATCGGACTTGGCAGGTTCGGCAGCCTTCTTGGCCTTGGCAACGATCTCGTCTTCGACGAGGCCGATGAGGGCCATTTCGGCAGCGTCACCAGCGCGGTTCGGGCCGAGCTTGATGATGCGAGTGTAGCCACCGTTGCGGCCAGCGTAGCGCGGTCCGATGGTAGCGAACAGGTCCTGGAGAACCTTCGGGCTCGTGACGAAGCGTGCAGCTTCGCGACGTGCAGAAAGGTCACCCTTCTTTGCGTAGGTAATCATGCGGTCCACGTTGGAGCGGACAATCTTCGCCTTGTGAAGCGTCGTGCGCACGTAGCGGGCGGACTGCTCCGCTTCCATACCCTTCTCGATGATGGAGGTGGTAAGGGCGCGGAGGATGGCACGCTTGTGTTGGGCGTTAACACCCAGTTTCTTGTTTTTTACACCGTGTCTCATTGTTAATCCTTCAAGTAGTCATCGACGTCCATGCCAAAGGAAAGGCCCATGGAGGTCAACACCTCGTTAAGTTCCACCAAGGACTTCCGACCGAAGTTCTTGTATTTGAGCATATCGTTTTCCTTGTTGCGCACAAGTTCGCCAACGGTATGGATATTCGCCATACGGAGGCAGTTGCTGGAACGAACAGAGAGTTCGAGTTCGTCCACGCGAGTGCGCAGGAGGGTGGCAATACGCTGACGTTCTTCGTCCATCTCCAGCTCTTCGGGGCTCTCGAGGTCGCCTTCGAAGTTGATGAAGATTTCCAGGTGATCGACGAGGAGCTTCGCAGCGTAGGCGAGAGCGTCTTCGGGATCGATGGAACCGTCAGTCGTGATTTCCAGCTCCAGACGGTTGTAGTCCGTCTTCTGGCCAACGCGGGTATCGCTGATGTGCATAGCCACCTGCTGCACCGGGTTGAAGTTCGCGTCCGTGGCGATAACGCCGATCGGAGCGTCCTTGTCCTTCAATTCGTCGGCACGGACGAATCCGCGGCCACAGGAGACCTTCACGTCCATGGAAAGCGATGCGTTCCCGTTCAGGGTCGCGATATGGACGTCCGGGGTCAGGATGACCACGTTCGGATTGTCCATGAAATCCTTGGCCGTGACTTCGCCATCACCGGACATATCCAGGTGCAAAGTTTCGTCATGGTCGGAAAGGAGCTTCACGCGGATGCTCTTCAGGTTCAGGATGATGTCGGTGACATCTTCCTTCACACCCGGGACCGTAGACATTTCCTTTTCAACGCCTTCGATTTTCACGGAGACGATTGCCGCACCCTGCAGGGAGGAAAGGAGCACACGGCGGAGCGCATTGCCAAGCGTGATGCCCCAGCCTCTTTCCAAGGCCTCGACAACGAACTTAGCTTTACGACCGTCTTCGCTAGTTTCCACTTTCTGGAAGCTACGCGGCATCTGAAGTGATTTCCACATCATTGGCGATACCTCTTTGGATTAGACTCTTCTCTTCTTTTTAGGACGGCAACCGTTGTGCGGAATGCCCGTCACGTCTCGAATGGAGAGAACTTCGAGGCCCGCATTCTTGAGAGCGCGGACGGCGGACTCACGGCCACCACCGGCACCCTTCACGCGGACGTCCACCTTGCGCATGCCGAGGTCGAAAGCCTTGTGGGCGGCAGTTTCGGCAGCGAGCTGAGCGGCGAACGGAGTGCTCTTGCGGGAACCCTTGAAACCGGAGTTTCCGGGGGAACCCCAAGCCACGACGTTACCGCGGGCATCGGTGATAGAGACGATTGTGTTGTTGAAGGTAGCGTTGACGCAGGCGATACCCTGGATGTCGATACGCTTCTTGCCCTTCTTGACCTTAACTTCTTCAGTAGCGGCTGCGGCCGGAGCTTCGGCAGCGGCAGCGGTTTCCTTGATTTCTTCTTCAGCCACGACGAATCTCCTTACTTCTTCTTGTTAGCCACAGTCTTCTTGGGGCCCTTGCGGGTACGGGCGTTGGTACGGGAACGCTGACCGCGGACCGGCAGGCCCTTGCGGTGGCGGATACCACGGTAGCAACCGATATCCAAGAGACGCTTGATGTTCAGGGTAACTTCCGCGCGGAGCTGACCTTCCACGGAATATTCGTCTTCGAGGAGATGACGAATCTTACCTTGTTCTTCTTCGGTGAGGTCATCGCACTTCTTGTTCTTGTCGATGCCCAGCTGAGCACAGACCTTGTTTGCGGTGAACAGACCGACACCATAGATTGCCGTGAGACCGTACTCGACAGTCTTGTTCTTCGGCAAATCGACACCAGCTATACGTGCCATACGATCTCCTTATCCCTGCTTCTGCTTGTGACGGGGGTTCTTCGAACAGATGATACGCAATACACCCTTGCGACGGATGATCTTGCAGTTTTCACACCTGGGTTTGATGGAGGCTTTGAGTTTCATAGGTTAGACCTTCTTTTGATACCTATTACTTGTAACGGTAAGTGATTCTCCCACGATTGAGGTCGTAGGGAGAAATTTCTACCAACACTTTGTCGTCCGGCAAAATTCGGATGAAATGCCGACGCATCTTTCCTGAAACGTGAGCGAGAATCTCGTGGTCATTTCCAAGTTTCACACGGAAGAACGCGTTGGGAAGAGCTTCCAACACAACACCTTCTACCTGTATTCCTTCTTCTTTAGCCACTAGGACGCCATCCTGCCGCGAATGCGGCCATGTTTCAAGAAACCTTCATAATTCTTGGTATGCAGTTGGGCTTCGAGTTGACGAAGCGTGTCCAACGCCACACCGACCACGATGAGTACCGAGGTGCCCCCAATATAGAAACTCATATTGAGCGCGTCTTTCAGGTGAAGCGGTCCGACGCTGATTAGAGCGAGGAACAGCGAGCCCGGAAGAGAAATTCGGGTCAACACATGGTCAATGTACTCTGCCGTCTGCTTACCGGGACGCACACCAGGGATAAACCCACCAGACCTCTTCAGGTTTTCGGCAATGTCGTTAGGGTTGTACTGGATTGCCGTGTAGAAGTAGGTGAAGAATATGATGAGGAGAGCGTCAATCACACTGTAAGAAATGTGACCCGGGATGAACATGGCAGCAAAGGACTGCATCGCGGAGACGTTCGGGAACCACGACGCGATCATGGCCGGAATGAACATGATGCACGAAGCGAAGATAACGGGGATCACGCCAGCGGTGTTCACCTTGAAGGGCAAATAGCTGGACTGACCGCCCATGACCTTGTTTCCGACAGTCCTGCGAGGACTTTGGAGTGGAATGCGACGGTTCGCCTGCTCGACGAAAACGATAAAGCCGATAATCACGACCACGATCGCCAGGATGAAAATCTCGATGGCGAGCGGCTGGATCTCTTCTCTAAACATTTCCAGTTCGGCAAAGAAAGCCCGCGGAAGGCCTCCGACGATACCGGCGAAAATGATAAGCGAAATACCGTTGCCCACACCGTGCGAAGTAATCTGTTCGCCCAGGTACATCACGAGCACCGTACCTGCGGTGAAGGTCAGGGTAGCAAGTAAACGGAAGCCGATGTTCCCCGCACCGGTAGCGAAGTCGTCCGCGAGGACGGAAATGCCTGTACCGGCAGCGGCGGAACCCACTTTAAGGGAGGAAAGCCATACGGAAATGCCCCATCCCTGCAAAGCGGCAAGAACCACCGTAAAGTAACGGGTGTACTGGTTCAGCTTGGCGCGCCCTTCCTGACCTTCCTTCTGTAGCATCTGGATGGCCGGGATAACAGAGCCCATCAACTGGATGATGATGGATGCGCTGATGTAGGGCATGATACCCAGGGCGAAAATCGTCGCTTTCGCAAACGCACCGCCCGTGAAGGAGTCGTACATGCCGAACAAGTTGTTCGAGTTCTTGAAGTACTCCGCGAGGACCGCGGCGTTTACTCCGGGGATAGTGATGTGCGCACCGATGCGGTACACGATGAGGATACCGAGCGTGAAGAGCAACTTCTTGCGCAGGTCCTCAATCTTGAACGCATTGATGAACGCATCTATGGCTTTCTTGAGAGCTTCCATTAGACGATCTCGACTTTGCCGCCAGCAGCTTCGATGAGGGCCTTGGCCTTCTCGCTGATGGCGTTAACCTTTACGTTGATAGCCTTGTCGATAGCACCGAACGCGAGAACCTTGACCGGCTTCTCGATGTTGCGGATGAATCCGAGGTCGAAGAGGACCTTGGCGTCGAATTCGGTAGCGGAGACCGCTGCGAGACGCTTCAGGTTCACGATCTGGAATTCGATACCGGCGTGCTTGAAGCCACGCTTCGGGATGCGACGGTGGATCGGCATCTGGCCGCCTTCGAAAGCGACACGGCCGGCCTTGGCACTCTTACGAGCGCCGGCACCCTTCTGGCCACGACCAGCGGTGGTGCCCCAACCGGAACCCGGGCCACGGCCAATGCGCTTGCGCTTGACGACCTTGGCTTTGCCAGGATTGAGAGTATTGAGTTCCATTATTAGATCTCCTCGACCTTCACCATGTCACGCACGGCATTGATCATGCCCTGGATGCTGGGGGTCAAAACGTGTTCAACAGATTGTCCGATCTTGCGGAGACCGAGGGCCTTCACGTTGGCGCGATGCACCGGAAGGCGACGGACGGTACCCTTGATCAAAGTAATACGAACTTTCTTCATGGTGTATTACTCCTTAGGCTTCAAAACCGCGCAGCTTGGCGCAGTCCTGCTTGTTCATCTGGGACATCAGGCCTTCGAGGCAAGCGCTGACAACAGTGCTCGGGTTGGAAGAACCGTGAATCTTGGTGAGGATGTTGCGCACACCGGCGAGCTCGAGAACGGCACGGGCAGCAGCACCGGCGATAACGCCAGTACCCGGAGCAGCCGGCATCAGGAGGATGCGGGTGGAGCCGTTCTTGACTTCGATGTCGTGCGGGATGGTGCCGTCGAGCAGCTGGACTTCGACAATGTTCCTGTGGGCAGCTTCAGTGCCCTTGCGGATGGCTTCGGAAACTTCCTTGGCCTTGCCGAGACCCACGCCCACCTTGCCGTTCTTGTTGCCAACGACAACGAGAGCGGAGAAGGACATACGGCGACCGCCCTTGACGGTCTTAGCGCAACGGTTGATGTGTACAACCTTGTCTTCAAATTCAGAAACTTGAGCTTCGCGTTCCAAAGTGTACCTCACTAGAATTTGAGTCCGCCTTCACGAGCTCCCTCAGCGAGAGCCTGAACGCGACCGTGATAGATGTAACCGCCGCGGTCGAAGACCACGGATTCAATGCCCTTGGACTTAGCGACTTCAGCGACCTGGAGACCGAGCTGCTTAGCCTGCTCCGACTTCGTCATGCTGCCGAACTTGCTCTGGAATTCCTTCGCAGTCGTTGCAACCTGCACGAGAGACTTGTTGTTCGCGTCATCGATAATCTGGGCGACCATGTGAGACAAGGAACGGCGAACGGCCAAACGAGGGCACTCTGCAGTTCCGACAACAGACTTGCGCACACGTTCGTGGCGTGCGATTCTGGACTGGATTCTTTTTTTAGCGATTGCAGTCATAGTTTACCCTTATTTACCTGTCTTCTTACCCTGCTTGCGGCGGATGATTTCGCCTTCGTACTTGATGCCCTTGCCCTTGTACGGTTCAGGCTTACGGTACTTGCGGATTTCAGCTGCAGCCTGGCCGACCTTCTGCTTGTCGATGCCGGAGATGGAAATCTTCAGCGGGTCGACAGCCTTGAGTTCGACGCCTTCCGGAGCCTTGAAAATGACCGGGTGCGAGAAACCGAGCACAAGGTTCAGGTCCTTGCCCTTCTGTTCCACACGGTAACCAACGCCCACGATTTCGAGGGTCTTCTGGAAGCCCTTCGTGACGCCTTCGACCATGTTGTTGACGAGGGCGCGGGTGGTGCCATGGATAGCGCGGGTGAACTTCTGATCATCAGGACGGGAGAACGAAAGCTGGTTGCCTTCGAGCTTGATGGAAATGAGTTCGTGGACGTTCGTCTCGAGCTTGCCCTTCGGGCCTTCCACCTTGATGTTCTGACCATTGACGGCGACTTTCACGCCAGCCGGGATATTGATAATAGCTTTTCCGATACGGGACATCGTTACCTCACCAGACCTTCGCGACGACTTCGCCACCCACCTTCTGTTCGCGGGCTTCGTGGTCGGTCATCACGCCTTTAGATGTGGAGATGATAGCAAAGCCGAGGCCATTGCGGACGCGCGGAAGCTTGGCCACGTCAACGTAGTGACGGAGACCAGGCGACGAAATGCGCTGGATGCCTTGGATTGCGGGAACGCCGTTGGTGTAGCGGAGCAGGATCTTGAGCATGCCCTGCTTGCCGTCTTCAACGACGACGAACTTCTTGATGAAACCTTTTTCCTGCAGAACGCGAGCGATTTCACGCTTCAGGTTGCTGGCAGGGATGTCCACCACGGGGAGCTTTGCCTTGCAGGCATTGCGCACGCGGGTGAGCATATCGGCGATAGGATCTGTCATTGCCATTTTATACTCTCCTTACCAGGACGACTTTGTGATACCGGGGATTTCGCCGGCGAGTGCCATTTCGCGGAAGCAAATACGGCAAAGGCCAAAGCGGCGCATAAAGGCGTGCGGCCTACCGCAACGCTTGCAACGGTTATACCCGCGAACGGTATACTTCGGGGTACGCTTGCATTTTTCAATCATTCTTCTGCTTGCCATGGTATTACCTTACTTCCTGAAGGGGAGTCCAAGTTCTTCGAGAAGGGCACGGCCTTCGTCGTCCGTCTTGGCGGAGGTGACGAAAGAGATGTCCATACCGAAAGTACGGGAAACCTTATCGATATCGATTTCGACGAAGATCGTCTGTTCCTTGATACCGAGGGTGAAGTTGCCCATTCCATCGAAACCACGACGGGCGAGGCCACGGAAGTCGCGGACGCGCGGGAGGTTGATGTTGATGAAACGGAAGAGGAAGTCCCACATGTTGTCGCCATGGAGGGTGACCTTGGCGCCGATTCCCAGACCTTCGCGGAGGTGGAAGTTGGCGATAGCCTTCTTGGCGGTGGTGACGACGGCCTTCTGACCGGTAATGGCAGTGAGAGTGTCGGCAGCTTCGTCCAGAATCTTACGGTTCTGGGCAGCGGCGCCCACGCCCATGTTCACCACGATCTTTTCGAGACGCGGGATTTCCATTACGTTCTTGTAGGCAAACTTTGCTTGCAAGGCCGGAACGACTTTTTCGAGATAGAATTGCTTCATCTGGTTCATGGTTACACAGCCTTTCCAGTCTTGACACTGGTACGAACGCCCTTCTTACCCTTCTCGCGGACGATGCGGGTACGGACAGGCGTGTTGCCTTCGAGGAGCATCACGTTGGAAATGGCGATAGGCATTTCCTTCTCGATGATGCCGCCAGTTTGATTGGTCTGGGACGGCTTCTCGTGACGCTTGCAGACGTTGACGCCCGAAACGGTCACCTTGCCATCCTTGACACTGATCACGGTGCCGGTCTTGCCCTTGTGGGCGCCGGAAATCACCTTGACGTTATCATTCTTCTTGATGTTAGCCATTAGAGAACCTCAGGTGCGAGGGAGATGATCTTCATGTAATTTTTTTCGCGGAGCTCACGAGCCACCGGTCCAAAAATACGGGTTCCGCGCGGTTCACCATCCTTGGTGATGAGAACCACAGCGTTGTCCGAGAAACGAATGAACGTTCCGTCCGGACGAGCGATTTCTTTGCGTGTGCGCACGACGACGGCGTCGGCCACGGAACCCTTCTTCACCTTGCTCTGGGGGATAGCGTCTTTAACGGCTACCTTGATGACATCACCGATGCTAGCATAGCGACGGTTGGTGCCACCCAAAACACGGATGCAGGCGACTTCCTTGGCTCCACTGTTGTCAGCCACGACGAGTCTGGTTTCTTCTTGAATCATAATTCGCCTTACTCCAGAATTTTACTTCTTCTTTTCCACGATACGGACGAGGCGCCAGCGCTTCGTCGCGGACAGCGGACGGGTTTCCATGATTTCCACCAGGTCGCCCTCACCCGCTTCGTTGTTTTCGTCGTGGGCCTTGAGCTTCTTGGTGGTGGTCATGATCTTGTTGTACATCGGGTGACGCTTGCGGTTTTCGACCACAACCGTGATAGTCTTGTCCATCTTGTCAGATGAAACAACACCCTGCTTGACTTTACGAAGGTTTCTATCCATTTCCTGCTCCTGCCGGCTTATGCCTTGGCCTTTTCGCTGAGGATGGTCTTGATACGGGCGATGTCCTTGCGGGTCGCACGGATCACAGAGGGTTTTTCCAAATTACCGAGCTTCGCAGTCATGCGGTAATTGAACAAATCGAGATTCAACTGAGCCAGTTTTTCCTTGAGCTGGTCAACGCCCAGTTCCTTCAATTCACGTGCTTTCATTAGATCTCCGATTCTTCGATGATTTTGCATTTGAGGGGGAGCTTCTGCGAGGCGACATGGAGGGCTTCCATGGCGAGTTCGCGTTCGACACCGCCCATTTCGAAAATGATACGGCCCGGGAGGATCACGGCGACCCAGAATTCCACGGCGCCCTTACCCTTACCCATACGGGCTTCGGCAGGGTGACGGGTGATGGGCTTGTCGGGGAACACGCGGATCCACACGCGACCGCCGCGCTTGATCTTACGGGTCATGGCGATACGAGCCGCTTCGATCTGGCGAGCCGTCAGCCAGCACTTTTCAAGAGCCTGAATGCCGAATTCGCCGAAGGCCATGGTATTGCCGCGGGAAGCGACACCCTTCATGCGGCCTTTCATCTGCTTACGATGTAATGTTCTTTTAGGACTCAGCATATTACTTCTCTCTCTTGTTGTCGTTCATGACATCCTTGCCGATCTTTTCGCCGTGCATGATCCACACCTTGATACCGATGGCACCATAGACGGTCTTAGCAATGGAAGTCGCGTAGTCGATGTCGGCACGGAGAGTGTGCAGAGGCACGCGGCCTTCGGCATACTTCTCGACGCGGGCGATTTCGGCACCGCCGAGGCGGCCACCGCACTGCACCTTGATGCCTTCCACACCCATGCGCATGGCGCTCTGGATGGCGCGCTTCATGGCGCGGCGGAAGGAAATACGCTTTTCGAGCTGACGGGCGATGTTTTCGGCGACGAGCTTAGCATCCGTTTCCGGGCGCTTGATCTCGTGGACGCTGATAAAGATTTCCTTACCGGTGAGGAACTGGAGTTCGCCCTTGACGCGTTCCAGCTCTTCGCCCTTCTTACCGATGACGATACCCGGGCGGGCGGTAAAGAGGTTCACGTTCACCTTCTTGACGGTGCGTTCGATGCCGACCTTGGAGAGGGAGGCATGTTCGAAACGCTTCATCAGGTAGCGACGGAGCACGATGTCTTCATAGAGAAGATCGGCAAAGTTGTCTTCGGCATACCACTTGGATTCCCAACCGCGGATAACGCCAAGACGAAGACCATTGGGATGAGTTTTGTGACCCATTGTTATTTCTCCTTGTCTGCGACGACGACGGTGATGTGGGAGAGCGGCTTCTCGATGCGGAAGGCGCGACCCTGGGAACGCGGGTGGATACGCTTCATGATGGTGCCACCATCGGCAGTGATAGTCTTGACCACGAGTTCCTCGGCGGAAACCGGGGCGGCAGACTTCTGCTTGAAGTTGGCGACAGCGGACTTGAGGGCGTTCTCGACGAGCGGGGCACCCTTGGTCTGCGTGTGCAGGATGGAGAGCATCGCGAAGGCTTCGTCGACGGACTTGCCACGGACGAGGTCGACAACGCGACGGAGCTTGCGAACGCCGTAGCGGACGTTTTTCACTTTAGCAACAGCTTGCATTATTTCTTGCCTCCAGCAGTTTCGGTCTTGCGATGGCCACGGAACGTACGAGTCATAGCGAATTCGCCGAGCTTATGGCCAACCATGTTTTCGGAGACATAGACCGGCAGGAACTGCTTGCCGTTGTACACGGAGAACGTAAGTCCGACCATGTCCGGAACGATTGTGGAACGACGGGACCAGGTCTTGATCGGCTGCTTCTTGTCGGAGCCAGCCATAGCCTGGGCTTTGCTGAGAACGTGGGAATCCACGAACGCACCTTTCTTAAGGGATCTCGACATGAATTAGGCCCTCTTCTGACGACGGCGCACGATGTACTTATCGGTACGCTTATTGTTACGAGTTTTGGCACCCTTGGAGTTCTTGCCCCAGGGAGAGCACGGATGACGACCACCAGAGGTACGTCCTTCACCACCACCGAGCGGGTGGTCGACCGGGTTCATCACGACACCGCGGACGGAGGGACGCTTGCCGAGCCAGCGGGAACGACCGGCAGAGCCCGAGGATTCATTCATGTGGTCGATGTTGGAAACCTGGCCCACGACAGCGAGGCAGTCTTCGGAGATGAAGCGAACTTCACCGCTCGGAAGCTTGACCTGGCAGAGCTTGCCATCCTTGGCAACGAGTTCGGCAGCGGCACCGGCGGAGCGGACCAGCTGTGCACCCTTGCCGGGCTTGAGCTCAATGTTGTGGATCATGGTGTTCAGCGGAATATCGCGGATCGGGAGAGCGTTACCGATGCGGAACTCGGCACCTTCGCCGGAGTTCAGCACGTCGCCGACCTTGATGTCGGCCGGGGCGACGATGTAGCAGCGCTTGCCGTTCTGGTACTTGACCAGGGCGATACGTGCGGAACGGTTCGGATCGTACTCGATCGTCTCGACAGTGCAGGGGATACCCGCAAACTTGCGCTTGAAGTCGATGATACGGTACAGCTTCTTGTGACCACCACCGCGACGGCGGGAAGTGATTTCACCGACGTTGTTACGGCCGGAGCTGCTCTTGATGCCCTCAGTGAGGGGCTTGTACGGCTTTTCCGCAGTGATTTCCTTGCGGTCACCAATCTGCTTGTAACGCAGAGTCGGGGTAAGCGGGCGATAAGATTTCAGACCCATGATTATACTCCTTCGAACTCGGCAATCTTTTGCCCGGCCTTCAGTGTGATGTAGGCCTTCTTCCAGTTGGGTTTCTTGCCAGCAGCCATGCGCCTGCGAACAATCTTGCCGCGGTTGATCAACGTGTTGACCGAAGCGACCTTCACATCAAAACGCTTTTCGATAGCGGCCTTGATGTCGTCCTTGCTAGCGTCCAAGGCAACCTTGAAAACATACTTGTGCACATCGTTACGCGGATTCACCATGTTCTTCATGGTTTCTTCGGTCACGTGCGGAGCAATGAGGATTTCGTGAATTTCCTTCATTAGCGGCCTCCTTCAAGTTCCGCGAGAGCGGCCTGAGAGATGACAACGTTGTTTGCACGGACGATGTCGTAGGTGTTGACATCTTCGACGCGGGCGCAACGGCACCAAGGAATGTTGTTAGAGGAGAGGTAAAGGTTCTGATCCTTCACGCTCACGACAAAGAGAACGTTGCGCTGTTCGATACCGGACTTGGTAAGAACGGCGAGCAGGTCCTTGGTCTTCGGGGCATCGAAGCTGAGGGCTTCGAACACCTGGACCTTTCCTTCCTTGGCCTTGTCGGCGAGGGCGGAACGGAACGCGATCTTCTTGACCTTCTTGTTCACCTTTTCGAAGTAGTCGTGGGACTTCGGACCGTGAGCCTTCGCACCACGCACCCACACGGCGGAGGTGTTCTGACCGGCACGGGCGCGACCAGTACCCTTCTGCTTCCACGGCTTCTGGCCACCGCCGCTAACTTCACCCTTGGTCTTGGTCTTGGCGGTGCCCTGGCGGTTGTTGTTCAGGATAGCCTTGATGTGAAGGTACATGCAGACCTTGTTGACTTCCTGGTCGAACATAGCCGGGAGCTGGATATCATTCTTAAAATCGCCTGTTGCGGCGAAAAGCTTTGCACTAGCCATTAGTCTTTCCTCACCACGATAATGCTGTTCTTCGGGCCCGGGACAGCGCCGCGGACGAAGATCAGGTTGCGGTCGCCATCAACTTTGACGACCTGGAGGTGCTTGACGGTCACTTTCTTGTTGCCGTATTGACCAGGCATACGCTTGCCCGGGAACACGCGGCCCGGATAGGAGTGAGCGGAGGTACCGCCCGGTTCACGCATGTTGTGCGTGCCATGGGAGCGGGGACCGCTGTGGAAACCGTGGCGCTTGATGGCACCAGAGAAACCGTGACCCTTGGAAATGCCGGAAACGTTCACCATCTTTGCATCGGCGAAGTCAGCGGCACCGAATTCCTTGCCAACCGGCCAGGATTCGAGATCAGCTACGTCAAATTCGGCGAGGTGTTCACGAACAGCAACGTCAGCCTTCTTGAAATGGCCGATTTCAGCCTTGTTGGCACGCTGTTCCTTCTTGAGACCAAAGCCGATCTGGACGGCAGTGTAACCGTCCTTTTCTTCTGTCTTGTGGCAAACGACCACGCACGGACCGGCTTCGAGAACCGTTACAGGGACGCATTCGCCCTGTTCCGTGAACACTTGGGTCATTCCCAACTTCTTTGCGAGAATACCGTTCATTGTATTAGACCTTAATTTCGACTTCGACACCAGCCGGCAAGTCAAGTTTCATGAGGGAATCAACAGTTTGCGGCGTAGCATCGAGGATGTCGATCAGACGCTTGTGCGTACGGGATTCAAACTGTTCACGAGAAGTCTTGTCGATATGCGGAGAGCGGAGCACCGTATACTTCTGGACTTTCGTCGGGAGGGGGATGGGTCCCGCAATGCGGGCACCCGTTTGCTTAGCTGTATTCACGATGTCTTGAGCGGAGCGGTCGATCATACGATGGTCGAAGCTCTTCAAGCGAATACGGATGCGTTCACCAGCCATGATTATTCCTTACTTGATGATTTCGGTGACGGAGCCAGCACCAACAGTACGGCCACCTTCGCGGATAGCGAAGCGGAGCTGCTTTTCCATGGCGATCGGGGCGATGAGGTTCACGTGGATCGTGACGGTGTCACCCGGGGTCACCATTTCGACGCCTTCGGGCAGCTGGATCGTG
>NZ_DFHR01000019.1:0-3248 GCF_002371935.1 Fibrobacter sp. UBA3718 | reverse complement strand
GCGTTCACGAACAGCGGGGAAATCGCCCCCGCGGGGTGGAATTCGAGGCTGAGCGCTCCGCCGCCCGCGTTCACCTGCTCCACGTTGAATCCGGAAGCCGCGAAGGTCCCGTAGGCGTCGGCAGACAGGGTAATCTGCTTTTCGCCATCCGGAGTGGATTTCGGCTGGTGGTAAGCGGGAAGCGGCGCCGAACCCATCGATTGCATCTGGGGCGGAAGGCAGCCGGTCAGTGCGAAGGCCGCGGCGATGCCTGCTGCGAGTTTGCCGGTCGCGCTGATAATCGACTTCTTAAATGTCTTGTTTGTTCTCATGGTAACATCCCTTGGCCGGGGTTTCCCCCGGCGTAGTACATATGTGTTTGCTAAAAGTTATGTTAATTGAGGATGTGTGTCAATAGCCGTTACTGGAGCGTAATTGAACGTATTTCGCAGGTCTCGTTTGCGCGCATCGCTTGCAAGGTCAAGCGTGACGCGGAATAGCCGTTGCTTGCGGTTACGGACGTATTGACTATTTGTGATAAGGGTAAAATTTTGCTTACAAATTCATTTTGCAAACTATTGTTGCTTCCGAGGTTTACTTTCCCCTTCGAGGCGGTCCCGAAGTAGATTTCGCTGTGCAGGCAGGTGCCGGCGCGGTATTCTACTTTCAGTTCGCTGTAGGCATCGAGGGAATATGTCCCGCCGAAGTCGAGGTGGATTCCGGAATAGCGTTCCGCGAAACTGAACGCGGCGGCCTTGTCGTTGTAGGTGATGGAGGTCGTCGGGCTCCATTTTACGATTCCGTAATTGGAGGGGAAAAGCGTCCTTGTCGCGATGGGGGATGGCTTTTCGAGATTTGCGACGGTCGAGGTGATGAGCCTCGGCTTGGTGAGGGTCATCGTCGCTCCGTTGGAGTTGAGTACGAGCCGGAACCAGCGGTAATTGGACATGGCGCCGGGAACGCTCGGCATCTGCCAGCGGAGAGTGTGGAACTGACCGTCCTGCGGGACATTCACTTCTTCGAGCTGGACCTGTGCGCCGCCGTCCTTGCGCTTGGTCAGCAGGATTTCCGCCTTCATCCAGTTGCCCTTGGAATTTTCCGCCTTGATGCCTATTTCAAATACGGAGCCCTCGGGAACGTCGTAGGCGTTATCGACGGTTGCGACTTTTTGCCAACCGGAGGGAAGCGTGAATTTGACTTCATCGTCGCTTTCGGTTGCCTTGTCGTTGTAGTCGTAGCGGATGAACCCGAACTTCTTTGTCTGTAATGCGCCCGCGTTCTTGATGATTTCCGGCATTTTCGAAGCGTCCATGCAGCTTGTATGGGGCTGGAACATCCCGGTGAGTTTCATGTTTCTGAACTCGTGGTTTGCACTGTCGTAGTCTGCCTTGGCGACTTCGCAAAGCAAACGCCATACATCTGCCTGCATTCCCTCCAGCACGGCTCTGTCTATGCTGCCGTCCGAACGGACGGCGGGTTCGATGTGGCGGCCGCTGGTCGCCTCCTCGAACCGTGGATGCGTCGCATCCACGGCATAGACAGCTTTCGCCGTAGAGTTCTTTCCCGGATTCTCGAAGGGGAATCCCGAATACGACTTGCTGAATGCGCAGTCGGAACGCATGGCGAGGTCCCCGTTGCACTGCAAATCCATGGCGCTCGCTGTCGGGATGAACGTGCTGCTCCCTTGGTAGAGAGTGTCCGCTTCCCAGGAGTTCTTGAAGTTCAGGGTGTAGAGTGTAGCCCCGAACAGCTTTATGTCGTATTTCATGTCGTCGGGGATGGCGTCTTCCATGCCTTCGCGAAGCGACGTGTACATTGTCCTTGCGAAGGGATATGTGCTTCCCTGAATGAAATCGAATTTTGCGTTTCCTTTCGGTGTCGAGGTCTCGTCCTGCGACAGGAATTCGTAGACGTGGTTGTGCGAGAATGCGGAATCCTTGCTTTCGGAGGCCATCATGCGGCTGGAGGCGCGACCCCACGGCTCGCTGCCGCGTTTTGCCGAACGGTTCAGGGCGAAATAGGTTGTCGCGTGCTTAGGCGATTTTCCCTTCAGTTGCCCCTGCGCGATGAGAATGGCCGGGAAACCCTTGTAGTTTGCGGCCTTGCGGTATTCGCCGAAGAGGAAGCGCCCTGCGTCCGTCTTGGCTTCGTACGTGCCGTTCCCTGCCTCTGTGTCGTAGAGCAGCAAATCCTGTGCTCCCGGCGAGGTGATGAGGTCGTTGAACGCTTCTGCCGATGCGACTCCCGCCTTGTTCGCCCAGAAGTCGATGGTCGAGATGAGCCCGCGCGGCATCACTGCTCCCTGGTGGGGCGAATCGAGCGATGCGTAGAGGCGGATGGGTGTATCGCCCGCCTTGCGCGAGGTGTCGTAGAGGTAGGATCCGTAGCGCCCGATAATACCTCCCTGGCTTATGCCGAGGACGATGAAGCCGTCTTCTTTCTTGTTCGGGAAGGAGATGGCCTTGTTATTTCCAAGGAACTTGAGCAGGGCGGCAAAGGTCTGCGAATTTTTCTGCAACGAGGTATGGACGGTCTGTGAGAACTGTACGAGGATAGGGGTGTAACCCAGTTCGGTAAGGATTTTAGGGATGCCGAACTGTTCCGTCTCTTCCTGGAGCTGGTCCAGGGTGCGTTCCTCGTCGACGCTCAGGTGGATTCCGTCGATGATGAGGAAGGGGCGGCTGAGCGCTTTCTTCAAAATCGCCGCGTCGTCGTCGATGCCACCGATAATGCGGATGCGGACATCGGCATCACGTGCGGTAAAGCTGAGCTTGCCCTGTGCTTCGATGCAGAAGCCGAAGCCGCCCGTCGGCATGGTCGAGATGCAATCCGTCTTTTCGTTGCCGGTGTTGATGAAGAAAGCGTCCAGGTGCGATGCGCTTGCACTTGCGAAAAGCGAGAGCGCAAGGGCCGAGGTGAATTTCAGCAGTCGATTCATGTTACTTGACCTCCAGCGTGAGAATCTGTTGCGTGGTTGTGTCTCCGGAACGGAGGTTTACGGTGACAGGCTGTGGCCCTGCCGAGTCGAATTCGAATTCGGCGACGGAACTCCGCTCGATGGATTGGCATTTGCCGCCAATGCAGATTTCAATGGACGGGAGCGCCCTGCGCGTTGTCGCGACGAAATAGGGGTCGTAGGCAATTTTTACCTTGGAACCCTTCACGTAGCTGGTCGGGAACCCGGCAAGCAGCAGATGGTGGTCTTCGAGGGAGGTCGTGGAAAAACTGGTGTCGCTGTAGTATCTGACGGCACAGTCGATGTCGGCAAC
>NZ_DFHR01000008.1:127459-160917 GCF_002371935.1 Fibrobacter sp. UBA3718 | reverse complement strand
GTCCAACTTTTTGGGTTCAGCTCATAAACCGGGGCTTTATTTTTTACGGAATACCGCTCGCAATATGCTTGCAAAAAGCCCGTTACGGGCTTTTTCCCAATAAACAGTTATTGCAATAATTTAACCACTTGAACCGCAAGATGAATTACATCATAATAAAAGGAGCGCAGGTACAAAAAAGCAAATATAATAAAGACTATTGGCATCCACTGACTTTTAGTATATATAATATTTCCCGTCTTATCCGTATAATTTCCTCTACTGATTTTATAAGTATCAATCAAATTACATATTATCTGAATAAACATCAGAGAATACGCAATAAAATAAAACCACACTGGGCCCGACTTATTCATCAACCCATTAAGACATGCAAAGGGCGTTCCACCCATAAGAAAATACACACACGCCCTGCGGTATCGACGGGCAATAACACAATGCAGGCCAAGCCATCCGCCAACTATCGATGCAAAGAAAATCACATACCCCGAAATCTTTATTTTTGACACCTCTTCCATCTCATTTTTTTGATCCTTCATATTTTCACTATTCCAATTCGTTAAAAAAATACATTTTTACAATATAACAAAAACACAAATATCAATTAAACACAAAGGTTATTTAAACGGACTAGACGGAAACAAATTCGTATTCGTCGGCGAAGATATGTTCGTCATGTTTTAGCTCGGCTCATAAAGAGCCCCTATCAGATCTGCTTTTTGAATATATCTTTACTTATGCGGGTTCGCAAGCGGTTAGACGCTGAAAAAAAGTAAAACAGGGTGATTACCTAGATGCAAAGGCGCTTTCCATAAAGGACTGCTCGTTTCGGGAAATCCCGTTCTTTGTTGCAATTTTACGCCAGTTTGCGCTGACGATTTTTTGCATTTCGGTGATGGTTGTTTTGGGGCGTGCGCTTCTCCGGGTGATATTTCTTTAGGAGTTCGATGTCGTGGAGTTTTTGGCCGAGTTCATCGTCTGCGGCGACTTTGAGAAGGTCGGTGTCCATGCCGCTTATGGCGTGGAGTACTGCTGCGTAAATGCCGATGGCTACTGCCGCGGAACCTTTTTCCACCGCCCATACCGATGCTCGGCTGACGCCCGCCCTTTCGGCAGCAAGCGCGACAGAAATTTTACGACGCATGCGTGCCAGACGGATCTGTTCTCCCATCTGTTCAAGAATTTTACCTGTTTTTGGTAGCAGAGTTACGCTTTTCTTACCCATGATGTCAATAAATATATATTGTTTTAATTGAATTGTCAATAAATATTGACTAATGGGCCGAATTTGCAGAATGGAGGGGCTGAAATTTGAGTTTTGAACGAGTTTTTTCCTCCGCTCATAAAGAGCCCCTATAAGATGAAAAAGGCCGCCAGGTGGCGACCAGTTCAGTAAAAAAATTATTCGAGAATTTAAGCGAAAGCCGACTGCAAAACCTTCCTTGCCACCGCCTGGTAAGGCATGCCGAGTTCAGCGGCCTTTGCTTTCATCTTTTCGACCGTTTCGTCATCAAGTCGAAGCGACACCATCCTCATGCGCTTGCGGCCAGAAGACAACGCAGCCTTCGCCTTTGCAGCGAGTTCTGCCATACGTTCGTCATCGATACCCACGGTTTCGTCGAGTTCGCGCTCGACATCTTCCAGCTCATCTTTTGTCAAGTGGTTTTCGACCACGACATGGCCCGCTGCCATCAGGCCGGCCTTGAGTTCTTCTTTTGTCATGTTTCGCCTCCGTGTGACCGTCTCACGGTGACCACCGTGTACATGTCCGATTCAACGATAAGAGTCTACGAAACTCCATCCACGACTCCGATCAGTTTGTATCGGCCGTCGTTCGCCGTTTCGATGCGATATGCCGAGTTAAGGAATTTCCCGAGCATTTCGGGAGTAAAACCTCTTTCAAGCATCCTGTCGAACGCATGTTCCGTGATGTAAATGACCTTAATATATAAATATATTGCTTATTTGTCAATACATTTTTTAAAATGGCAAAAAAAAGACTTCCAAATAGCGGCCTTGGGTGAGTTAATCAATCTCATTTGTAATCAGGCTTTTGCCACGGTATAAGTTTTATCTCGTCTCATAAAGAGCCACTATAAGATTGGAAACGCAAAATTAGCTTGCTTATTTTGCGTAGATAGTCTTTTTCAAATAATCCGGCAAAGTTCCATAATAAGCATCATCTATTTTCTGTCCAACAGCATTGAAAAGTTTTGCTTCATGTTCATCACATATTCTTTTCAGTGCGGAAATATAGGACGAATTGTAGGGAATCGCCGTCGTTTGCGGCAAATTATTACGAACCAAATAAACTTCTAATGAAGTGCTTGAGGACGCCACCAAATGCAATTTTCCATTACCACTTCTTAACGACGGAAATGTTGATGTGGTTTTTATATCTGTTTTTGTTAATTTTCCGTTGTCATAAATATCCAACCCAAAAGAAGCTGATGTCGTTGTATAAGGCATTAAAAAACAGCTCCAGGATTTATCACTTTTGAACAAATTCTTATAGAAAGACACATAAGTATAATAGTATGACGTGTCTATAACCGAAGTTAAGTCAAGTTTGAACTCTATTTCCAAAGTTTCAAGATTAAGAACGTTGACGATATCACCTGAACGGTACACATGATATGGTGAATATATGTCATTCAATTTTTCAGCATCATATGCGCCATTTAAAAGAACTTTGCCCCAAGGTATTTTATAATTTCCAGAAATTGGAGCCTCATACACCTTGGTGAATTGTGCGTTTGCTCCAACAGCAAACATGAGCAGCATGACAGAAAGAATCTTTTTCATAAGTTTTCCCTCGGCTCATAAAGAGCCCCTATAAGATAACAAATCTCATTTCTTCTTGGAAATTAGTGTATCAAAGTCTTCCTCCTCTTTAGGCTCCTCTTTACCAGAAAGAATTTCATCAAATGTTTGTTCCCGTTTCTTTTTCTCTATTAAATTCATGGGAATTATCGTGATTTCAGGAGATATTGCAATAGCAGAACAAAACATCCAAAATAAAAAAGCCATTCCCCAGCGACAATGCGTAAATCTTTCTCCGTAAACGTAAGGAACCAACAACGCAAAAATAATCGCACACAACAAAGCTATCAAAAGTCTTATTATGATTTTTTTCTTCTTCATTTATTTCCATTCCTCTATATCTTTCAAAATTTCATTTGCAAAAGCTTCGGCCACCTCACGAGAATCGAACGAGTTGTAAGTTTTCCCTCGGCTCATAAAGAGCCCTTATAAGACTCAACACCAAAGGAAAGAGGTAATCTACAGTTAATCCTTATTAAAAAAGTTTGCCCAATAAGGATTCTCTTTATCAAATAAAGCTTTTTCTTCCTTTGTAAAATTCTTTGGATAATCGCCAAAAAGGAATAAAATTTTTTTCTTATCAAAGGATACCGCCTGATGACCGCAAAGACCTACATAACGAACATGCCAGATTTTATCACCTTCATGTTTCTTATAAAACTCAATCTTTCTTGTTTCTTTGTCAACCGTGATCATGATTAACCTCGCTCTCTAAGTTTTCCCTCGGCTCATAAAGAGCCCCTATAAGACTTGCTTTCTGAATATACCATATTTTATGCGGGTTCGCAAGCGGTTGGACGCTGAAAAACGCTGTTTCTTGTTGTAAAAAAATCAATGGTATTGGATTGTTGGGTGGTTGACGAATGGCTTAAGGGTGTATAAATTTAGGGTATGGTGTATGGGTAAAGCGAGGAAAAATGAAATTCGGGATTGGCAAGGCGTCTGTCGTAACGACTGCGGCAATACTTACTTTAGCTTGTTCGGCCTTTGCGGCCGACTGGTACGCGAAGGAGACGCGCTGGGCGGGGCATGACCCGGACATCATCCGTTACGAGGACGGCTATGCGCTCGCGACGACGGACAACCACATGCTCATGCAGTTTTCCGAGGATGCGCTGAACTGGAAGAACGGTGAGCCCGCCATGCCGGAATTTTCGCAGTGGCTTTACAAGTACGCGCCGAACATGATTGACATCTGGGCGCCGGACATTCATTACATTGGCGGGGAATACCGCATGTACTATTGCGGTTCCGAGATGGGCATCCGCTCGTCGGGCATGGGGTTCATGGCGAGCAAGGAAATCGACCCGACAAAGCCCGGCTACGGCTGGACAGACATGGGCGAGGTGATTCACACGGTCAAGAGCGACGCCTACAACGCGATTGACGCGGCGGTGTTGAAGGACCTGAATGGCAAGGTCTGGATGGCGTTCGGTTCGTGGGGCACGGGCATCCACATTCTGGAACTTGACGAATCGACGGGCAAGGTGAAAGACGGTGCGAAGATGATCAACATCGCGAACCGCGGCGGCTCGGGAATCGAGGGCGCAAGCCTCATCGAGCACGACGGCTACTACTACCTGTTTACGGCGTGGGACAACTGCTGCAAGAAGGGTGCCGACCTCGAGAACAATTCCTACAAGACGACGGTGGGGCGTTCTAACCGCATCGACGGCGGGTACGTGGACCGCAGCGGCAAGGCTCTATTGAATGGCGGCGGCACGATTCTTTTGAGCCGTTACGGGCGCTACTACGGGCCTGCGGGCGGCGAGGCGTTCCAGGATGTGAACCGCCAGCGTTTCGTGAACCATTACTACGACAAGAACGACGGCGGAAATTCTTACATACAAGTTCGCGATATCGTCTACACCGACGACGGCTGGCCGGAACTGGGGCAGCCGTTCCTCGGGCGTTACCTGAGTGCCGAGGCGGAACACGGCGCCTTGACGCACGTGGATATTTCGAGCAGTTCCGATGCATCGAACGGGGAATTCTGTGCCTACATCAACTACGAAGACAGCAAGATTCGCCTGCCGATGATTATCCCGCAGGCGGGCGACTACCTGATTCGCTACCGCTATGACAACAACTGGACCGAAGACGGTGCAAACGGTAGCTCGCATTTTGTGAGCGTCAACGGCAAAAATCAGGAAGTGGAGCTGCCGTTGACAGGCGCATGGAGCGCTTTCCCCGAGAAGTCGGTGGTGTACATCCCCGCGAAACTCAAGCGCGGCTCGAACTTTATCGAGATTACGAAGGGCAAGCACTATGCGGAACTTGACCGCCTCGACTTCTTGCGCATTATCCGCGACACGATTCCGGCGAACGGCTTTGACAACGGCATCCGCGTGCGTCTGACTGCGGACGACGAGTTCGCCATCAAGGACGGCGGCTACGCGATTTTCGAGAACGTGATTACGGATTCCATCGTGGGCCCGGGCGTGCTTGTGCAGGTGAAGAACGGAGCCGGCGGTACGCTGAACATCCGCAAGGATAGCAAGAAGGGCGACGTGATTTCGAAGTGCGAGTTGCCTTCGGCGGGTAACGCGAGCAAGTGGATTGACGTGCGCTGCACCAACCTGCCGGAACTCAAGGGCGTGCAGGACTTCTACCTGACAGCGGAAGGCCTCGGCGGCGAAACGCTCGTAGGCAACATCAAGTTCGACGAGGGCGTGAAGGATTCGACGGATGCAATCCGCCGGATCGATACCCGCGATAATCGTGTTCTCCGTGCTGGAGAAATGCGCCCCCGCAATGGCTACCGCGACCTCAAGGGCCGCCATTTCGACAGACGAATCCGCTATCGCGTGATGTTCTAGGAACGGGGCTTAGCAGTAGTACGAAATCGTCCCAAAGAATTCTTTCCATTTGTTGATGACATCTTCGTTCCTTGCTTCAATAATCCGAAGAATGTTTTGAAGAACTTTCGGATTGATGTGAGAATTGTTGTGTGCAAGAAGGCATTTGCCTGCTTTTGTAATCCAGATTTTGGTGGCGTTAGCAGTGGGAGAGCCTTAGGATACGTGAACGTGAACTGGTTCCAACGGATCGTTTTCGTTGGACCAAAAGTAAACCCAGAAAGAGCCTATTTTAAAGATTTGCGGCATTGCTAAACCCACCTTTCTGAGAGAATTCCATTATCAGATGAGCCGTTGACTCGATCACCTTCTTGTAGCGGTCGAGTTCCTCATCTGAAAAACCGAATATATCTTCCCATGTGTAGGAGGGTAAATAGCATGTCGCCCGATGAAAACCGTCTTTTGCATCGGGTTTTTCGATGTAAACCTTGACTCGGCCGTCGTTGCCCATTTCGGAATGGACAATTTCTGCGTTGTCGTCTAATGTCATGAAGGGGTACATCTATTGCTAAATGGCAATATAACTTTTTCTTGCCTGGTTTGGCTAGTATTCATCTTTTGCTCCTTCCGCCTGCATGCAAGAAAAGGCGGGGGTTCGTCTGGTTGTTTAGTAAGTACTCCTACTCACTCGTGCACTAAGTATAGATTTGAGAAATTAAATTGTCAAGAGATAAAAAGGTCTTTTTGTAATTTCCATATTGGAATAATTCTCGCGTATTTCTTTTTTGTGGCATAATATATATTTTAATGAATAGACTATTTTGAGGCTTTTATGCGCTACTCTTTGTTTGGTTTTATTGGAATTGCGGCATTGCTTGTTGCTTGCTCGCAAACGGTCTCTGCGCCTAAAAATGACGATGATTCGTCTGAAATCAGCAGTTCCAGCAAAAAGGGTACAAGTTCCGAGAGTAAAAACGGTGACAAGAAATCTTCTAGTAGTACAGAGGACCTAGATGAAGATTGTGTCGGGGAGGCAGGGGAGCCTTGGGACGGAACCACTGCGAAGGATTTTGCTTGCGGCGCGGGAACCAAGTTGAGCCCGTACATTATTTTGACTGCGGAACAGCTGGCTCATCTCTCATTTGTTGTGAATTCGAGCGACAAGGCGTACCAGGGCAAGTTCTTTAAGCTCGGAGCTGATATCAAGCTGAACAAAGGCGATGTCATCGACGAAAAGGGCGCCTTGGTTGGTGATTCAACCAAGCTCCACAAGTGGACTCCTATTGGCAATTCGAGCGTTGTCTTTGATGGCGTTTTCGATGGCGATGGACACTCCGTTAGCGGCATGTTCATCAATACCACAAGTACACACAATGGATTGTTTGGAAATTCTAGTGGAACGATACAGAATTTGACTGTTGAGAATTCTTGGGTGTATGGAGGAGAATATTCTGCGGGTATTGTTGGACGTAGTACAGGTTCCGTATTAAGTACGAAAAATTTGGCCAGCGTGTCTGGAAAAGAAGAGTGTATTGGAGGTGTAATTGGTAGTTCTTATCAAAAAGATTATAAGACAAATTCAGTGATAAAAAAAGCTGTAAATATGGGCTTTATTGCTGGTGAAAAAAATGTTGGCGGAGTTGCTGGGTGTGCTACTTATGTTACGGTAGAAGACGCGGAAAATATAGGTGCTATTGAGGGGTTTGGTTATGTTGGAGGAGTATTTGGTGGTGTTGGTAGTTCTTCTAAAAATGAAACGAAAAATTTAAGGAATAGCGGGAATGTTGTTGGAAAACATTTTGTTGGCGGAATCATCGGACATTGCGGAGGCTCTGTTACCTTAAATGATTTGGCCTTAAACAAAACATCAAGTTATTCGTGTTATGATTTTTATCCCTGTGGGGTGATTCAAAAGGCGTATAATGATGGTGATGTGACTGGCTTGCGCTATGTTGGAGGCATTGCTGGTGAAGTGTGCTATGGAACTATTGATAATTTAGTGAATAAGGGTAATATTACTGGAGAAGGGGGTACAGGAGGGATTGTTAGTTCGATGTCCTACACAAAATCAAAATTGCTCTATAATGTTGGGAATATTTCTGGTTTAACCTATGTTGGGGGAATTGTTGGATATAATCAAGAAGGCGTCACCAGTTCCGCTTATTCCACTGGCAAAGTCGATGGTGATTCGCTTATCGGCTTGATGATTGGCTACAACTACAACACTACAATGGCGGACTACTATTATCTGGAGCAAGGCGACCAAGAACCTTTCGGTCTCAATAATGGTGGCGGCGTTGCAAAGCCCAAAACCGCTGATGAAATGAAATCTAACGACTTTGCCGAACTCCTCGGTGACGAATTCGCTTATGATTCCGAACTCAATGATGGGTACCCCGTATTGAAATGGGAGATGGAATAGTTCTTATGAATCGCAAACAGCATTTCAGACCCCATGTGCAAGGTGAATCTCTAGAGAATAAAATCAATCAATTGGGTGATGAATCGTTTGAAACGTTGCTGCTACCGATGGTGACGTTTGTTGCGTCTATATTTATTTGGATGATTTATTTGGGCTTTATGCAAGTAAATCTTCTTTCTGTTGCTTTTGTGACAATCCTTTTAGTCGTCTTTTCTGTAAGGGCGTTTGTCAAAGTAAGAAAAATTAATAGGCAAATAAGAAATCATCGCAAAGGTCTTGATGGCGAACGTTATGTAGGCACAAAGTTGGAAAGGCTTTCTTCTAACAGTACATTTTTTTTCATGATGTTGTATGCGGAAAATTTAACATAGACCATGTTATAATTAGTACGAAAGGAATATTTACCATTGATACAAAGAATTGGGCATTGCCGGATAGGGATTATAACCAAGCGGACTTTATATTTAAAGATGGTGAACTCATTGATAGCACAGGTGTCTTGCAAAGTGACCTGATGCATAAAATAGAGTCGCAGGGGAGATGGCTAGAAGGGAAGATTAATGAGTGGACGAAAAACCGTTATCCTGTGTATAGAGTTGGTATTATGATAGGGGCGTATGTGGATAATATCAATAAGGATTTCTCCAAATATTGGATAATTAATGATGGCGCCTTTGCCGGGTTGTTTGATAAGGAACGGGAAAAATTTCCTTTAAATGATGTATTAAGAATCGCCGATTCTTTGCAACGTTTTATAGAAAAGCCGATAGCCTGAAAACTTTTCCTATATTTGTTCACATGCTTACGATTAATGGACAGAGTGTCGATGCGGCTGGCAAGACCGTTGCCGAATACCTTGCGGAAGCGGGGTACAATACCGTGCGCATCGCTGTGGAACGGAACGAGGAAATTGTTCCGAAGGCAAAGTATGCCGAGACGGTGCTTGCCGATGGCGATGTCGTCGAGGTTGTGAACTTTGTGGGCGGCGGGTGATGCAATCCGAAATTTCGCAGATGTGCGATTTCCGCGTGCCGACTCGCGAAGAGATGCTTGCCGCGCTAGAAAAGCGGCAAGGTGCAGATGCCGTACGCAAGTTGCAGGCTGCCACGGTTGCCGTTTGCGGCTTGGGCGGGCTTGGTTCAAATATCGCGATTTCCCTGGCGCGTGCCGGTGTCGGCAAACTCATCCTGATTGATTTCGATTGCGTCGACGTGACGAACCTGCACCGCCAGCAGTACAGGGCGTGCCAGGTGGGCATGCCGAAGCCGGATGCTCTGCTTTCGAACTTGAAAGAGATCGCGCCGTATACGGAGTATGAAACGCATTTCGAAAAGGTGACTGCCGAAAATGCGGTCCCGCTCCTGGCCAAGGCCGACGTGGTTTGCGAGGCGTTCGACAATGCCGAGGCGAAGGCGATGCTTGTGAATACGGTGCTCGAAAATATGCCTGAAAAGAACCTAGTCGCGGCTTCTGGAATGGCGGGCTACGATAGCGGAAATTCAATTACGACCCGCAAGGTGACCAAACGCTTTTATGTTTGCGGTGACGGCAAAAGCGACGTGAACGACGGAATCGGGCTCGTTGCTCCCCGTGTGATGCTTTGCGCTGCCCACCAGGCCCTGACGGTGGTGCGGATTATTCTTGACCTAGCGTGAAAAAGGTGCCGCCCAATATCCCGTTGACAATCCATCCATAGAAAAATGATAAAAAAGTGAAAATATCCCCTAAAAAAGGGGTATTTTTTTATTGGTGAATTATGGAGATGTTTATGAAAAAGATAAACAGCTTTGTTGCTATTTTAGCCTTGGCCGCCTTTTCGGACGCGGCCGTCAATCTGAACGTGAGCCTGGGGGACAGCATCAAGCCGGTGACCCACGTGGCCACGGGCTCGCTTTACGGGCTTACCGAGACGCTTCCCGCCAATATCGAGAAAGATGTCGCCCCGCTCAAGCCGAACGTCTTTCTTTCGCCGGCTCGTAGCGGTAGCGGCCGTCAGCAGGGCATCGGTGGTGCGTTTCTCGTTGCCCCGCGTGTCGAAAGCATCGGCGCCAAAATCCAAATTCGATTGGCCGACGTCTTGCCTGGTTGGCCCTACAAGTTCCAGAACATGGACCACTGGAAAAACGAGGTGAAATCCGTCATCAACGACAAGCTTGCTTCCAAAAACAAGAACTTTGACGGCTACGAAATCTGGAACGAGCCCAATGACACCTGGAAGGTCTCTGGCATCGACTTCAATTCCGGTCTTTGGAAACAGACCTATGATTTGATTCGCCAGATGGACCCGGGGGCAAAAATTATCGGTCCGTCGTATTCTTTTTACCATGCTTCCAAGATGGAAGAATTCGTGAAGTACTGCTCGCAGAACAACTGCATGCCCGACGTTGTAAGCTGGCACCAGTGGGGAAGTGGCGGCTTTGTGGGCGCTGTCGAGACCTACCGCGCTCTCGAAAAGAAGTATAATGTCAAGCCGCGTCCTCTCAGCATCAACGAGTATTCCTCCGAGGAACATTCCGAGGAAGGATGCCCTGGCCTGTCCGTACCGTTTATCGCCAAGTTCGAACGTCACGGTGTCGAAAGCGCCATGATTTCTTGGTGGTTCGTACCGCTTCCGGGCCGTCTGGGGAGCCTCCTTACCTCCAATAACGAACGCGGTGGCGGCTGGTGGCTCTATAAGTGGTATGGCGACATGAGCGGCTACATGGCCAAGGTTACGCCTCCCAACGACAAAAGCGACGGCGTGGACGGCTTTGCCGCTCTCGATAAAAAGAAGGGCTTTGCGAGCATTGTGCTTGGCGGAAACACCAAGGGCGATATCAATGTGAACATCTCGGGCATTCCCTCTGCATTTGGCAACAAGGTGAATGTGACGGTGGAATACGTGGTCTGGGAAAACAAGGACAAGGCCGTTCCTTCGACGAACCTGGTGTCCGACAAGGAATACGACGTGAATGACGGCAAGATTACGGTGCCGGTGAACATCTCGAATACCAAGTACGGCTACCGCGTCTACATCACCCCGATTATCCCGCAGGCTCCTTATAAAGATGTCGCCGCCGCAATCCCAGGCAAGGTCGAAGTCGAAAATTACGATGTCGGCGGTTCGGGCAAGGCATACCTCGACAAAGACGACGACAACAAGGGCGGCGAGTATCGTGAAGACGCTGTCGATATCGTGAAGGGCGGCTCGGGTTACGCCATCGGCTACACGCAGGAAGGCGAATGGCTCGAATACACCGTGAAGGTGGCCGAGGCGGGCGAGTATGGCCTGTCCGCGAGCTATGCGACATCTTCGGAAAATGCGGGCTTCAAGCTTTATCTCGACGACAAGGCCGTTACGGACGACGTGATATTCCCGCAGGGTAGCGACTGGGAGACTTATTCCACGTTCGATGCGGGAAAGGTGAACCTCACGGCGGGCGAGCACGTGCTCAAGCTCGAAATCGTTGGCAATTACGTAAACATTGACTGGCTTGATTTTTGTGCGGCGGCTCAGTGCGGAACAGCCGATACCTCGTCGACAGTTGATACTACGACTTCGGTCGCAGCACGTATCATGCGGCTCGGTTCGTCGGGTGTTTCCAGCTACAGCGTGTTCGACATGCAGGGAAAATTTATTGCGCGCTTCATGGGCGAGGGCTCCGAAAATCTGCAGGCGAAGACTGCCTCTCTGGTCAAGCGTCCTGGATCCTACCTGGTCAAGTCGCAAGAGGGCGGACGTATCTTCCGCGTTATAGTCAAGTAGCCTTTACATCGTAAAATTTCTAAATTACCCGCCATGAAAACGATAGAAGTCGTGGCGGGTATTATTTGTGATGGCGATCCGCGGTTGGCGGGGACTAGGATGCTCGCTACCCAGCGCGGTTATGGCGACTACAAGGATTACTGGGAATTCCCCGGCGGAAAGATGGAACCCGGCGAGACTCCCGAGCAGGCGCTTGTTCGCGAACTTAGGGAAGAACTGGCCGTCGATGTCCTTGTCGGTGATTTTGTATGCACCGTGGAATACGATTATCCCGCTTTTCACTTGACCATGCACTGCTATCTTTGCACGGTTGCGGGCGGAAAGTCTCCCGAACTGCTGGAACACGAAGCTGCAAGGTGGCTCTCTCCTGCGGAGTTGCATTCTGTGGATTGGCTCCCCGCCGATTTGCTGGTGGTGGAGGCGTTAGAAAAACGTTAAGAAATTCTATATTTTACTCCGAAAAAGCGGAAAAAGGTAAAGTAAAATGGAAGAAAAAAAAGATACTCTCGTTATTGGAAATCATGAATTTACATCGCGGTTTATCTTGGGGTCTGGCAAGTATTCGCTGAAGCTGATTGAGGCTGCGGTGCGCGATGCGGGTGCACAGATTGTGACACTCGCGGTACGCCGGGCGAACACGAAGGACCATGAAAATATTCTGGACTATATCCCGAAAGGAGTGACCTTGCTCCCCAATACCTCCGGCGCCCGCACCGCCGACGAGGCGGTCCGCATTGCGCGTCTTTCCCGCGAGCTCGGCTGCGGCGATTTCGTGAAGATTGAAATCATGCGCGACACGAAGTACCTCTTGCCGGACAACTACGAGACGGTGAAGGCGACCGAGACGCTTGCGAAGGAAGGCTTCGTGGTGATGCCCTACATGTATCCGGATCTGAACGTGGCGCGCGACCTTGTGAACGCGGGGGCCGCCGCCGTGATGCCGCTTGCTGCCCCGATCGGGAGCAACAAGGGCCTTTCCACTCGTGAGTTTATTCAAATTCTGATTGACGAAATTGAACTTCCGGTTATCGTGGATGCAGGAATCGGGAAACCCTCCGAGGCCTGTGCCGCAATGGAGATGGGGGCCGCCGCGATCATGGCGAATACGGCGCTTGCCACGGCTGGCGATTTGCCTATGATGGCGCAGAGCTTCAAGCTTGCAATCGAGGCGGGTCGCAAGGCCTACCTTGCAGGCCTTGGGCGCGTCCTTACGCGCGGCGCTTCCGCGTCCGACCCGCTCACGGGATTCCTGCGGGACTAGTCCGCTCTGTCGCAGAAAAATTTTTTGCTAAATTAAAGGCGTTAAATTCAAATACAGGAACCGTTATGGAAAACATTACCCAGATTTGGAAAAAGATTCAGTCCCCCGAATTCAACCCGGCAACCGACATGGGCCTGGTCGAACAGGTAAAGCAGGTAGCGCTGACCTCCCAGGAGCCCGCCAAGGTGAGCTTCGGTACGTCCGGCTGGCGCGGTGAAATCGGTTCCGAATTTACGCTTCGCAACCTCCAGGTCGTGGGTGCCGCCATCGTTCGCCTCTACAAGGAAGCGACTCCTGAACTTTTCGAAGCTCTCGGCGTGAAGGATTTTGCCGAACTCCAGAAGCGCGGCGTGGTCGTTGGCCACGACAACCGCCTCCTCGGTCACGAATTCTGCGAGGCCGTTGCCGACCAGTTCGCGAAGGCCGGCGTGAAGGTCTACTACGGTGGCGAAATGCCGACTCCGGAATTCAGCGCCGCAATCGAGATGCTCGGTGCCGCCTGCTCCATCAACATGACCCCGAGCCACAACCCGAGCCACTACAACGGCATCAAGTTCAACCCGGCCGACGGCGGTCCCGCCGGTCCGGAAATCACGAACGTCATCACCAAGCTCAGCAACGAAATGATGGCCACCTGGAAGTTTGAACCGGTGGGCAAGGTTGACTGGGAACTCATCGACTCTCTCAAGATTTACAAGGAATTCCTCGTGAAGCAGGGAACCATCAAGTTCGACCGCATCAAGGAATTCATCAAGAAGGGCCGTCTGACCCTCGTGTGCGACCACGTGCACGGCTCTACCCGCCGCCGCCCGGCTGCGCTGCTCGACAATCCGGAATGCCTCATCACGCTCCGCAACGAGGATGACTCCCTGTTCGGCGGCATCGCTCCGGAACCGTCCAGCAAGAACCTCGAGAAGGTCCGCAAGGTGCTCGACGAAAGCAAGAGCGAATTCCGCCTCGGTGCAATTTTTGACCCGGATGGCGACCGCATCCGCTTCTACGACGGCACGCGCGAAATTGACATGAACCAGTTCGGTGCCATCGCGTTCCACTACATGGCAACCTGGCGCAAGGAACAGGGCTGCGTCGCGAAGTCCGTCGCGACCTCCAACTTCGTGAACATCATTGCCGAAAAGCTCGGCGTGCCTGTGATGGAAACTCCGGTGGGCTTCAAGAACTTCCGCCCGTGGCTCAGCCGAAATGCGAAGCAGAAGGCTCTCGTCGCATTCGAAGAATCCGACGGTATCTCCGGCCTCAACAACACGCTCGAGAAGGATGCCCAGTTCGGCCTCCTCATCGCTCTTGAAATCATGGCCGTTACCGGCAAGAACCTCGGTGAATACCTCGACGCCCTTTACGAAGAATATGGCCGCTTCTACCCGACCCGTTCGGGCTTCGAAGTCGACAAGTCCCTCGTGGGTGCTCCCTTGAAGGCCAAGGTCGACGCCATCGCCGAAATCGCGAAGCCGGGTGCAAAGGTCTTGGTCGGCAAGAACGAAAAGACCGTGAAGCAGCTCCTCACGCTCGACGGCGTGAAGGTCATCTTCGAAGACGACTCCTGGATGCTCGTGCGTCCGTCGGGTACCGAACCGAAGGTGCGCATCTACACCGAATGCCGTGAACCGGACGAAAAGGACCCGATGTTCGAGGCGGCGAAGGCGCTGTTCTTCAAGAATTAAGTGTTTTATTTGGGGAAAAGGAAAGCATATATGAAAAAAATACTGATATTACTTGTGCTGGCGCTTTCCATGGTGGGCTATGCACAGGAAGGTTCTATAAGGCCTAAGTTCCAGGCCTTCTCCGGTGCGTTGCTCAAGCTCAAGGATTCGGAGAAGGGTTTTTTGAAGTTCTCGCTGAAGGTGGATGTCGCCCCCTGGGCGTTCCAGGCCATCGGTGAGGTTCGAGCTCCCAACGGCGATCCCGAGCTTCTGCGCGAAGCCCTTTTCGAAGGCGAAGTCTATGCGGTTCTTGCCTATATTGACAATTCCCCCGTGGAAGTCAATGGCGAACAGTATAACGTGGGCCTCTTCGACATCATGCTCTACTATGATGAAGAACCGACCACGATCCGTAACCTGAAGTTCAGGCTGTTGCCTCCGGCCGATGACGATTGGTCGAAGGGAATCCTCAACGACGCTCTTGCTTCGGGCTCGCTTCTTGGCCAGATATGGAAGGGCAAGTACGAAAGGGCTATCACGAAGGCTTCCGCCGATCCGATTGACAAGCGCAAGCTTCAGTCCATGAAGAAGAAAAAGATGGAAGCGGAGGATTCCGAAATGTCTGTTGCCGAGAAGAGGAAACAGCGCATGAAGGATATGGCTGACGACGATCAGCCGAAGAAGAAAAAGAAAAAAATGTCCAACAGGGATGAATGCGACGACCCGAACCTTTCTCCGAGAGAAAAGAAGCGTTGCCGCATGAAGAAAAAGTAAAAGTTTCACTAAATCGAAAACCTGAATTATTCGAGGTAATCTATGTCCGGTCACTCCAAATGGGCCACCACCAAACGCAAGAAAGCCAAGACTGACGTCGCTCGTGCGAAGGCTTGGAACAAGCTTATCAAGGAAATCTCCATTGCTGCTAAGCTCGGCGGCGGAAACCCTGACGCAAACCCGCGCCTGCGTGCGGCAATTCTCAAGTCCAAGAGCCAGAGCTTGCCGACCAAGAACATCGAAAGCGCCATCGCCAAGGGTACGGGTGCAAACTCCGGTACCGAAATGACGGAACCGCTCTACGAAGGACGCGGCCCGGCCGGCATTGCCATCATGGTGCAGTGCCTGACCGACAACAAGGTCCGTACGGTTGCCGAAATCCGCAACATCTTCAACAAGAACAACGGTTCCATGGGTGAATCGGGCTCCGTTTCCTGGGCCTTCACCTACAAGGGCGTGATCATTGTCGACGCAGAAAAGTATCCTGAAGACCAGGTGATGGACCTCGTGCTCGAAGCAGGTGCCGAAGACATGTCCACCGAAGACGGCGTGCATGAAATCTCCACCTCTCCGGAAGCTTTCGACGCCGTTTCCAAGGCTCTCGAAGCTGCCGGAATCGAGATGATGAGCGCTGAAATCACCTACGTCGCGAATGACCCGGTCAAGCTCGGTCACGACGATGCCGTGAAGCTCCTCAAGCTCATCGACAAGTTCGAAGACCACGACGACGTCCAGGACGTTTACCACAACGCCGAAATCGACGAAGCCGACATGGACGCTGCTGAGTAAGCTCTATTCGTACCAGAATTTGAAAAACCGATTGCCTGGAGCAGTCGGTTTTTTTGTGCTTGAGGAGTGATGCGGCTTATCGCCCGAGAGTCTCGCGGTAGCTGTGCACTGCCGCCTTGTAGGTGCTCACGGCCTTCGCTATTCGGTCGGCGATATCTTCCTGGCCGGCCTTGCTCATCATGTAGGCCTCGTCGTCGAGGTTGCTGATGAATCCGATTTCGAATAGCACTGCGGGCATGAGCGCACCCACGAGCACCATGAACCCGGCACCTCCGACGCCTCCCGCCTGCCTGCGGATTTTTCCGCCGTCCATCGCCTTGAGCATTTCCTCGGTGAACATGTAGCTGTTCTGTTTATACTTTTCGAGACGGGCTTCCAGCTTGAACCATTCGATGGGGGAGAGTTCCTCTTTCGCGTTCTTTTCGCCGTAGAGGGTCGCCACCTTGTTTTCGCGGCGGGCTATCGCCTTGTCTTCTTCGCTTTCGGGGGCACGGAGCACGTACACGTGGTAACCCCTGATTTGCTTCTTGCGTTCGGGAGTCGCATCGACGGCGTTGCAGTGGAGGCTGATGAACAGGTCTCCATCCCACTGGTTCGCGAGGTTGGCGCGCTGCCCGAGTTCGATAAACACGTCCTTGTCGCGGGTCATTTTTACGTTGAACCCTTCTTTCACGAGCGCCTTTTTCAGGAGCTTGCCGATGGCGAGAACGAGGTCCTTCTCCTGCGAATTCTTGCCGAGAGCGCCAGAATCCTTGCCGCCGTGGCCGGGGTCAATTACGATGGTCTTGACTTCTCGGGTGCCCGCGGTCTCGTTCTTCGGCTTGGTTGCAGAAACCGCCTTCTGGTCTGCCTTTGCGGGCGCTGCCGCGGGTTCGGCCTTCGCGGAACTTGCCGAACCGGTCGAAGAGCTCGAATCCTTTGCTGCGGCTGAACTGCTGCTGGCAGGAACTTTCTTGAAAATCTGCTTCGCGTCCTCTTCTGCAATCCACAGGTGCCCGTCTTCGAGGACGGGGCTTGCGGATAAATCGATGGTTCCGCCGTTCACCGAAGCGAAGGGAATGCCGACTGCAAACTTGGCTGTGTCTTCCTTGGTGACGAGGATGAACGATTTCTGGATGGGGAACCAGTGGAAAGAGGCGCCGTTCTGTTTGGCGAAAGCTTCAGCATCGACGGCACTGACGTCGGCGAAGGACATTGCCCAGCCGATTATCAGCAACAGGGCGAAAACTAGCGGTGTGCCTTTGCGGCGCGGTCCATTTCCAGCTTCGCTTCGCGGTTGATTATATCCTGTCGCTTGTCGCGTTGATCCTTGCCTCTGCATATTCCAATTTCGAGTTTTGCCCGTCGGTTCTTAAAGTATAGTTTCAGCGGGACGATGGTGCAACCCTTCAGTTCCTTCGCCTTGCGCATTTTCTGGATTTCGTGCGCGTGGGCGAGGAGCTTGCGCTTGCGGGCGGGGAAGTGGTTGAACCTGTTCGCGAAAAGGTATTCGTCGATGCGGGCGCCAATGAGCCAGAGTTCGTCTTTCTTGTCGTCGACGTCGACCCAGGCTTCACCGATGGTGCACTTGCCGTCGCGGATGGACTTGACTTCGGAGCCGATGAGCATGATGCCCACCTCGAACGTCTCGTCGACGAAATAGAGGTGGCTTGCCTTGCGGTTCATGATGACCGGCGTGCTCTGTTGCTCCGTCTTTGCCATGCGCTAAGCCTTCTTGCCCCAGCCGCTCTTCTTGCCGCTGGCCTTGCTGCTTTCGAGGGCCTTCGATTCCCAGCCGACCTTCTTCTTCTGTACGTGCGGGACGGCCTCGTCGAGAGCCTGTACGAGTTCCTTGCAGCCGTCGCCCGTCATGGCAGAGGTCACGATGACCTTCTGGCGGTGTTTCTTGAATTCCTTGATGGCGTTCTCGATTCCGAGATCGTCCTTGTTGAGTGCAATCACGAAGGGCTTTTCGGCGAGCTTCGGGTGGAATGCCTTGAGTTCGCTCTTGAGCACGGTAAACTGCTCGTAGGCGTTCTCGGCAAAACCGTCGATGACGAACAGGAGCGTGTGCGTGCGTTCGATGTGCTTGAGGAACTGGTGCCCGAGGCCCTTGCCCTCGCTGGCGCCTTCCAGCAGGCCGGGAATGTCGGCGATCACGAAACTGTGGCCGTTCGTCTGCACGATGCCGAGCACCGGTTCGAGGGTGGTAAACGGATAGTCGCCGACTTTCGGGCGTCCGCTCGAAATCTTGTTCACGAGGCTCGACTTGCCCGCGTTCGGGAACCCGACCAGGCCCACGTCGGCCATGAGCTTAAGTTCCAGGAAAAGTTCGCGCTTTTCGCCCTTTTCGCCGGGCGTGCACTTGCGGGGTGCCTGCACCTTCGGGGTCGCGAAATGCTGGTTGCCCATCCCGCCCTTGCCGCCGCGCGCCGCAATCCATTTCTGGCCCGGCTGCGTGAGGTCTGCGAGGATGCGACCTTCGGAATCCTTCACGATGGTACCACGCGGGACATCGACGATGAGGTCTTCGGCGCTACGCCCGGTGCAGCGCTTCGCTCCACCCGGCTGGCCGCCCAGCGCCTTGTACACGCGTGCGTTGCCCATGTCGAGGAGCGTGGAATACTGCTCGTTCACCTGCAGAATCACGTGACCGCCGCGACCGCCGTCGCCGCCGTCAGGGCCTCCGAGGGGAACAAACTTTTCGCGGTGGAAGCTCACGATGCCGTCACCGCCCTTGCCGGAGCGCACTTCAATGGTTTTTTCGTCTAGGAACATAGGCCAAATGTAGAAATTTTAGAGGCTTTCGTGCTTGCTCATGCAGTGCAGGCTTCCGCCTTCCTCGATGACGGTGCGGCAGTCGAGTCCGATGACGAACCGGTCAGGATAAACGCTCTCGAAATATTTCTGGGCGACGGAATCGTTCTTGCATTTGTATTTGGGGTAAATTAGTCCGCCGTTCACAAAAATAAAGTTCATGTAGCTTGCCGGGAGAATCTGTCCGTCGCTTAGCTTTCGCTGCGGCGGGAGCGCAAGCGTGTCCACCTTCGATTTTTTTCCGTAATAGGCGCCGAGCCAGGTTTCTAGGAGGTATTTAGCCTCAGCAAGGATGGGGGCGTTCGGTCCCTTGCGGCTTGTATCCCATGACATGACGATGCGGTCCTTGGCGACGAATCTGGCTACGTTGTCGATATGTCCGTCCGTGTGGTCGCCGTTGAGACCGCGGGGAAGGATGAGCAGACTCTTGAGGCCGAGCATCTGGCATATCGCCTTGATGATCTTTGTCAGGTCTTCCGGCTTGTTGCGGTTCTTGCCTACAAGGCAGTCCAGTGTCGTGATTCCGAGACCATCCCCGTTTACTTCAATGGCACCCCCTTCGAAAATATAGGGAATGCTTTTGCCCTTGGCATATTTGAATGCTTTTGCAATTCTGGCGGGAATCTGGTTGTCGTTTTTCCAGGGCGGGAATTTTGCGCCCCACGCATTGAATACGGATTCAGAGACGGCTGTCTTGTTTCCCTTTTTTACGAAGAACGGACCATAGTCACGAATCCAGATATCATCGGTCTTGAGCGGAATGAACGTGGCCGGAAAAGGACGGTCGGCTACAGCGAATTTTTCTTCGGCTGTAAGGAAATCCAGTTTCGGGAGCAGCACGTTGACAGGCTGGAACTCGCTAATGGTACGGATGAGGTCGATGTAGAACTTGCGAATCTTGATTCCGCGTTCTCCGTGCCAGTTCTGCTTGTTGTGCGGGAAGGCTAGCCATGTAGCCTTTTGGTTTTCCCATTCGGCGGGATAGCGAATTTTCGTTGTCATTATTCACCCCAGATTTTGAGGATGTCCTTGTAAAGGTCGATGCGGCGGTCGCGGAAATGCGGCCACCAGCGGCGATTTTCTTCGGTTTCGGCGAGGTCGATTTCCACGGTAGAGACACCGAGAAAATCGGGCGCGCATTTTTCGATGAAGTATCCGTCGGGAGCGGCCACGAAGCTTGTGCCCCAGAAGGTCAGGTGGCCTTCGGTGCCGATGCGGTTAGCCGCCACCACGAACGTGCGGTTGGCAATCGCGTGCCCGCGCATGACGGTTGTCCAGCTGTCTTGCTGGCGCGGGTAGATTTCCTCGGGCTCAGAATCCATCCAGCCAATGGCCGTGGGGTAGATGAGCACGTCTGCGCCCTTGAGACTCATGATGCGGGCTGCTTCCGGGAACCACTGGTCCCAGCAGATGAGCACGCCGAGGGTGCCTGCGGATGTCTTGATGGGCTCGAAACCCGTGTCACCCGGGATGAAGTAGTATTTTTCGTAGAAGGCGGGATCGTCAGGAATGTGGCTCTTGCGGTAGAGGCCTGCAATGCTGCCGTCGCGTTCGAACACGAAGGCGGAATTGTGGTAGATGCCGCGGGCGCGTTTCTCGAAGAAGGGGAACACCACCACGGCGTTCAGTTCTTTGGCGATGCCCTGCCACTGCTCTACCAGCGGGTGGTCCTTCTCGATGGCGAGGTCAAAGAAGTCCGCGTTTTCCTCGAAGGGAAAATAGGGCGTATGGAAAAGCTCCGGCAGAACCACCAGGTCGTAGCCCTTGCCCTTGAGGGCGCGGGCCTGTTCCACGTACCAGGCGTTGTTGCTGTCGAAATCGCCTGTCCACTTGCCTTGCAAAGTTGCGACTTTAATCTTGCTCATAAGTCATCCCCGCGATTCTTGTTGTCATCCCCGCGCAGGCGGGGATCGCCCTTAATCCTTGAAGAATTCCTTGGCCTTGGCGACGACGTCTTCGACCTTGACCATGGTGAATTCCTTCTCATTGCGGAACTTCCATTCGACTTCGCCGTTCGCAAGGCCCTTCTTGCCGATGGCGATACGCACCGGAGAACCCCACAGGTCGGCGTCCTTGAATTTCACGCCCGGGCGTTCGTCGCGGTCGTCCACGAGCACGTCGATGCCGGCGGCTTCGAGTTCCTTCTCGAACTTCTCGGCGAGTTCCACGAGTTCGGCTTCCTTGCCAATCGGGACGATTTCCACCTGGAACGGGGCGATGGACTTGGGCCAGATCGGTCCGAAGTCATCGTGGCTGTTTTCCACGACGGATGCCATCAGGCGGCCCACGCCGATGCCGTAGCAACCCATGATGGCCGGAGCGGTCGTCTTTTCGGCGGTGAGGAACTTTGCGCCCATGGATTCGGAGAACTTGGTGCCGAGCTTGAAGATGTTGCCCATTTCGATACCGCGAGTTTCCGTAAGGAGTTCACCGCAGCAAGGGCACTTGCAGACTTCGGAAGCTTCGGCAATGTCGGCCACTTCGAACTTCGGGAAGTCGCGCTTCGGGTTGCAATGCTTGAAGTGGAAGCCTTCTTCGTTGGCGCCGGTCACGAGGTCGAAGGAATCGGCGATTGCTTCGTCCACGATGATGCGGGTGTCGTGAGAATTGATCGGGGAAGCAAAGCCCGGAACCATGCCGCAGGCCTTGATGAGGCTGTCTTCGGCAGGGTAAAGTTCCTTCGCCTTCAGTAGGTTGTGGAGCTTGATTTCGGAAACGTCGAGGTTGCCCGGGACAACGACCGTGATGAGCTTGCCTTCGAAGTCGAAGAACACGCACTTGGCAGTTGATTCGGCAGGCACGTTCAGGAACTTGGTGAGATCTTCGATGCTTGCGCAGTGCGGAGTTTCGACCTTTTCGAGAGCTGCATTTTCGTCGCCCTTGAACGGCACGCGCTGGAATTTGGCGATTTCGCGGTTGGCCTGGTAGCCGCACTTCTTACAAAGAATCAAGTAGTCTTCGCCGTTCGGAGTATCCAGCATGAATTCGTGAGCGACCTTACCGCCCATGATACCCGTATCGCTCTGCACCACCACCGGTTCAATGCCCACGCGACGGTAGATGCGCAGGTAGGCGTCGTATTCTTCCTGGTAGTGACGGTCCAGATCTTCCTGGCTGGTGTGGAAACTGTAGGCGTCCTTCATCAGGAATTCGCGAACGCGGATAAGGCCGCCACGGGCACGGGCTTCGTCGCGGTACTTGGTCTTGAACTGGTAGAGCATCACCGGCAGCTGCTTGTAGCTGTTGAGCACGTAGCGCACGAGGTCGGTCATGGCTTCTTCGTGCGTCATGGCGAGCACCATGTTGTGGTTGTTGCGGTCCTTGAAGCGCAGGAGTTCTTCGCCGATGGCCTGGTAACGGCCCGATTCGCTCCAGAGTTCGGCAGTCTGCACCACCGGCAGGTCCACTTCGATACCGCCAATCTTGTTCATTTCTTCGCGGATGATATTCACGATCTTCTGGATCACGCGGAAGCCCATGGGCATCATGGAGTAGATACCGGTAGAGACGGGCTTGATGTAGCCGCCGCGCATCAAAAAGATGTGGCTGGGCATGGTGGCATCGCTCGGCGTTTCGCGGAGCGTCACATAGAAATACTTGGAGAGTTTCATTTTTAGTCCTTTTTGGCGGGCCTGCCGCCGTATAATTTCGGAGGGGAAAGATAGAAAAATGAAACGTGGTCGTCCGATTTCTTCCAATGTCAAGAAAAGATGATTGAAAAGGAGGGCGGAATGGGTGCAAGAATGTTTGTAAACTGAATTTTACATCAAAAAGCGCTTTTTATCGCCAAAAAGCACCATTTCGTCTTTTTTTTCAAAAAATTTGCAGAATTTGGTATTTTTTTGCGAAAATAGCATATATATTACTATCGAAATTTTCTGGATTAGGGCTAGCAGGGCCGTTTTTTGTCGTGCATTCCCAATCCGGAGCGTAATTGGAGATATATATGGCAGAAGACTTGCAATACCTTATGGAACGCATCCAGAAAGATGCTGTCGATAAAGCAGAAAACGAGGCGGCGGCTATCATTGCCAAGGCCAAGGAAAAGGCGGCCGATATCGTGAAGGCTGCCGAGGCCGAAGCGTCCGCCCGTCTGGAAAAGGCCGACAAGGACGCCGAAGCGTTCACGGAACGTAGCGAACGCACCCTTGAACAGTCCGCCCGCGACCTTTTGCTTTCGGTAGGCAAGAATCTCGAAAAGATGATTATGGACCTGTTGAACCTCGAGGTGGAGAAGTCCCTGGACGAATCCACCGTCAAGAGCATGCTCCTCACGGTAGCCAAGTCCTATACCTCCGACATCGAAGTGGATTTCTCCGACGCCGATGCCCGTAAGCTCAGCTCCTTTGTGATGGGCGAGTTCAAGAAGCAGCTTTCCGCCGGCGTGAAGGTCGAAAGCGACAAGGGTGTCAAGTTCGGTTTCCGCATCAAGCTCGATGGCGGCAAGGTCACCCACGAATTTACAGAAGCTGCAATGGCCGACGCTCTTTCGGCCCTGCTCCGTCCGCAACTTGCCAGAGTGGTAAACGCTGCCGCACAGGCGAAGTAACGCGGGTACTTGATGAGCAGTCCTTCTTACTTGATGGCATCTCTTCCGATGATTGAGTTCGGCGATCCAGCCCCGCTCAGTATGGAAGATTTTCGCCACCGCTGCATCGGTGTGCTGTCCGAGCCGGAACTTGCGGCTCTGGACGCGCTTTTGGATGACGGTGAATGCGAAGAGTGCGACGACGAGTTCGTGCGCGCCTACAAGGCCCACGAAATCCAGATGAAGAACGTTTCGGGCAGGCTCCGTGCAAGCGCATGGGGGCCCGATATCCGTTTTACGGAAAAGTCCTTCCCGGGTTACGATGTCGCCTTTGCCAAGATGATTCAAGATGCGTTTGCCAAGTCGAATCCTATGGAAAAAGAGCAGGATATCGACAAGGCCCGTTTCTGGCTTGTGGACTCGCTTGCAGGTGTGGGCGAGGGTACCGTCAAGCATGTTTACGCTTATGCGATCAAACTGAAGATTTGTGAACGTTGGGCGCGCCTCTCCGAACAAGCGGGCGACGCTGCCGTGTTGAATGTTATTAATGCAAACGATCCTGCATACGCCCCTGCGGCGGCACAGGAATGACCGGAGGTCCATTTTCAATGGCTAGTATCGGAAAAATCATCGGCGTCAACGGTAACCTGATTCGCGTCAAGTTCGAAAGCGCCGTGTCCCAGAACGAAGTGGCGTATGCCAAGCTTACTCAGAAAAACAAGGACGGCAAGTCCGAAGTCATCCCCCTCAAGAGCGAAGTCATCCGTATCCGCGGTGACTACGCCGAACTCCAGGTGTTCGAAGACACCACGGGTTTAAAGACGGGTGACGAGGTGGAATTCACCGGCGAACTTTTGTCCGTAGAACTTGGCCCCGGCCTCTTGACCCAGGTCTTTGACGGTCTGCAGAACCCGCTCCCGAAGCTTGCCGAAGAATGCGGCTTCTTCCTGCAGCGCGGTAAGTATTTGAAGGCGCTCCCCCGCGACAAGAAGTGGGCGTTTACCCCGGTCGCGAAGGTGGGCGATGTGGTGGTCGCTGGCGATACCCTCGGCACCGTGCCCGAAGGCGTGTTCACGCACCGCATCATGGTGCCGTTCCGCCTGCTGGGCAAGTGGACTGTGGAATCGGTCTCTGCCGCTGGCGAATTCACTGTTGAAACTGTTGTTGCGAAGCTGAAGAACGACAAGGGCGAAACTCAGGACGTGACCATGGTGCAGACCTGGCCGGTGAAGATGCCGATCAAGGCCTATGAAGAACGCCTGCGCCCGAGCAAGCCTTTGACCATGCAGCAGCGCATTATCGATACATTCTTCCCCGTGATGCAGGGCGGTACGTTCTGTACGCCGGGCCCCTTCGGTGCCGGCAAGACCGTGCTCCAGCAGCTCATGAGCCGCTACGCCGACGTGGATATCGTGATCTTGGCCGCTTGCGGTGAACGTGCAGGTGAAGTGGTGGAAACCCTCCGCGAATTCCCTGAACTGATTGACCCGCGTACCGGCAAGTCCCTCATGGAACGTACGCTGATTATTTGTAACACGTCTTCGATGCCGGTGGCTGCCCGTGAAGCTTCCGTGTACACGGGCGTGACTCTCGCCGAATACTACCGCCAGATGGGCCTGAACGTGCTTTTGCTCGCTGACTCGACTTCCCGTTGGGCACAGGCTCTGCGTGAAATGAGCGGCCGCTTGGAAGAAATTCCGGGCGAAGAAGCCTTCCCGGCTTACCTCGAATCCGTGATTGCCGCCTTCTATGAACGCGGTGGCGTGGTTCGCCTGAAGGACGGCTCTACCGGTTCCGTGACGATTTGCGGTTCCGTGTCGCCTGCAGGTGGTAACTTCGAAGAACCGGTGACCCAGGCTACCCTGAAGGTGGTGGGCGCATTCCTCGGCCTTAGCCGTGAACGTTCCGACCAGCGCCGCTTCCCGGCAATCCACCCGCTGGATTCCTGGTCCAAGTACGAAGGCATCATCGACAGCAAGAAGGTTGCCGAAGCCCGTCACATCCTCGCAAACGGCGTGGACGTGAACAACATGATGAAGGTGGTGGGCGAAGAAGGTACCTCTATCGACGACTTCGTGATTTACCTGAAGTCCGAATACCTCGATGCCGTTTACCTGCAGCAGGACGCCTATAACGAAATCGACGCCGCCTGCTCCGCCGAACGCCAGAAGTACGTGTTCGACAAGGTTTACACCATCCTCAAGACCCCGATGAAGTTTGCCGAAAAGGACGTCGCCCGTACGTTCTTCCTCAAGCTTACTCAATCGACGAAGGACTGGAACCGTGTCAAGTTCGATTCCCAGGAATTTAAGGACCTTGAACAAAGTATTTTCGCTTCCGTGAAGGAGGTTTCCGCTAATGCATAATGTGGCATACCATCGTATTGAACGCATCGCCGGTTCCGTGATTACGCTCCGTGCCGAAGGTGTAGCAAACCAGGAACTTGCCCAGGTGACAAGCTCGTTCGGAACATCCCTTGCCCGCGTGATCCGCATTGACGGCGACATGGTGGACTTGCAGGTGTTCGCAGGTGCCCGCGGTATTTCCACCGACTCCGAAGTGCGCTTCCTTGGCGAACCGATGAAGGTTCCGTACAGCGAAGCCTTGCTTGGCCGCGTGTTTAACGGTGCCGGCAAGCCCCGCGACAACGGCCCCGAAGTGGACGGCGAACGCATTACTATCGGCGGCCCTTCCGTGAACCCTGCCAAGCGTATCATCCCGAAGACGATGGTGCGTACGGGTATCCCGATGATTGACGTGTTCAACACGCTCGTGGTTTCGCAGAAGCTCCCGATTTTCTCCATTGCCGGTGAACCTTACAACGAACTCCTTGCCCGTATTGCCTTGCAGGCCGAAGTGGACGTGATTGTCCTTGGCGGCATGGGCCTGAAGCACGATGACTACCTGTACCTGAAGGACTTCCTCGAAAAGAACGGTGCCCTTAGCCGTACGGTGATGTTCATGCACACCGCCTCTGACCCGATCGTGGAATGCTTGCTCGTGCCGGATGCATCCCTTGCCGTGGCTGAAAAGTTCGCTACCGAAGGCAAGAACGTGCTCGTGCTCCTCACCGACATGACGAACTTTGCCGACGCCATGAAGGAAATCGCCATTACGATGGAACAGATTCCGTCGAACCGCGGTTATCCTGGCGACCTTTACTCCCAGCTTGCTAGCCGTTACGAAAAGGCTGTGGACTTCGAAGGTTCGGGCTCCATCACTATCCTTGCCGTTACGACCATGCCTGGTGACGACGTGACCCACCCGGTTCCGGATAACACCGGTTACATTACCGAAGGTCAGTTCTACCTGCGTAAGGGCCGTATCGAACCGTTCGGTTCTCTGTCTCGTTTGAAACAGCAGGTGAACGGCAAGACCCGTAGCGACCACCGTACCATCATGAACACCATGATCCAGCTGTATGCAAGCTACAAGGAAACTTTGGAAAAGCAGTCCATGGGCTTCAACATGAGTAACTGGGACCAGAAACTGTTGAAGTATGGCCAGCGTTTCGAAAAGGAAATGATGGACCTCTCCGTGAACATTCCGCTGGAAAAGGCTTTGGACCTTGGCTGGGAAATCCTTGCTGACTGTTTCGCACCCGAAGAAACGGGTATTCCGACCAAGATGATCAACGAATATTGGCCCAAGAAGGGGTAATATGGCGAAGGTCAAGTTAACTAAAAACGCCCTCAAGGCGGAACGCGACGCATTGAAGCGCTTCCAGCGCTATCTGCCCACGTTGCTGTTGAAAAAGCAGCAGCTGCAGATGGAAATGCGCACGCTCCAGGAGAGGGTGATGGCAAAGCGAGAAGAGGAGGACAAGCTCCGCAAGAGCATGGCTTCCTGGATTTCGCTGTTTGCCGAACCCATCGAATGGTCAAAGTACCTGTCGGTGAAGGAAGTGCGCCAGGGCGAAGGTAACATCGCCGGCGTGAAGATTCCGACATACGACGGGGTAGATTTTAATATTTCGATTCCGGATTTCTTCACCACGCCCGTGTGGCTGGACGACGGTATCAGAAGCCTGCAGGGCCTGATATCGCTGCGTCTCGAACGCCGCGTGCTCGAGCGTCAATACGAGCTCCTCTCGAAGGAACTGCGTACCACGAGCCAGCGCGTGAACCTGTTCGAAAAGGTGAAGATTCCCGAAGCGAAGGAAAATATCCGCGTCATCAACATCTTCCTGGGCGACCAGCAGACGTCCGGCGTTGCCCGCAGCAAGCTTGCCAAGGGTAAGGCCACCGCCCGTACCGCTGCCCAGGATGCACTCGCGAAGGAGGCCGCCGCATGATTACTCCTATGAAGAAAGTGACGGTGCTGACGGTTGCAAGTGCAGTTGAGGAAACGCTCCAGGCGCTCCGTACGCTTGAAATTTTGCACCTCACGCCCCTCAAGGCGGCTGCAGGCGCCAAGTTGAACCATGCCCGCGGCGAAGTAAACCGCGTGCAGAAGGCCTTGGAAGTGGTGCCCGAAAAAGCCCCGAAGGGTGTGACTCCCGTGAAGGATGCCGCTCCTGCCGCAAGCCTTATCGATGAAATCCAGCAACTGGTTGCTGAAAGCAAGCAGGCGGAAATCGACAAGGAACAGGCCGAAGAGGAACTCACCAAACTTTCCATGTTCAAGAACCTGGACCCCGCAACGGCAGCAGCCCTGCAGGCGAAGGGTATCTTTGTCAAACTCTACCAGCTCCATGCCGGTAAAATCCCGTTCGAAGTCGATGGCGAAGGTGTCGTCGAAGAATTCGGCCAGGATGAAAACGGCAAGTACGTGGCTGTCGTGAGCAGGGGAGAAGCCCCTGTCGCCGTGAAGGGCAACTTCACCGAAATCTCGATGCCGCCCAAATCCCTTGCCGAATACCGCGAAATGGAAGCGAAAGCCAAGGAAACGCTTGTCCGCGTCGAGCGTCGCCTGGGTGAACTTTCGGGTGCCCGCGAATCTATCGAGGACAAGCTTCTCGAAGTGGGTGACGACTACCGCATGGTCGAAGCCGAAGCCTCGATGGTGGGCGACAAGAACGTCGCCGCCGTGCAGGGCTTCTGCCCTGCACCGCGCGTGGGCGAACTCGAGAAGGCCGCCCGCGAGCACGGCTGGGGCCTCCTGGTGGACGACCCAGCCGACGGCGACGATATCCCGACTTTGCTTACCTACAGCAAGCTCAGCCGCCCCATGCAGTTCCTGTACGATATCATCGGCATTTCGCCGGGGTACAAGGAAGTGGACGTGTCGGCCGTGTTCCTTTGCTTCTTCAGCATCTTCTTTGCGATGATTGTGGGGGATACCGCTTACGGGTTGCTCTTCCTCGGTTTGGCGCTTTTTGCCCGCAAAAAGATGCCGAAGGCGAACCCTGCTGGTTTCCACTTTATCTACCTCATGAGCATCGCCACCATCGTGTGGGGTGTCATCAACGCAAGCTTCCTCGGGCTCAGCCCCTCGCTTGCGGGGTGGACGTATTACCTGGACATCACCAACTACGGCTGGTTGCCTGAACCGCTGAAGAACGCGATGCTCTGGATTCGCACTAGCGCCCCGACTGACCCTGCGAAGTTCGAAGCCTACAAGGCCTTCGCCCAGTCGATTACGGTCTTGCCCGATAGCTTCGTGCCGAATGCGGCGGGTGCCTCCCAGATGCAGCATATCCAGCTGTTCTGCTTCTGCATCGCCGTGGTCCACCTGAGTATCGCTCACGTGTGGAACGTCTGCGTGCGCATCAAGCGCAAGGACTCCACGTTCATGGCGCAGGTGGGCTGGCTTATCGGCTGCTGGGTGATGTTCTTCCTTGCCTGCCAGATGGTGCTCGGTATCGACATGCCGAAGTTCGTCATCCCGATGTTCATCGTGGAAGCGGTACTCCTGGTGCTCTTTACCGTGCCGCCCAAGAGGCTCAAGCAGGACTTCATCAGCATCCCGATGCTCGTGCTCGACGTGGTGAACAGCTTTACCGACGTGATCAGCTACATCCGTCTGTTTGCCGTGGGCATGTCCGGTGCGGCCATCGCCGAGGCGTTCAACGACATGCTCTCGCCGCTGTTCGGCTCCGCTGTCGGTATCGCCGGTGCTGCCTTCTTGCTGCTGTTTGTGCATGGCCTGAACATCGCGCTTGCGGTCATGGGCGTTGCCGTCCACGCCGTACGTCTTAATACTCTCGAATTTTCAAATGGACTTGGCCTGGAATGGAGCGGATTCGCGTTCGCGCCCTTCGCCAAGCAGAAAAATTAAACCAAGGGATGATTCCCGCTACTTAATGAGGAAAAAACAATGGAACCGAATACAATGGTTACTCTCGCTAAAATGGGTGCTGCTGCCGCTCTCGGCATTTCGGCAATGGGCTCCGCCCTTGGTTGCGGAACGGCTGGTATGTCCGCCATCACCATGTGGAAGAAGGCTTATGCCCAGGGCAAGTCGGCCCTCTTCACGCTCCTGGTGTTCGTGGGCGCCCCGATTTCCCAGACGATTTACGGCATGCTGCTCATGAACTTCATCCTGAGCAAGGCTGCTGAATCCGGCTTTACCAACTGGGGCGGCTGCCTCGGCGCCGGTATCTTCGGCGGGCTTGGCATGATGGCTTCTGCCTGGTACCAGGGCAAGTCCGCGGCCGTGGCTTGCGACGCCCTCGGTGAAACCGGCAAGGGCATGGTGAACTACCTGATGGTGCTCGGTATTGTGGAAACCGTGGCCCTGTTCGTTCTCGTGTTCTCCATGATGGTGCTTTAATCCAGCGAGGTAACACGTATGGATCAAGCTCAACTTTTAACGCTCGCGAAACTCGGCGCGGTGGCGGCCCTGGGCCTTGCCGCGGTGGGTTCTGCGCTGGGCTGCGGGACTGCCGGCATGGCGGCCATCGGGGCCTGGAAGAAGGCGTATCTCAAGGGTAAGAACGCGCTGTTTACGCTGCTCATCTTCGTGGGTGCGCCGATTGCGCAGACAATCTACGGCATGTTGCTGATGATGTACATCCTGAACAAGTCTCAGGCGGCTCCGGCCAACTGGGCTGCATACCTGGGTGTCGGCATCTTCGGTGGCATCGGCATGATGGCCTCTGCCTGGTACGTAGGCAAGTCCGCTGCGGACGCCTGCAACGCCCTCGGCGAAACCGGCAAGGGCCTGGTGAACTACCTGATGGTACTTGGCGTCGGTGAAACCGTCGCACTGTTCGTCATGGTGTTCTCCATGATGCTGGTGTCGTAGGAATGGTGGCGGGGTAGTACCCCGCGTATGGTGTCATCCCCGCTATACGATACTTGGCAACTAGAATTGCGATGCAATTCGTTGCCATAGTAGAGTTATCCTCTTTGGGGAGAAGGCGGGGATCTCCTAAGAAAAGACGAGTGATGTCCAATCACCCGTCTTTTTTTGTACTTACCGAATTTTCCTATGATGTTGAAAACAACCTGAAAACAATGATCGTCCATGTTTCTGCACAAGGTGTTGAAACGACGATTGTCATAGAAATCTTAAAATTACGACATTCGAGAGACTTTCCTGACAAGTTGTTTGAATTTTAGTTTAATGTGAACCAAAAACACCCCGCCACTTTTTGAGTGACGGGGTGTTTTGTTTGTAAAGGTAGATCCCCGGTCATCCCCGTCAAGCGAGGACAGGCGCCGGGGATGACAAGTTGCGGCTTACAGGCTAATCAACCCTTCAGTATCCTTGCTCATGGCGTCGTAGAATGCGTAGCGTGCATCAACTTCCTTCTGGAGGTCGTCGGCGAGCTTCTTGGCCACTTCCGGATTGCTACGGGTGAGCTGCTTGTAGCGGTTTTCGGTGTAGATGTATTCCGCAACCGGGATCGTCGGCTTCTTGGAGTCGAGGATAAGCGGGGCCTTTCCTTCGGCGGCGAGAGCCGGGTTGTAGCGGAGCAGAGTCCAGTAACCGGAATCCACGGCCATCTTCTGGTGCTGAAGCTGGCTGTTGAGATCGAAACCGTGGTTGATGCAGGGGCAGTAGCAGATGATCAGAGACGGACCATTGTGAGCTTCTGCTTCCTGAAGAACCTTCAGGGCCTGAGCGTCGTTTGCACCGAGGGCGATACGGCCCACGTAAACGTTCTTGTAGCTCATGGCGATAAGGCCGAGGTCCTTCTTGCCGGCGCGCTTACCAGCGGCAGCGAAGAGGGCGACGGCGCCACGGTTCGTGGCCTTGGAAGCCTGTCCACCGGTGTTGGAGTACACTTCGGTATCGAGGACGCAGATGTTCACGTTTTCACCGGTTGCCATCACATGGTCGAGACCACCGTAACCGATGTCGTATGCCCAACCGTCACCACCGAAGATCCACACGGACTTCTTCACGAGATAGTCGGCGAATTCGTCGCGGAGGCTTACAGAAGCTTCGTCGGTTGCACCGGCGAGAGCTGCCTTCAGGGCGGCGACGTTTTCACGCTGGGCCTTGATGCCGGCTTCATCGTCCTGCTTCTGGGTCGTGAGCTTTTCCTTGAGTTCGGCAGGAACGTTCACGGCTTCGAGGAGGCTAAGAGCCTGCTTGGCATGCTTCGTGATAGCGAGGCGCATACCGAGACCGAATTCAGCGTTGTCTTCGAAGAGGCTGTTGGCCCATGCCGGACCGCGGCCTTCCTTGTTCTTTGCCCACGGAGTGGTCGGGAGGTTACCGCCGTAAATGGAGGAGCAACCCGTAGCGTTCGCGACAACCATGCGATCACCGAACAGCTGAGAAACGAGACGCACGTAAGCGGTTTCGCCGCAGCCTGCGCAGCTTCCGGAGAATTCGAACAGAGGTTCCAGGAGCATGGCCTGCTTGACGAGGCTCTTGTTGACCTTGGTGCGGTCGAATTCCGGGAGGTCGACGAAGAAGTCCCAGCACTTGCCTTCCTGAACCTTGATGGGTTCCTGCGGCACCATGTTGATGGCCTTCTTGGTCTCGTCGGTCTTGTCCTTACCGATACAGGCCTGCGTACAGACGCCGCAACCCGTACAGTCGTAGCTGGACACGGAAATGGCGAACACCGGCTTGTCGGAACCTTCGAGCTTGAAGCCCTTGGCGGCCGTGTACTTGAAGCCTTCCGGAGCGTTCTTCACGGCGGATTCGTCCACAACCTTCACGCGGATGGCTGCATGCGGGCAGACCATGGCGCACTTGCCGCACTGCACGCAAGCGTCCGGATTCCAGGACGGGATGTTGAGGGCGAGGTCGCGCTTTTCGTACTTGGTGGTACCGGTCGGGAACACGCCGTCGCAAGGCATCTTGGAGACGGGGAGGAGCTCGCCGTTGCCCTTGATGATTTCTGCGGTGACTTCGTTCACGAACTTCGGAGCGTCGCCGTGGATCGGAGCGCGGAATTCCTTCTTGCTGGTGACAGTAGCAGGAACCTTGACTTCGAACAGGTTAGCAAGAGAAGCATCAATTGCGTCCCAGTTCTTCTGGACCACTTCCTGACCCTTCTTGGCGTAAGTCTTTTCGGCGTACTTCTTGATGTACTTGATGGCGGTTTCGGCATCGAGCACGTTACCGAGCTTAGAGAAGAAGCAGGTCTGCATCACGGTGTTGATGCGGCGGCCCATGCCGGTCTTAGCGGCAACGGCGTAAGCGTCGATCACGTACACCTTGAGGTGCTTCTTGATGATTTCTTCCTGCACCGGACGCGGGAAGGTATCCCACACGGTGTCGGCGGAGTGCGGAGTATTCACGAGGAAGGTTGCGCCATCCTTCGCGTACTTCAGCATGTTCACGGATTCCAGGTGCGGAGTGTGGTGGCATGCCACGAAGTCGGCTTCGTTTTCGCCAATGAGGTACGGGGCGTCGATGATGCTCTTACCAAAGCGGAGGTGAGAGGTGGTCATGGAGCCGGACTTCTTGGAGTCATAGACGAAGTAGCCCTGTGCGTAGTTGTCGGTTTCGTTACCG
>NZ_DFHR01000008.1:112618-127337 GCF_002371935.1 Fibrobacter sp. UBA3718 | reverse complement strand
CATGGCCTGGAAGAAGTCGCTTTCGAGCTTGAAGTTCGGGTCGATGGTGAGGCTCGTGTGGCAAACGTCGTCGTTGATACCGACGGTGAAGCGTGCCTTCGGATCGGCCTTGGCAAGTTCGTCGTAGATGGCCTTGACCATGGCCGGGGTGAATTCCTTGGAAGAGAGACCGTAGCGGCCGCCGATCATCTTCGGCATGGCCATCTTGCCTGCCATCACGGCTTCGCTGATTGCGGTCAGGGCGTCCTGGAAGAGCGGTTCGCCAGCGGAACCCGGTTCCTTGCAGCGGTCGAGGACGGCAATCTTCTTGACAGTCTTCGGGAGGGCAGCAACCACGGCTTCCATCGGGAACGGGCGGTACAGGCGGATGTTCACGAGACCGACCTTTTCGCCCTTGGAATTGAGGTACTTGACGGTGTCACCGATGGTGCAGGTCGAAGAACCCATGGAAATGATCACGCGTTCGGCGTCGGGTGCACCGACGTAATCCACGATGTGGTACTGACGGCCAGTGTAGCTCGCGACCTTGTCCATGTACTTTTGGACAATTTCCGGAACCTTGGCGTAGAACGGGTTCACCGTTTCGCGGCCCTGGAAGTAGACGTCCGGGTTCTGGGCGGTACCGCGCATGGTCGGGCGGTCCGGAGTGAGGCAGCGCTCACGGCAAGCCTTCACATACTTTTCGTCGATGACGTTACGGATAACGCCGTCTTCGAGAGCTTCGATCTTCATCACTTCGTGGGAGGTGCGGAAACCGTCGAAGAAGTGCATGAAGGGCACGCGGCTTTCGAGAGTGGAAGCGTGGGCCACGAGAGCGAGGTCCTGGCATTCCTGCACGCAGCTGGAGGCGAGCATGGCAAAGCCGGTCTGGCGGCAAGCCATCACGTCGGAATGGTCACCGAAAATAGAAAGGCCCTGCATGGCAAGGGCACGGGCAGTCACATGGAAGACCGTGGGGGTCAGTTCGCCCGCAATCTTGTACATGTTCGGGATCATCAAGAGAAGACCCTGGGAAGCGGTGAAGGTCGTGGTCAAAGCACCGGCCTGGAGCGCTCCGTGAACGGTACCGGCAGCGCCACCTTCGGACTGCATTTCAAACACGCGGGGAACCTGTCCCCAAATATTCTTCTTGCCTGCAGCACTCCAGTTGTCGGCGTGCTCAGCCATAGGACTAGACGGTGTAATCGGGTAAATAGCCGCAACTTCGCTAACAGCAAACGCTACGCTAGCGGTGGCCTCGTTACCATCACACGCAATCATCTTTTTTGCCATGTGTGTCTCCAATTTTTAGGTTTTTTCGAAAAAATCTGATCATATACACCCCGGGCATGTGGTACCACACCCGTGGCGCAAAAATCCAATGGAAAAAATATAAAGATTGGGGGGTAAAAAGGAAATTTTTTTTGAAAAAATTCCTAAATCGGAGTGTATTTTCGCTTTTACGTGTATTTGGCTAGCCTATGATGACGACCTTTTGCCCGGGCCTTACGGCATCCTTGTGGACTTCGATGCTCGCGCTCCCGTATTCCAGGTCATAGGAGACTCCGACAGTCTCGCGCGGGAGCTTCAGGCCGTCGGTATCGTTCAGGATGCCCGTGATGTCATGGAACAGGATTCCCGGTTTCGGAAAGTCCGGAACGGAAATGATATAGTCCTCGACTTTTTTTCGCGGCTTCTTTTACTTCTTGCGCCATATGCCGATAAGACTCTTGTTCTTGCGGGTGGCAAGCCAGAACGTGGGCCAGATGAGGATGAGGTCGCGGATGAGGCTAGTCCAGGCTTCGGCCTTGTCCTGGGCGCCTTCGAGTTCGAAGCAGCCGCAGGTGATGCCGAGGTCGTTCCACAGAGCCCAAGCGAGCGCGATGATGAAGCTCACGAACATCCAGAAGATGGCGAACGCTGATTCGCGGACGAACGGGGATAAGATCATCGCGAGCCCGAACCAGAGCTCGAATTGTGGATAAACTAGCGCAAAGAAGTTGTTGACGAAATCGAGGTGAAGGGCGGAGAAGAACTGGTATTGCGCGACGAGGGTCGCGAACTGGTGCGGATCCTGGATCTTGAAAATGGATGCGAAGATGAACATCCCGCCGATGCCTATGCGGCAAAGCGTTTCGAGCATGCGGATGGCGAAATCCTTCTGGAGCCTGTAGGCGGGAATCAGGAGCAGGCCGCATACGGCGCAGGCCCCGATTCCGAAGTGCATGTTGTAGCGGTAAGCCTTGGGCCAGATTTCGAGAAGCCATTCGTGGTCGGTGAAGGTGAGGAAGCTCTCGGGGAAACTGATTTCGGCGATGCCGAAAGCGATAAAGAATGTCGCGATGGCGAAGAGGACTGCGGAAGCGATCGTATGTTTCATTACAGGACCTCCGCGGGCTTTTCCATCACGTCCTGGGAGCCAATCCAATCGACGGACTTGCCTTCGCCCACGCGGATGTTGTTCACGATGGCGAGGACGATGCAGAAGACGGCGATGCCGATGAGGACGACCCAGTTGAGTTTTTTCGCGTAGGCCTTGGCGGCACTGAAGGCAAGCGCAAGCGGAATGCAGATTGCCGACACGCAGAGCATTAGGACGGAGGTGATGAATTCGAAAAACTTCATAGCGCTAATATACAAAAAAGGTGGATGTTAATTTCCGAAACTCCAGACAATGCCGTAGGCGAACCGCAACCCCTCGGGCGTGTAGCCGGAAGCGGGCATGTAGATGCTGTGGTTGAAGTTCTCGATGCGGCTGTAGAGCTCAAACGAAAGAATCTGCATGCGGGCTTCGAAATCGAGCGCGAGGTATTTTTCCATCGTTTCGAGTTCCGGGAGACCTTCCTCGTTGATGGTGCAGTCGTAATGCTTGCCGAACCACTGCCAGTCCACGCGGACGCTCACGCCGAGCCTGTCGCGGACGAACCGGTTTTGCCAGTGGATGGAACCCTTGTAGTAGAGCTCCTGAACGTCGAGAACGCGCTTGTCGCGGTCGAGGATTTGCCCTCGTTCCAGGTAAAATTTCCAGTTCCCGAGCCTGAACCCGACTTTGAACAGCCAGTCCAGCGTGGAAGCTTCGTCGAGGTTGGTCCACTGGAATGCGCTATTGACGCTTTCCATGCCTTCGCCAAGCACCCAGCGCTGCTTCATCAGGTTCTCTGCGCTTTCGTGGCGTAGACCGATGCCATAGAATACTTCGCGGGAATACCATCCGAGGGTAGCGGCCTGCCGGTTCCTCTTCTCGAATTTCAGGTCCTCGTTCGGGAACGAGAATCGTCCTGTTTCGTGAAGCTTGAGTTCCTTCATGTCGGGAAACTTGTTGTCGTGCCGCAACATCGCGTTGAGCTTCAGGTGGAAGGGCAGGTTGAAGGTGGCGTCGGCGGAGTAGGCGGGTGCGAAATCGACGTGGTCCATGAGCGAACTGTTGCGCTGCATGCCCGCCTGCACACGGAAGAATGCAAAACGGAGCGTGTCGGAGATTTCCCCGTATCCGATTTCTCGGTCCTGGTAGTAGGTCTTGGAAATCTCGAGGTCATCGCGCTTTTCGTCGGTATTCACGAATTCGTACTGGAAGCGGATGGCCGGATTGAGGAATGTCGCATAGCGGATGGCCGCGTCGCCGAGCACGGTGTTGTAGGTGTAGCCGTGCCGGGTGTCGTAGTAGAGGCTGTCTTCGCTTTCGTTTCCGAGCGTATCCCTGACGATCTTGGTCCCGAACGAAACCTGGGGGAGCGAATCTTCCTTGATTTCGTGCGACCCGTAATGGAAACTTGTTGAAAGGGTCAGTTTCTTGATGGGGGAGATCTCGATTCCTCCGCCGTAGGTGACGGCCCTCTCCTCGATGGTGTAGTAGGGCTTTTGGAAGGTGCGCTTGGTTAGGTCGAGCGAATCGAGCAGCACCTTGTAGCTTGTGTTGTCGGCGTTCTTGAGCGAGAGGAAGTTCATCTTGAAGAATGCCTTGCCGAGCCCGAATTTCCATGTGAGGATGGGCTGGATATGCATCGTGTTGACGGCGATGTTGCGCCCGGTGAAGGGAATGCTCGAAGAGTCGCGTCCGAGAGCGAAATAGGGCGAACTCGTGACGTTCTGGTAGTCGTATTCCTTGGAATCCTTGTTCGAACGGCTTTGCAGGCCGAAGTCGAGCGTGATGGAATCGGTGACGAGCCTCCTGAAATCGAGATGCAGCGCGTTTCCGCCGAAGGCCCCGCGTTCCCAGGCGAGGTCGGTGACGGGGGTGTCGACGGGGGTGCCGTGGCGTTCTTCGAAGAGGATTCCGTTTTCGCCGTTGAGCGAGAGCCGCGACGGGTCGAACCCGAGTCGTGTGGTGTAGATTCCCGAGAGCATGGCCGGGTAGCGCTTGCTCGCGCTCGCCATTCCCAGTGCTGTCGGGTCCAGTTCCGGGGCGCCGAGGATGGAGGTCCCGAGCAACCATTCGGATTTCTGCCCCGAGACGTCGTAGAGCCGTTCCATGACTTCGGAATGGACGATGCCGAAGCGTCCGGCGTCGTTTTCGCGGACTTGCGCGTCGATGCGGTCGGGGACCGTTTTTATGGAATCCTGCCTTGAGGGGAGGGAATATTGCGTAGGCTGCAAGACCTGTGCGCTTGCAGTTGCGGCAAACAAGGCGAAAAAGAAGAATGCTATTGCGAGTGCGCGACAGGACTTCATTCTAGAACCATTCTGCGCGCGATTTTTCGCGACATTCCTTGAGCGCCTGCACGACAGTGTAGGGCATTTTCATGCAGCCGGGAGGGTAGGCGCCGCCTTCGGTATGGAAGTCGGAACCACCGGTACCCACGAGGCCGTAGCGGACTGCCATTTCCTTGTACTTGCGGCCGACGGCGCCCTTTTGCGCGGGACTGTAGACCTCGATTCCCTTGATTCCCCATTCCACCATGTTCTCGATGAATTCGTCGGAGAGCCCGGACTTGTAGGGGTGGGCAAGCACGGCGATGCCTCCCGCGTTTTCGATGAGGCGGATGGTCTGCTGCGGGTTGAGTCCCTTCTTTTCCACGAAGGCGACACATCCGTCTCCGAGGTACTTGGTGAACGCTTCGGCGAAGTTGCCGATGTATTCTTCGTCCACCATCGACATGGCGATGTGCGGGCGCCCGATGACTTTTCCCTTGCAGTAGGAATGGACCTTCTCGTAGGTAATATCGATGCCGAGCGCGTTCAACTTCTTGATAATCGCCTTTACGCGCGCAATGCGCTGCTTTGCGAAATCTTCGAGTTCCATGTTAAGGGCGAGGTTCGTCGGATCGCAGAAGTAGCCGAGGATGTGGATGTCCTTGCCTTGCCAAACGGCCGAAATCTCGATTCCCGGAATGATTTCGAGCCCGATGTCGTGGGCGGGTCCTTCGGCTATCTTGTAGGAATCCAGGTTGTCGTGGTCCGTGATTGAGATGCAGCGAAGCCCCTTGCGCTTGCACAGGGCCAGGAGCTCCTCGACAGAGAGGGTCCCGTCGGAAAGGCGCGTGTGCAGATGCAGGTCTGCGTATCCGCCTTTTTCGGTGATGATCGTTCCCCGAATCACTTGGTGACTCCGTAGTACCGTGCGATAAGCTCGGCCTCGCTGGATTGTTCCGGGTGGAGGCTCAGGTTGAGGAACGGGTATAGGGATTCGCAGTTGAACCCGATGCGGCATGCGGCCCCGCTTGTCTTTGCGAGGTATAGCCTGGGGAGGAATTCTTGCCCGAGGTAAATGCAGACCGTGGGGGCGAATTCGTGAATTTTCTGGAAAATCTCGTCGAAGACGCGTTCGCCGTAGCGGCATTCCGTGTCGCTATAGTAGATGGCATGCGAACGCTTTGCCGATATGAGCGCATGGAGCGATTCATGGGCGACGAACAGAACGTTTTCGAACCATGCCTGCGGCATCTTGTGCAGGAATGCTGCCGAACTTTCCATATCACGTGGCAGGAACACGAGCGTCTTGGGGTGATCCTTGAGCGCATCGGGAAAGTTGAACGCCTGAGAGTCGTCGCCCGCTTTTTTCAGGAACCACTTGAACAGCGAATCCCTGCTCGAGAACCGTTTGAAGAAAAAGCGAAACTGGTCTACAAAATATGGCGATGGCTTCAAGTTAACTCCAATTTTTCGTCAAAATATATAAATTTGTGCCCATGCCGAAACAGAAATTCTATGCAATCAAGCGCCCAGACGGGGGACAAATCGTCGATACGTGGGATGCGTGCGAAAAAATAGTCCGTGGAGAGAAGGGGCTCAAGTACAAGTCTTTCTCTTCGCGTCCCGAAGCACAGGCCTGGATAGATGGCGTCGAAGCGGAGGAACCCAGGGGCCTCAGAATCTATGTCGACGGCTCCTTTATGCCGGGCTGTGACAAGGCGGGCTGGGCTTTTGTTGTTGTAGAAGACGGGAACGAAATTGCCCGCGGCTCGGGGCATACGGCCTTTGCGGCCGAAAGCCGGAATATCGATGGCGAATGTATGGCGTCTTACCAGGCGATGCGCTGGCTGGACTTGAACGACAAGTATGCAACATTGTGCCATGACTACGAGGGAATCGCCCGATGGGCGAGGGGGGAGTGGAAGGCGAAAAGCAGTATCGCCCAGCAATACGTGAAAGCCGTGCAGCCCTTCCTTTTCCGCGTGAAGTTCGAGAAAGTGGCTGCGCATACGGGCGTCAAGTGGAACGAACTTGTAGATAAACTAGCGAAAGAAGCAGTCGAAAAGTTGAAAAAGCAGGGCTAGGGCCAGCGCAGTATGACTTTCCAGGAATTTATTCAAGATTCTCGAATCCCGTCGCTTTCGCTTTTTGCGGATGCGGGTAAAGAGGCGCTCCATGTTTGTGGCGCGACGGTGCCGATCGCTTCCATGATGGTGGCGAAGCGCTTTTTCGATAATCCGGGACCGGTTCTGGTTGTCGCGCGCGATTTCAAGAGCGCCGAATCGTGGATGGAAAACCTCCGCACGCTTGTAGGCGATGAATTTGTACGTTTTTTCCCGTCCATCGGCCTCAAGCCTTACGAGCAGAAGGAACCCTTCGAGGGGGTTCTCGAAGAACGCCTCCGCTTTTTCAGGGATGCTGGCAATCCACAGAAGCCCATAGTCGCCGTGTGCCCGCTCGATGCGCTCTTGGCGAAGCTTCCGGCTCCCGGAGGCCTTGCGCACGGCATGCGCACGCTCAAGACGGGCGATGTCCTTGAACCTTCGTCGCTGCGCCCGTGGTTCTTGGACCATGGGTTTACGGAGCAGCCGGTCGTGAGTTCGGTTGGGGAATTCTCCATCCGCGGCTGCATCGTGGACGTGAACTGCTTCTTGTACCCGCATCCGATTCGAATTGAGTTTTTTGGCGATGAAATTGAATCCATTCGCAGTTTCGACATCTTTACCCAGCGTTCTGTGGAGAATATGGACCGTGTGTCGCTCTACCCGATGGGAGAATGGACCCTGGGAGAATCGGAATTGCTCAAGCTCGGCAACGAGCGTGCGGGGCTCTGGTGGAAGCGCTCGCTTTACGAGAAGCTTGATTCCAGCCTGCTCGACTATCTTCCGGGCGCATCCCTTGTTTTCGAGAATCTTTCGGCGCTTTCGGAGTCGGCTTCGCGCCTTGTCCAGAACTATGGGGACGCGTTCGAGGATTTGCGCACTTCGGTTGTCGACACGGTTCCTCCGAATGCGATATGGTGGAAGTTCGGTGAACTTTCCATGCGCTTTCCGGGACATGCCTCGCTCGATATAACTCAAGCCGAAACGGATGCTTCGAACTGGTTCAAGGTCGAATCCCGCCCGCAGGATTTTGCAAGTGCAGGGACGGAAGAAGTTGCAAGGAAGATTGAGGATTTTTGCGCGGGCGGTGGCGAAGTATATGTGATTGCCCCGACACCAGGTGCGCTTTCGCGGCTGAAGCACGTTTTCGAGGGCTTGCCGATAGAAGATTATTTTGTCGGTAACCTGACGGAGGGATTCTGGCTCGATACGGACAAGGTGGCCTTCCTGACGGAAACCCGCATTTTCAACCGCCATGCAACAAAGTCGCGCAAGCGCCAGATTTCGGGCTCCGTGACGGCTGCCCTGATGGTCGAATCCTTGAACCGCGGGGACCTGGTTGCTCACGAGGACCATGGTGTCGGCCGCTACCTCGGACTTGTGCGCGTAGAAGTGAACGGGGGCCTTGTCGACTGCGCCCTCCTGGAATACGACGGCGGGGACCGTCTCAAGTTCCCTGTTTCGGACTTGCAGAAAATCGAGCGGCTGGATCCGCGCGAGGGCGAAATCCCTAAGCTCGACCGTCTGGGAAGCAAGCACTGGGAAACGCTCAAGAAGCGTGTGAAGGAGAAGGTCGTTAAGATAGCGCGCGACCTCGTGGAACTCTATGCGAAGCGTGAACTCGTGCCCGGGTTCCATTTTCCGCAGGACGGCCAGCTGCAGCGCGAATTCGAGGACGCGTTTGAATATGACCCGACGCCGGACCAGGTGAAGGCTACTGCCGAAATCAAGCGCGACATGGAAGACGGGAAGCCCATGGACCGCCTTGTGTGCGGTGATGTGGGCTTCGGAAAGACCGAAGTTGCCATGCGTGCTGTTTTCAAGTGCATCTCGGCAAAGAAACAGGCGGCGATTCTTGTCCCGACGACAATCCTTGCCGCCCAGCACTACGAGAATTTCAAGGACCGTTTTGCTGCGTTCCCGGTGAACATCGCCCTTGTGAATCGATACAAGACTGCGAAGGAGAAAAAGGAAATCTTCAAGCAGATTTCCGAAGGGAAAATCGATATTGTCGTGGGGACGCATGCGCTCCTGAGCGATAAGAACCAATTCAAGGACCTTGGCCTGCTCGTGATAGACGAGGAACAGAAGTTCGGCGTGAAGCAGAAGGAAAAGCTGCGTGAAATGCGCATGTCGGTGGATACGCTCAGCATGAGTGCGACTCCGATTCCGCGGTCGTTACATTTGAGCATGACGGGCGTGCGCGACATTTCGCTTATCAACACGCCGCCGATGAACCGTTTGCCCGTAGAGACCAAGCTCATGAAGCGCGACGATGTGGTGCTTGCCGCCGCCGTACGTGACGAGCTTGCGCGGGGTGGCCAGGTTTTCGTTGTCAACGACCGCGTGCAGAATATCAATGCCCTTGCCGAGGAAGTGGAATCTTGGGTGCCGGAAGCACGCGTGGCGGTGGCCCACGGGCAGATGAACGACCGCGACCTGGAACGCGTGATGGAGAGCTTCCTTTCGCGCGAGTTCGATATCCTCGTGAGTACGAGTATCATCGAGTCCGGGCTCGATGTGCCGAACGCCAATACGATTATCATCATGAACGCGCACCATTTCGGCATCAGCCAGCTTTACCAGATGCGTGGCCGCGTCGGCCGAAGCGACGTGCTTGCGAAGGCATTCCTTGTGACGCCCGTGCGCGGGGAAGTCTCGCCCGAATCCATGCGCCGCCTCAAGGCCCTGGAACAGTTCAGCGACCTCGGAAGCGGATACCAGCTTGCGATGCGCGACCTCGAAATCCGTGGCGCAGGGAACTTGCTTGGCGAGGAACAGCATGGATTTATTGCCGAAGTCGGTTTCGAAACTTACGTGCGCTTGGTGCGCGAGGCGGTGCAGCAACTCCGGGGCGGAACGACGGAAAAGCCCGTGCAGCCGCGTGTGGAAATCGGTGTGGATGCCTACCTTCCCGAGGACTACATCCAGGACGGTCTTACGCGAATCGGAATGTACCAGCGTATTGCGCGCATTTCGAGTTCCCAGGAAGTCGAGAACATCCGGCAGGAACTGGCGGACCGCTTCGGCGAGTTGCCGGTGCCAGCGAAGATGCTTTTGCTTGTCACCGAGATCGGGCTCCTTGCCGGTCGCCTCCGCATTCAGGGATTGCAGCAGCGCAAGGGAATCCTGGTGGCGACATTCGTGGAGTTCCCGCCCATCGAGACGCGTGTGCTTGGCGAAATTGCCGGGAAGAGCACGTGTCCCATGCGCTACGTGGGAACTTCGCCCTTGCAGGCGGTATTTGAACTTGGAGCTGCGCCCGCGGAGAAAATGGCCGATAAAATCGCGGAGCTCTTCCGTAATTTTTCTGACATCGCGCTGACGCCCGCGAAGGCGGAACCCGTTAATCCGCTGTTTAGGGACACGAATATCCTGAACTAAGCGTTTCCTCGAGCTTTACGGCGACTTTTTGCGGCGTGACATCGTCTTTTGGCCCGCGCGTGGCGACAAGCGTTTCGATAAACGATTCGTCTGCATCGGTTTCGAAAAGGAGGCTCGCCTGCGGGATTAGCGCGAGGGCTTCCCGCGTCGCCTTCTTGCGGAGTGTATCCGCGTGGATGGAGAAAAACGCCCCCAGCGAAAGTCCCGCTTTCACGATGCCCGCATCGCCTCCGAACCTGTGGAATATGGGGCGCGCCCGTTTAGCGCCAAACCCAGCTTCGCGCAACACCCTGATGATGCGTCCGTAGTCGCCCACGCAATGGATTTGCAGGTCGCGTCCGAGTTCAAAAGCCATTTCCGCCTGCCTGCGAAAGACATCCTCTTGCGCTCCGCCCGGTTCGTAGCCCGCATAGCGCTTGTCGAGTCCCGCTTCTCCGACTTGTGCGTCCGGATCGCTCTCCAGCAGACGGCGCAGTTCCGCGAGTGTTTTTTCGAAATTTGGGTTCGCGGCTTCTGCAAATTCGGATGCAATCATCGGGTGGATCCCGTAGGCGCGTCCGCATCCATCGAGCCAACCGGCTCCGGAGGCTTCGGCCCATATCCTGTCGACGGCCTCCCATTCCCACGGCTCGCATGCCACGGTGGTGTACCGGTAGCCGCGTCTGTGCAGTTCCGTGGCCAATTTCAGGGGCTGCGGGAGCCTCGCCAGGTGCAAATGTGAGTCAAAAATCGGCATTTTCCCAATAAAATACGAAATTTTGAAAAAAGTGCTTGTTTTTTTGCCCTCAAAAGTCTAGTTTAAGGGGCGCGGGGCTTGTTCCCGCCTTTTACAGAATCTGTATCCTTAGAACGTAAGATATAAAGGAGTCTCTATGCGCGACCTGCTCGAAAAAGCTTTGAAGAAAGGCCTTAGCGTCACTTTTTCCAACGAGAACGGCTATGCCGTCATCCGTATTTCCAAGGAAGGGGAGGTTGTCGCCAGCTGCAGCCTTGGTGCCGCCAATTTCCGTGATTCTGTGGAAGATTCCTTGCAGGGTCTCCTGCTAGACTTGGAACGCAAGGGCCTGTAGCGTTATCTATTCCGCCTTTTCGGGCTGCGCATCGCCATTGGGCTGCGCGGCCTCTTTTGTTTTCTTGCCCTTGGAGGGCAAAAGGATTTTTGAGACGAAACTTTTCACCGCATTGATGGCTTGCCTCGGTTCCTTCACGTAGCGTCCAAGAAGGTGGCTCCTGGTAAAGTAGCCTGTTTCGCGGCTGTCGAGGCAGAAAGCTCCCTTTTCGCAGGCGAGGAAGAAGCAGTCTTCGCGGACGACGATGCTCTCGATGCGTGTGGAATCCGACTTGCGGAGGAATTCCCTGCGCATCTGGATGGGAGCGTTCCCGGGTTCTGAATGGAAAATCTGCTGCTCGAGCAGGTAGCGGTCCTGCCACGGCAAAAAGTCGATTTCCTGAAGGCTCACCTGCCTGTTTCCGAGCTTGGCCGCGCCGACGCGTTCGATCCCGATTTCGCGGTCCCCCTGCCATAGCGTGGTCTTTACAAAAAACTCTTCGCCCTGCTCAATAAGCAGGTTGATCATGTAGTCTTCTTCCACGTCGTTCAGCTGCGCGATATGCAGCGTGTCTCCCTTGCGCGGGATGTGGACCTGCCTGTTCTGGATGAAAGCGGTCTCCTCGCTCCACTTGAATTTCCCGTGGGGTGTCTTGACCCGGCCGTTGTCGGAAAAATCGACCTTGTCTCCGGGAAGCGCGATGACCTTGCGGACAAGCGTTTCTCCGTTGCGGAGCCTGGCCCAGACGATATCGTTGTAGCCGATGCGGTCGATGCAGCCGGGGAGTTTGCACATCCAGAGGATTTCGCGGTCCTTGTGGCGGGGGTACATCGAGTTGTCGTGCAGTTGGAGCGGCTCGAAAATGTAGAAGCGTGCGGCCATGGCGAGCACGAATGCCGAAATGAGAACAAGGACGAGCATCGCGACCCTTCCCTTGGAATTCTTGCGATGAAGCGATTTTACCTTGTTCTTCAACTTAGACATAGTTTGTTCAAAACGCTTGCGCTGGAACCTTATTCGCCGCTGCTGCTGGAATCGTCACTGAGCGAAAGCACGGCGAGGAACGCCTTCTGCGGCACTTCCACCGAGCCGATGCTCTTCATGCGCTTCTTGCCTTCCTTCTGCTTTTCGAGGAGCTTGCGCTTGCGGGTAATGTCGCCGCCGTAGCACTTGGCGAGCACGTCCTTCCTGACCGCCTTCACGGTAGAACGGCTGATAATCTTGCCGCCGATGGCGCCCTGGATGGCGACGTCGAACTGCTGGCGCGGAATCAGGTCCTTGAGCTTTACGCAGATGGCGTTGGCATAAGTGTGCGCCTTGTCCTTGTGGATAATCACGGAGAACGCATCCACCGGGTCGCCGTTCAGCAATATGTCGAGCTTCACGAGGTTGTTCCTGCGGTATTCGCTCGGTGCGTAGTCGAGGCCCGCGTAGCCGCGGCTCACGGATTTCAGGCGGTCGTAGAAGTCGAACATGATTTCGGCGAGCGGCAAATCGTACTTGAGAATCACCTTCGCCTCGTCGATGTATTCCATCGTCTCGAACTCGCCGCGCTTCTCGTCGCAGAGCGTCATGAGCGCACCCACGTATTCCTTGGGCGTGAATATCTGCGCCTTCACGTAGGGTTCCTCGATGTGGTCGTAACGGCTTGCGTCGGGGAGCTTGGAGGGGCTCTCGATTTTCACCATCGTGCCGTCGCTCATGTACACGTGGTATTCCACGTTCGGAACAGTCGTGATGATGTCGACGTTGAATTCGCGGTCGAGGCGTTCCTGCACGATTTCCATGTGCAGAAGCCCGAGGAACCCAGTGCGGAAGCCAAAGCCCAATGCTTCGGAGGTTTCCGGTTCCCAGCTGATGGCGGAATCGTTCAGGCGGAGTTTCTCGAGGGCCTCGCGCAAGTCCTTGTAGTCTTCCGGGTTGATGGGGTAGATGCCGGAATAAATCATCGGCAAAATATCCTTGTAGCCCGGGAGCGGCTCTGTTGCGGGGTTAGCCGCATCGGTGAGCGTGTCGCCGATTTTTACATCGCTAATCGTCTTCACGTTCGCGAGTACGTAGCCCACCATGCCTTCCGAAAGTTCGTCGCGCGGGTCGCGGCGCATACTGAACGTGCCGACTTCGGTCACCATGTATTCGCCGCCGGTCTTCATCATGCGGATTTTCATGCCCGCCCTGAGCGAACCTTCTACGATGCGGATGTAATTGATGACACCGCGGTAGGAATCGTATACCGAGTCGAAAATCAGTGCCTTGAGCGGTTTTCCGCTGTCGCCTGTGGGGGCCGGAATTTCGTCCACGATCTTGTCGAGCACCTGTTCTACGTTGAGGCCTGTTTTCGCGGAGATGCGCGGAATCTTGTCGGGGTCGTAGCCCAGCAGGTCGCCCACGAGTTCGGCCACGTGGTCGGGCTGTGCGCCCGGCAGGTCCACCTTGTTGAGTACCGGGATGATGGTCAGGTCGTTTTCGATGGCGAGGTAGAGGTTAGAAAGCGTCTGCGCCTCGATTCCCTGACTTGCGTCCACCACGAGGATTGCCCCTTCGCAGGCGGCGAGCGAGCGGCTCACTTCGTACGTGAAGTCCACGTGCCCCGGCGTGTCGATCATGTTCAGGATGTATTCCTTGCCGTCCTTCTCGTATACCATGCGGATGGCGTGCGCCTTGATGGTGATGCCGCGTTCGCGTTCCAGGTCCATGTCGTCCAGGAGCTGGTTCGTCATCTCGTTTTTCGCGACGGTCTTCGTCAGTTCTATCATGCGGTCGGCAAGCGTCGACTTGCCATGGTCGATATGGGCGATGATGCTGAAATTTCGGATATTGTCGTTTTGCGGCATAGAGAGTCTTTTCTTTAATTTTGACCTCAAATATAGAAATTTCACCGCTTTTCCCGAAGCTCCGCTTGGTCCGATATGAAAAAATTAACTATATTCCCGTTGACAAAAATAAAGTCCATGACGATAAACATAGAGCAAGCATGAAAAGTTTCAAGTCTATTATGTCGGTCCTCGTTCTCCTGTGCGGGGTCGGGCTTTCCTTTGCCGAAGGGAAGGTGTTTAACAAGGATTATTCCGGCATCACCTCCATCGAGGCGACTATTACGACCCACGAGGGTGTAATCGTCGTTGACCTCGACTTCAAGGCCGCCCCGAATACGGTCGCAAACTTTGTCGACCTTGCGCAGAAAGGTTTTTACGACGGTCTCATGTTCCATCGCGTCATCAACGGATTCATGATCCAGGGTGGCGACCCCGAAGGTAACGGCCAGGGTGGCCCCGGCTATACCATCGACGACGAAAAGAACGATCTCCTGCACGAGAAGGCCGTGATTTCGATGGCGAACCGCGGCCCGAACACGGCCGGTTCACAGTTCTTCATTACGCAGATGCCCCAGCATCATCTGGATGGCAAACACACCGTTTTTGGCAAGGTGATTAGCGGCGAAGATGTTGTGTGCCGCATCGAACCTTACGATCCCATTATTAACATCAAAATCGTGGAAAAGAAGTAACCTATGAGTTCCAAGAAAGTGTCCAGCGCAAAGAAACCGGCGGCGAAGGCTGCTCCCGCAAAGAAGCC
>NZ_DFHR01000008.1:0-112468 GCF_002371935.1 Fibrobacter sp. UBA3718 | reverse complement strand
TGCTCCCGCAAAGAAGCCCGCCCCCGCGAAGAAGGCCGCTCCTGCAAAGAAGCCTGCCCCCGCGAAGAAGGCTGCTCCTGCAAAGAAGCCCGCTCCGGCCAAGAAGGTTGCTCCCGCGAAGAAGCCCGCCCCTGCGAAGAAGGCCGCTCCTGCAAAGGTCGCCCCGGCGAAAAAGCCAGCCGCTCCTGCGAAGAAGGCTGCTCCGGTAAAAGTCGCTCCCGCAAAGAAGCCGGCCAAGCCCGCTGCAAAGCCGGCTCCTGCAAAGAAGCCTGTGGCCCCGGCCAAACCCGCTCCTGCAAAGAAGCCCGCTCCTGAGAAGAAGCCTGCTCCGGTAGAGAAACCGGCTCCTGTCAAGAAACCGGCGAAGGTGGAATCCGAGGAAAAGGACGTTGCCGTCAAGGAAGTTGTCAATGAACCCGCCAAGGAACCGGCCAAGCCCGCTCCGGTGAACGACAAGAAGAAGCTCGTTCCCTTCGCCCTGTTGCTCGAGGGTGGCAAGAAGCTTTCGAAGACCATCATGTTCACCGAAATCAACGAGGATGCCGAGAGGGTCAACCAGAAGAAGGTGTCTTCCGAACTGAAGCAGCTCGAGAAGAAGCCGACGATGGCCATCCGCCACAAGATTTCTCTTGCCGAAGAGACGCAGGAAGAATTGACCGAACGTATTCTCAAGGAACTGGAAGAGCAGAACCTCGCGTTTACCCGTGAAGTCGCGACGCAGATTTGCACCCGCTGCAACAAGAATCTCGTCTCTCCGGAATTCTGGGTCGACAAGGACCTCGGCTACTGCGAAGAATGTGCCGCCATCCTCAAGCTCGGACAGTCCAAGGAAGCCCGCAAGGTCGAATACACGCTCGGCTCGATGGGCGGCGACTCGCTCGACGAGGCGGATGACGAGGACTTTGGCGAAGGCCCGGATGCGGCCGACCTCAAGGAAGCCGAAGAAGATCTCGCCGACTTCGACGAAAACTAGCTCCAGCGCTTTAAATCTAAAAGGCCCCGCCCGGGGCCTTTTCTAATTTGCGTTTTATGTAGCGGCTCGCTTTTGCATCCTTGCTTGCGCAAGCAAGCGCCACGGCATACTTGTATGCCGTGATTACTTTATTGTTATCATAGGGCTCGTTTCGCTCAGCAGGTAGTCCCATTCCTCGCGAATCTTGTTGTATTCGCTCGGGTCGGCGTACAGCGCGAACGTCGTCCACTTGATGGAAGATTGCGCCCCGGCGTTTACTCCCTTCTCGAAGCTCACGTAGTCAGCGTCGCGGGCGAGTGCCTTCGGGCCGACCACGTTCACGCTCTTGCCGTCAGCCGCCTTCACGGTGAGGCTGTACTGGAACTGCGTCTCGTGCGGCATGCGGATGGGGTGGTGGCGCTTTGCGACCTTGGGCATCTTGAACAGGCTGCGCTCCCAAACGTTGGGGAACCGCCCCTTCATTTCGCTGCCCTGCCCGAAGTACGCCTTGGACCCGTAGGTGGTAACGAGAACGAGAGGCTTGTTGAACTCGTCGAGGTTCTTGATTTCGACCTTCGAGATGTTCACGTCGGGTACGCCCTGCGCCATGAAGTCTTCCATGAGCTTTTCCTGCTCCTTGACTTCGCGCCCGTAGAACTTGTTGCGGATGGCGCTTGCGAACTTGCCTTCCAGCGTCACGGAATCGCGGAACTCGCAGGTGCCGTCGTTCCCGATAAAGAGCCTGTGGTCAATCGCAATCTTGTGTTCCTGGTTGTCTTCGAGTATGGGGGTCTGCGTCACGCGGCTGTTCTCGCCGTCGATGATGAGGGCGACTTTCCCTTCCATGTCGAGCGGCACGGGGCGGTCGTTGCCCGTCTTGTCGGTCGCGTCGATCCACATCTCGCTTATGCGGTCCTGCTTGGGCACGTAGAGAATCATGTGGTTGAACTGCTGGATGGTCGGCAGCTGAGAGAAGCCCTCTTCCGTGAGGTGGATTGCGGTGAGGTAGCTCTTGACGCCGATGGTTGCGAGCATTTCTTTAAGCAATAGAGCCATGTCCTTACAGTCGCCACGACGCTCCTTGAGCGTCACTTCGGCGGTCTGCGGGATAAGGCTGTGGCCGCCGAAGCGGATATCGCGGTAGCGGATATCGTGGCGCACGAAGTTCGCGATTGCCTTGACGGCCTCGTTCCCAATCTTGTTGCCCTTCACCTCGAATGCCTTCTCGCGCACGCTCACAGCCTGTTTGAACTGGTGCTTGATGAGGTTCTGGTAGTCTTCGCCGACTTCCTTCCACTGCTGCTTGCCGGTGAGCATCAGGCCTGCGCCAAAATCGCGGTACACGGGCATGTAGAGTTCCTTGCGCATCACGACCGGGCTCTCGATTTTCCATTCGCGCCCGCCCTTGATGTTCTCGCGCTCAAGCGGTCCGTATTCCTCGGTGGTGAACGCGTTCGTGTCGGCGTACACGCGGAATATGGACTGGCCCACGGGAACGTCCTTGCTGCTCACGAAGTCGGTGTAGGGAATCATGCCCTTCGCCTCGATGGCGGTGCGGCTGAACTGCAGATAAATGAAGTCGCCCGGCGCGAGTTCCGAGAGCGGGAAGTGCGCCATCTGGCTTTCGTTCTTGCCGCCGATTTCGGTCGCGTAGGTGATGTAGGCGCCGTTCAGGCTAGCCTTCTGCTTCAAGTTCCAGTTGCTGTCGTATACTTCGAGCGCGTTGAGGAATATGCGGTCGTAGCCTGGCAGAAAATCGAAGGTGAACTCGCGGTAGATGGCGGCACCTCGCACGTCGAGGATTTCCATGAGCATCTCCTCGCTCCTGCTCCACGGCTGGTTCTTTTCGGCCTTCAGGCATTCCTTGCGGTAGTGCACCACGGCGGGGAAGTCGCCCTCGACTGCTTCCTGCTTGGCTTTTGCGCTCAGCAGGCTCTTGATGTTCGCGGTACGTTCTTCCACGGGCGTGATGGGCTTCTGCAGCGTGCGGTTGTCGGCCTTCCCGAGGAATGCCTTGGTGGCGCTGAGGAAGCTCTTCGCGTCTTCGTTGTCGGGCTTGAGCGAGAGCGCCTTGGTGAGCGCCTTTTCGGCGTCGCGGTAGTTGTGGCTGTAGAAGAGGATTTTACCGTGCATGGTCCACAGCTTGTAATCGTTCTTCTCTTTCTGGAGAGTCTCTTCGCTGATGGCGCGGGCTTCCTCGTAGCGGCCCAGGAACATGAGGGCGTCCATGAGGGTTTCGCCCAAATCCTTGCTCATCCCGAACCGGCCTCGTACCCCATACAATATTTCTACGGCTTCGGCGTACTGGTCCAGGCCCATGTAGGTCTTCGCGAGGTAAACGCCCAGGCGGCTGCTCGGCTGTGTGTCATAGAGGCGCTGCACCACAACGAGCGATTGGTGGCGCTGTCCGAGTCCCCAGAGCGCGTCGGAGAGGTTGATGACGTATTCGGGGTTGTTCGGCGTGAACTGGAGCGCCGCTTCCGCACACTCGCGGGCGTGGCTGTAGTCGAACAGCACCTCGTACATTTCTCCGAGAATCGAGAGGAGTTTCCCGTTCCTGCGTACGAGCGGCATCTGGCTTGTAAAGTAGGCGATGCCCGGTCCGTAGAGTTCCTTCATCTGGTAGATAAACCCGCAGTTCACGAGGTAGAGCGGTTCTTCGGGGTCCATCTTGTTCGCGCGCTCGAAGTAGCTGAGAGCCACGAGCGGCTGGTCTTCCACAAGGCGGAGGATGCCCACCTGGTTCATGACGGCGGCGTTGAACTTGTTCTGCTTCCTGGTGCTTTCGGCGTCGGTCGCCTGCGCGGGCTTGGCCCCCACGGAGAGCCCTTCGATGGCGTTGTCTATCGCCTTCGCGTATTTCTTCTGCGTCGCGCCCTGCGTCCAGGCCGCAATCAGGATTCCGCGTCCGTTCTCGTAGAAGAACCGTCCCTTGTAGCTAAAGTCGAACTTGCCGACCATGTGGGTGAGCGTGAATTCCTGCGCGTAGCGGTCGCCGACCTTCACGCGGCGGGCATCGAGCGTGCGGTTGTTCGGGTCGACGCCGAGGCGGGTGAGGAGCACCTTGAACATGTCCTGCTGGCCGATGACGTCGGGTGGGAGGATTGCGCCATATACAAATAACGAGACTTCCTCGGACTTGTCGGTGAGCACCAGGTCGGGGTCGTTGTTCTGCTTCGCGATGCCGTTCCAGAAGTGCCAAAGCGTGTCCTTTGTGCTCCAGGTGTAGCCGAGCGCTGCGGAAGTGTGGCTCTGGATGCGTTCCGGAGAGAGTTCTGGGCCCTGTTCCTCGGCGATTTCGTTGAGGGTGAACCCCTTGAAGAATTCCCTCCATTCCTCCTTGAGCATGTCCTTTCCGGGCACGTTGTCGGTTGCGGTAAGCGTGAGGGTGTAGACGCTGCGTCCGTTGCCCGTTACCATGCCCACTGCCTCGTACGGGGTCTCGTAGCGCTTGCCCGCGATGTCGAAGAACGCGCCGGTCGTGCCGAACGCCTCTTCGGGATTGAGCTCGCTCAAGGTCGCCTTCTTGCCGCTAGATTCCAGGCTCTGCATTTCCATGCGGGCGCGGTCCATGAGGTTCATGGGCTCGCCTTCGTCGAGCGCTACCTCGCGTAGCACCGCGCGCCTGCCCGAATTCGCATTGTAGAACTCGTAGGGGGCGCCATCCTCGCCGCCGATGACCGTCCAGTCGCCGCCCGGGAACTTGAAGCTGAAGCCCGCGTTGCCGATGGTGCCGTCCGGATTGCGAACCGCGCTAACATTCGTGCCCGAGCCCGCCGAAGCTGCGCTCGAATTATCGTAGTCGTAATAGCTCTGCGCCGCGGTAGCGGGGGCGCCGCTCTCGTCGGCCTTCGGTTCCGGGTTGGTCAACGGGTCGCCGTTTCCGGCGCAAGAAACCAGGGATGCGAAAAGGAACAGCGCAAACAGGCCCGCACTCTGCTGTGCGGGGCGGCCGCGAAGACCGGCCACACGGGTAAATCTTTTAGACGTTGGAATCATCATGAGAGCAAAGATACAAAAACGAATTGCGCCCGCCCTGCATTTTTTATTCCCGCATGGAATATGGTATTTTGTTTGTAAAAAATTGTTTAGATTACGGCAAAAACATCGCCATGAATTGTGGCAGGCTTACCTTGTTTCCGTCGATGCCGATGTTTCCGTCAATCAGTTTTATCGCAAGCGACGGACTGTATTTTTTGATAAATTCGTTCATCGAGGTTGTCTGTCCGTTTTTCGACTTGACCTCCACAGGAACGACTTTGCCGGAGTGCTCGAAAACGAACTCGATTTCTTGCGTATTCTCGCCATTTTTGTAATAGTTCAGATTGAGCCCGCGCTTGTTGAGAATGTCGAAAATCAGGTTCTCGTAGATGCCTCCCTTTGCATGCCCCTTCAGTTCCTTGCGTACAAGGGCCGACTGCGTCTCGAAGCCGAACTGGTGCGTTGCAAGGCCGATGTCGGTAACATAGACTTTGAAGTTTTCGGGCTGTTCGTAGGCCTTGAGCGGCATTTCGGGTAAACTCACGTTGTGCACCAGTTTGACGAGTCCCGCATCGACAAGCCAGTCCAGTGCGTTCCCGTATTTTTTTGCGTTTCCGTTTTTCTCGACGGTCTTGTACTGAAATTTCGAGTATTCCTTTGACAGCTGGCGGGGGAGAGAGTAGTAGCAGGCTCGTATTTTGGGCCGCTCCGTATTGGTTGCATAATGCTGGATGTCGTCTTCGTATGCTTTGAAAATCTTCTGTTGTGCATTAAAGACTTGTTGAAAATTTGTTGTCGAGATAAATGTGTTCACCACTTCTGGCATCCCTCCCACAACAAGGTATTCACGAAGCTTGTTCTGGTACAGGTTATTGATGGCGTCGGGCAGTGCTTTTTTTTGTGTGTAATATTCTTTCAGGTTCTCGATGGACTCTTCGCTCACGTCGTTTGCCCAAAGGAATTCCTCGAAATCGAGAGAATGCATTTCGACTTCGCGCTCGTAGCCGACAGGAATGGAAATCTCTTCGGAATTCTGGCCTAGCTTGTTGTAATGCAGCCCCAGCAGCGAACCGGACGCGATTATGTCGTATCTGTCATCCATGGCGAGAAACTTGAGGGCTGTCCTGGCCTTGCTACAGACCTGAATTTCGTCGATGAAAATAAGCGTGTCGCCTTCGATAAAATTTGTTTTTTTGACTAGTAGCGAAATTCGCTTGTATATCTCGTTCGGTTCGAGTTCTCCCTCGAAAATTTGCTTGTATTCTGGATTTTTGAACAGGTTCAGGTAGATGTAGCTTTTGTAATTTTCACGGCCAAAAACATCTATAATAAAGGTCTTGCCGACCTGGCGGGCCCCATTTACGAGCAAACATTCCCTTTTTTTTGTTTTTTTCCACTGTTTTAGGGTCTCTGAGAACTTTCGTTTCAACATGTTTTGACCTCATTTTGCCACGAATTTGACGATGTTAATATATAAAAATGCCACGAATTTGACAATCTTTTTCTAAAAAATGCCACGAATTTGACGATGTGTGCTGGACAAGTATGACTAGTGACGCTCATCACAAATCAGTCCCAAAAAAAGGCCGCAATCCAAAAATACTTGACTTGTTTTTTTTTGTTTACATTGATGGCAAGAAAATTAACAACTCGCTTTTTATGGAGATGCGGGAAGGATGGCCAATATGAAAAAAGCAGAAGAAACCGAAAGGATGTCTTTTTTTTACGAAACAGGGGAAAATGAGACAAACTATCCCTCAAAAATGGATTCGCTTGGTAAATGGAAACCATATTCTTGTAGGGATGCAGGGTTATTGCTCATTGCACGAGCATTTTTGCGTATATTTTGCGTTTAAATGTAAATTTCGGCATGTTTTATCCCCCGAACATGTCTAAATATACATAAATTTTTTTATTTTCCCGCAAATTTTTCTTTGTTAAAATCATATTTTCCCGCAAATTTTTTTTTGTCAAAATAGTCTTTCCCCGTAAATTTTTTATCCGCATACGCGTGGCTTCTTTGCTTTTAGAGGGGGTGTTGGTAAAAAAATGTTTAAGAATGCTGTGCGCGAAGTGCAGCAACGCTTGCGGCGAAGTCCGTAAAGTCGTTCAGGTGCCCAGATACAATCTGGAAAATGACCTTGTTGTCCAAGATGTCGTATTGATGAACCGCGATATTTCTGAATGCGACGGCCTTTGCTAGGTTGTCCGCATTCTCCTTCGAGATGACATTTTTCTCGGCGAGGAACCTGAATGTGTCGGCCATGGTGGTGGGGGTGACATGGCTTCCAAATCTTTGAGGCTAGCCACCTTCTGTGACTTGATTCGCTCGATGCAGTTGGCTAGCATTTCAATTTTTTTTTGCAGTAGGTCCTTATCCATTGAGAAACCTCTTGATTCTTTCGGCGCGGCAGGCGCGTTGGATGGGCAGGAAGTCCTCGTAGAAATACAGCGCTTTCATGATGTACTTGTGGAACACGTCGTGGTTGAACTTGATGCGTTCGCCTGTCGTCATGATCTGATGCAAAAAGAGTCCTTCCGCCTTTGAGAGGTCGGCGATGTCGACTTCCCTTTTGCACAGCAGGCTGAGTTCCACCTGCATCTTGGCAAGGCTGTCGTAGGAGAGGGCGCTCTGCGAATGGACGGCGATGTCGATGTCGCTGTGCTCGTTAAACTGGTTCTTGGCCAGGGAGCCAAACAGAATTGCCGAGTCGATTTCGGGCTTATTCCCGAAATATTCGACTAGCTTTGCAGTGATATTCTGTTTTTCGCACGATTCAGCCATGCCTTTAATATAGATTTTTCCCAAAAAAAGTGGGAAAATAAATTTTTTTACCACCAGAGCTTTATGCGCAGGTAGTCGATGGCCTGGTGCGAGAGGATCCACCAGAGAGTGTGCTTTTCGGCGAAAATCTTCGCGATGCCCGTCATGCCGGGGCGGAACCATGCGGGTGTGCCGTACACGAACTCGCCGCGCACGGCGAACGTGTTTTCCTGCTCCTTGACTTCGGCGGTGGGGCTTACGCGCTTGGTCTCGAAACGGTAGGCGTAGTCGGGACGGCTCTTGACGGCGAGCAGGCCCTGGTTCCCGATGGTCACGTTGCGGAGTTCCTGTTCGGGGACGTTGATTTCGACGTAGATGTTCTCGATGGATGACATCTGGAACAGTTCGGAACCCTGCTTCACGGGGGCGCCGAGCCTTTTTTGCAGGTCGCCTTCGATGATGATGGCGCTGTCGACGTTCACGATCACGGTTGCCATCGAGAGCTTGTAGCGCACGGTCTTGAGCTTTGCCTGGGTCTGGGCGAGGCGCGCCTGGTGTATGCGCATCTCCGCGAGCTCGTGCGCGGCCTGCGCCTTCTGGATTTCGCGGCGGCTGTCCTGTTCCTGGGCCATGAGGTCGGCCTCTTCGAGCCTGAGTTCCGTCTGGTTGAGGCGCAGCAGGGGCGAACCCCTGTATACCACGTCGCCCGGCTTTACGAATACGGTGTCGATGTAGCCGTCGAACGGGGCCGTAGTGTAGATAATCTTGTCGGTCTTGAGGATTGCCGGTGCGCTTACTTTGTACGGAAGCGGGAAGAGCGTCGCGAACAGGATGAACGCGATGGCGATGAGCCCGAGCAGTTTTGCCCAGGTGTGCTCGATTCCGAAAACCTTGGAAAGCCCCTTGCGTATAGCCCTTGCCATGCGAAGGCCGAACCAGCTGCTTTTGGTGTAGAGTTCCAGGAGGCGTGCGCTGCAGAGCGTGGACGTCAGGTACACCTGTTCGCTGTCGAGGTCGCTGAACGGCCTGGAATTGCGTTCGCAGCAGATTACGCCCACGATGTCTTCGCCGTTCCGGATGGGGACCGTCAGGATGTATTTTGTGTGGTAGGCCGCGCTGTAGAGCTCGTGTTCGCGAATCGAGAGCACGTTGTTTTCGGGAGCGGGGTAGACTACCGCGGCATCCTGCTCGTAGGCCTCTTCCATGATGCCTTCGAGGTCGCTCACCACCTGCATCTTCTTTTCGAAATGGTCGGTATGGCTGAGCGCCTTCAGTACAACGTAATCGTGCTTGACCCAGCCGAGGCTCACGCGTTCGGCGCCGTACTTGTCGCAGAGCCCGCTTGCGAGCGCGAGGCTTGCCGTCTTGAACTTGTCGCAGGCGAGTACGGTCTGTGCCACGTCGAACACCTGGGTCATCTGGGAAATCTTCGCGTTGGAACTGTTCAGCGCGCCCTGCATTGCCTTGAGTATCTTGGCCGGGTCGATCTGTGGCGTCGTCTTATTCATTCAGCAGGTCCTTGCGTAGGGTGGGGGTGCCCTGGTTCCATGTCTCGAGTCCGTTTTCGCGGAGGAGCGCGCCTTTGGCGAGCAGAAGCTTGACGTCGACAAGGTGCATGTCGCGGATATTCTCGAGGTGGCGCTGCTCGGCTTTGCGCAGGTCCTCTTCCATGTCGAAAATCACGTGGTAGTTGCTCTTGCCGAGTTCCATCTTCTTGAATTCTTCCTGCAGTTCGGTTTCATGGTAGGTGACCGCGATCTGGCTGAGCCTCGTCTGTTCGCGGATTTCGGTCGCCCTTTTCTGCAGGTTGCGGAGTTCTTCGGCGAGCTTGTCCTGGATGAGCGCGAGCCTCACGCGGGCGGCGCGCACGTTTATCTTTTCGGCGGCGGCCTGGTGGCGTTCGCCCATGTTCGCGAACAGGGGAATGTCGATTTCGATTCCGCCCGAAAGTACGGTCTGCCTGTTTTCGGCATGCTTGAAGTCTCGCACGGCGCGCCTTGCGTCGCTGTCGCGGCCGCGGATGCCGTAGTTCCCGACAAGGTCGAGCGTGGGGAGCGCCCTGGTTCGGTGCTGCTTTAGGCCCTCTTCGTGCAGATCGAGTTCCGCAAGCTGCTGCAGGTAGGCGGGGTGCATGCGGCACGAATCCGCGCTCGAATCGCCCGCTGCGGGCGTAATGGGGCCTGCAGCGGTATCGTTGTCGTTCGGGGGCCTTATGGCGAGGGGGCGGGAGTCCTGCACGTACTTGCTCGATGAGAGCGTGAGCAAAAGTTCGAGCCTCGCCCTTCTCAGCTGGTCGACTGCCGAGAGCCTCGCGCTTTCGCGGTCGGAATATTCGGCGACGGCCTTTTGCTGGTCGAGGGCCGAAAGCATGCCCAGCTGTAGCCGTTTGCTTGCGTCTTCGGCAATCTGCCTTGCGACCTGGGCGGATTTCGTGGCGAACTGCAGCGTCTGTTCGGCGTAATAGTAGTTCCAGTAGGCTTCGTAGAACTTGTCGAGGATTTCGCCGAGCGCGCTGCGGTATTTCTGGTAGGCGATTTCCTGTTGCAGGCGGGCCTGCCGCAGGTTGCTCGTGGGCGCGAAGTAGAGCAGGCCGTCCTTGAGCAGGTGCTGGCGCAGTTCGCCGCCGAAATAGAGCTCGGAGGTGTATTCGCTGTGGGTGTATGTCGCCTGGTTGAACCCGATGTTGTATTCGGTGGCGGTGGGGAGCTTGCCCTGCACGCCAATCTTGTATTCGTCGCGCGTCTCGGTAAAGAGCGCGCTAGGCTTGTCGGCGCGTTCCTTGTTGATGCGCCCCACGAGGTGCGGCTCGAATTCGCCGTACGTGCCCTTTGCCATTTCGGCCTGGGCAATCCAGTTGTATTTCGCCTCCTGCACGTCGGCGTTGTTTTCGACCAGCACCTTGAGCGCCTCGTCGAGTTCGAGCACCAGCGAATCCTCTGGAGTCGTCGTGCCTGCCGAATCGGCCTCCGCCGCGGGCGATTGTACCGCCATGAGGGCAAGCGCGAGAGCGAACGGGGGCAGGTATGCGGCGTGCATGGGCATTATTGCAGGATAATCTTGCCGGTGACGCCGGGTTCTACGGAGCGGTTGGAATTGTCGAAGATGACCTTGACCGTACGGAGCAGGCTCGCCTTGTCGACCACGGGCGAGATATATTCGACGGTTCCCTTCTTGTTGCGGGCCTGCGACGAGCCGTCGAGCAGGAGCTTCACCGTCTGGCCCACCTTGAGCCTGCTCGCCTTGTTCGCGATGATGTAGGCGGTCATGCGGCAAGTGCGGACGTCGGCGATTTCGACGATGGGTTCGAGTGCCTCCACGCTTTCGCTCCGGTTCTTGGATATGGAGACGATTTCGCCGTCGAACGGGGCGATGAGATACTGCTTTTGCAGCTGCGCGCGGGCCATGCGGTGTTCCAGCGAATCCTTGGACTTGCTCACCTTGGCGGCTTCCCATTCGGCTTTCGCCACGCGGTAGTTCATCTCGCGTTCCCAGAGCTGTTCGGCGCTCACGGAGTTCGAAGTTTCGTAGAGCTTCTTGGTTACCGTCCAGTCCTTTTCGTAGGTCTCCATCTTGACCCGTGCCGAAACGACGCTCGAGGTGTCTTCGGCGCTTATCTTTGTGATGCGGGCGCGGAGCTCCTCCTCCGTCTTGACCAGGTTCACGAGCGTGTCGCCCTTGTGCACGAACGCGCCTTCCTTGACCCAGATGCGGTCGATCTTGCCGGGGACGGTGAATCCGATTTTTGCCTGGTCGATGGGTTCGGTCACGCCGTCGAAACCGGCCGCGAGGGCCGAACCGATGGCGAATAGGGCGGTTGTCAAAAACAGCGGTTTCATTTAGGTCGACGAGCTGCTCGAACTGGACGCTGTTGCGGCTGAACTTGACGACTCGGGCACCCCGCTGCTGGAGCTTGCCGTGGAATCGGCCACGCTGGAAGACGACGGCGGAACTTCGAGTTCGGTCATGATGAGCAGGTGTTCGAGGTAGAGCCCGTTCTCCGCGTAGACGGTGACGTCCATGCCCACGGAATCGCCCGGTGTCCTCGCGTCGAGAATCTTCTCGCGCATCTGCACGAAAAGCGTGTCCTTGCTTATCCAGGCGTCCGCCGTGGCGAAACTCCCGTTGCACGAGATGGTCCTCGATGCCTTCGCGATAAAGTGCCACTGCACGCGTTCCACGTTCTTGCTCAGCTTTTCGGAGAACTTGACCCACAGCGTGTCGTCGATGGAGAAACTGGACCTGTATTTCTCGTTTTGCGGCCAGGCGTTGCTCGTGACCGCGTAGAGCCCGCGGTCGGTGGTGAACGCGGAAGCCCCGTCGAGCGTGATTTCGATGCGCTCGTTCTTCTTCTTGGTGTAGGTGACGATTGTCGTCGAGAACTCGGTGCTTGCGGGGAGAGGCCTGTCGTGCTTGAGGAACAGCGTGTCGCCCTTGACCTGCGGGGTCAGGATGAAAGCCGTGTCGCCGGTCATGCTCACACCCAGGTTGTTTTCGGTAATCGCCTCGTTGAAAACAAAGTAGGGGACCGCGAGGGGCGATACGTTCTTGTAGCCCTTCTGGTCGGTATCCATGACGTTGCTCGCCTTGATGCGGAACGGGACGGTGATGGAAGTGTCTTGCGGCAGGTAGGCGCGGCCGATGTCCTTGCTCGATTCGGCGGCGAGTCTCGGGAGCACCGTGGCGGGCAGGGTGAAGCGCAGGCCGTTGTGGGTGTAGGGGGCGATGTTCAGCAGTAGCCCCGAATCGGCGGGGAGCCCCTCGAACTCGAACTTGCCCAGGGAATCCGTCTTTGTGCTGAAGGAATCCTCGTCGAGGTTGATGTAGGAGGTGTCGGCGTGGGTTATCCAGACCTTTGCCTTTTGGACGGGGAGGGCGGCGCCCGTCTGCGGGTCATGTATGTAGTATTCGCCCGTGATTCCCGCGTTCAGGGGGCTGAGGCGGATTACGTTGCTCACGCTCGCCACGATCCCGTGCATCGAGGAGGATTCGTTGGTGGAACCCACCGTGCGCACCTTGGGGGCGTAATGGAGCGTGTCCTTGCCTTTTACCTTTGCGTAGCTGAACGAAAAGCTTATCGAGCCGTAGGGGAGCCTGTCGATGAAGAAGGCGCCGTCCTCGTCGGTGGTGGCCGTCAGCGTTTTGCCGTCGGCGACCTGGTAGCTGATGGTGGCTCCCTCTAGCCCCTTGCCGTTGCTGGCGTCGAGCACGTAGCCTGAAAATTCCCACTTGGAATAGTCGTCGCTTTCGGAATCCGTGACCGAGCATGCGGCCAGGAAAAGCGCAAAAAGAAGGGTGACTAGTTTGTTCATCCTGTTACCTTTGTTCGAGACTATTTAAAAATCTGAACATCCCAAAACGGGACGGAAAGATAGAATACTTCGACAAACTTGTCAATAACGGACAAAATAGTATTATGTTGTTTTTGTATTTGAGGATAACTTACGCTGTCATACCATGTAAAATAATTTTTTACAAGATGCGTTAAACGTATGTCAGAAATGAAGATAAGAAATGTTGTATGCTTTTTGTAGTAAATATTTTGTCTGTTATCTGATAGTGAACAAAATAATTTACTAAAATTACAACAAAATAACAAAAATCATATTGGAGATTTTATATGCCCGAAAACAAGAAAGTCCAGAATGAACAGCCCGAAGTCGTGTGGAACGATTCCAACATGAAGAGCCTTTACGTGAACGCCACCAACGTGGTGGGCGGCCGCGAAGAAATCATGATGCTCCTGGGCCTGAACCAGGCATGGAGCATGGGGCAGGCCAAGGTGAACGTGGATATCGCCGAACGCGTGGTGATGACCCCGTACACCGCAAAGAGGCTCGCCATCATGCTCGCCGCGACGCTCAAGGCCTACGAGGCCAAGTTCGGCACCATCGATATCGGCGTGCAGACCGACGCATCGAAGGCTCCCGCAGCAAAAAAGGCTTAAATTTTAATAATTTTTGGATAGAAGGAACGAAGAGCATGTCTATCATTAGAAAAGTACCATTTGGTCATGTGGTAACCACATTTCTGCTGTCATCCTCGCGCAGGCGAGGATCTGTGCGTCTTGTGTTTGCTCTTGCATTGACGCTTGCGCTTGCCGCCTGTGATGACGACGAGAGCAGTTTCGTGCGGCCGGGGGATGACTCCTCGTCGAGCGTCTGCGAGGACTGCGACGATGCCAGCAGCAGCTCGGTAAAGTCAAACTCTTCGTCCAGCGCGAAGTCCTCTTCGAGCGTTACGCCGAAGTCGAGCGTAACTGCGAAGTCTTCTTCTTCTGTCATCCCCGCCTCGAGCGGGGATCTCCAGTCCTCTTCAAGCAAAAAAGAATCCAGTAGCAGTGCAAAATCGAGTAGCAGCTCGGTGAAGTCAAGTAGCAGCATTGCTTCGAGTAGCTCTGCAAAATCCAGCAGCAGCGCGAAGTCCTCTTCCAGTAGCGTCACGCAGCAGTCCAGTAGCAGTGAATATGTGCCGTTCGATCACTCCGATGCTTTAGCGGAAGATTGGCGTATTGGTGAAAATCGTTATAAGACATTTACGGATCCGCGCAATGGCCGTAGCTACTACTATATAACAATAACGGGTACGGATACTGTGCGTAAGGTTGCCTCGGTGACTGTAATGGCTGAGAACTTGAATATCGGCGATATGGTGCTCGGCGAAAACGACCAGAATGACGATACCAAGATAGAGCGCTATTGCTATAACAACGATACCACCAAGTGCGACGAATTTGGAGGCCTCTACCAGTGGGCTGAGATGATGCAGCTGCCGAGCCGCTGCAATACTGAAAGTTGTGCCGATTTGATTCAGCCGAACCACCAGGGAATCTGCCCCGATGGCTGGAGATTGTTTAATTTTAATGATTATGTCATAGTGATAAATGCCGAAGGAAATGATGACGGCGTCAAGGGAATGCGTTCGATGCATGGTTTCAGTGGAACGAATAGCAGCGGATTCTCCTTGGTTGGCGCAGGATTGAGAAATACAAATGGAACATTTTCTGGCTTAAAGGATAGAACTGCGTGGTTCCGTCCAGAGGAATATGCCGAAGAACCGGATATTCGTGCTCACCACGGACTCATTGGTTCATCAGGTTCTGCACCACAGCAAAATCACAGAGAACTTAAAGCAAAAGGTTTCTCCGTCCGCTGTACTAAACTAGAAGAATAATTTTTGGGGGTGGAGTTGACTTTGAAAAATAAAATGCTACATAAAAAACGATTGTCATCGTGGAAAGGTATAGGTCACATCGGTGTGACGTTCTTTATTGCGAGTCTCTTTCTCTTGGCAGCTTGTGACGACGAGAGCAGTTTCGTGCGGCCCGGGGAAGATTCCTCGTCGAGTGTCTGCGAGGACTGCGACGATGCAAGCAGCAGCTCGGTTCGTTCGTCATCCTCGGCTCCGGTCGAGGATCTATCCAGCAGCAGCGAGACAAAGGCGTCCAGCAGCAGCGTGCGTTCGTCATCCTCGGCTCCGGTCGAGGATCTGTCGAGTAGCAGTTTTGCAAAATCGAGTTCAAGTGCGAAGTCGAGTAGCAGCTCGGTGAAGTCAAGTAGCAGCATTGCTTCGAGTAGTTCTGCAAAATCGAGCAGCAGTTCTGCAAAGTCTTCATCGAGCGCGAAATCGAGTTCTTCGTCGGTGTTGAGCAGCAGCGAGTATGTGCCGTTTGACCACTCCCAAACATTGGCTGGTGCTTGGCGTATAGGTGAGGATAGATACAAAACTTTTACGGATCCGCGTAATGGCCGTAGTTATTACTATATAACAATAACGGGTACAGATACTGTGCGTGAGGTTGCTTCGGTGACTGTGATGGCTGAAAACTTGAATATCGGTGAAATGGTGCCTGGCGAAAACGACCAGAACAATGATTCCAAGATTGAACGCTACTGCTACAATAATGATACCACCAAGTGCGACGAGTTCGGTGGCCTTTACCAGTGGGCCGAGATGATGCAGTTGCCGAGCCGCTGCAATACCGAAAGCTGTGCCGACCTTATTCAGGAAAATCACCAAGGAATCTGCCCTGATGGCTGGAGGCTGTTTAATTTTAACGACTATGTCATTGTCATAAATGCTGAAGGGAATGATGATGGTGTCAAGGGAATGCGCTCCACATATGGTTTCAGTGGAACGAACAGCAGCGGTTTCTCGCTGACCGGCGCCGGCAAGAGAACCAAAAAGGGGGGGTTTGAACGGTTAAAACAGACTATTTATTGGTTTTATCCACAAGAACACGAGTATGATGAAAATTTGTATGTGCGTAATGGGTATATATCTTCGACAACGGATCATGCTCCGCAAGCAAGTGATGGAGATGAAAAAGTTTTTGGATTCTCTGTCCGCTGTACTAAGCTAGAAGAATAATCAAAATTTTTGAAAATGATAACAACGCACCCCGAGGTGCGCTGTAGTTGTTTTACCTTAAACGGAATTTTTCACGAATTCCACACGAAAAGTTTTAACTAAAAAAGGCCAAAATCATGTCCAAGAACGTTAAGTCCAACAACAAGAACACCAAGAAATCTGCTTCCAAGGCAAAAAAGTTCACCCGCAACAATTACAAGATCGAATCCCTCGAACCGCGCCTGATGATGGATGCCGATTCTGGATTTGACGCAGAGCACTTGAATGACTATGCGGAGCAGATTGAATCTATTTCCGGTAACATTGGGGAGCAGGTCTCTGCCGCGGTGGATTCCATCGATGGCTTCGACGCTTTGAAGCTTGGCCTCGGCGAATACGCCGGCTCCTTTACCACGCTGTTTGGCGAAAGCGTCGATACCCTGAAAACGACTATTGCGGATAAAGTAAACGATGTGCTTGCTCAATCATTGGATATGGCCCACACGGCCATCGAGCAGGCGAATGCCAACCTTGCAGAAGGTGTTGACCCTATTAGCAAACTGAGCCTTTCGGAACTGGTCGATACCTACGTGAAGGATTTCCTTGAAAGCGAACAGGGCGAAGCGTACAGGGGACTCACGTTCTCTGCGGAAGGCTCCAAGCTTACGGTCGGTATCGACCTTTCCGAGACAAAGTCTCTTGAAAACCTCGGCGTCGATCTCGGTTCCTGGGGCAAGGTGTCTGTGGACGGCTCTGCCAATCTCTCTGCAGCTGCCCAGGCTTCTGTTTCTGTCGAACTGGACAAGGACGGGAGCGGTTCTCTTCTTGATAGCGCGGTCGATGTCGAAATCTCTGCCCCGCAAGTGGGAAAACTCGAAGTCTCTGTCGATATTCCCGGTGCCAGCGCTAAGTTCATGAACCTTTCTGTTTCTGAGATCGAATCTGCCGACGAACCTAGTCCGGACTTGAGCCTCAGTTACACGCCCGACGAAGGTGTGACCAAGAATGTCGACCTGGAATTCAAGGTGGAAGAAACTGGAAATCTCCCGTTCTTTGTGGCTGGTGACGGTGTCTTGAAGGTGTCTACCATAGACGGGGAACTCGATGTCCAGGTTCCCGAGTTCAAGCTGAACAAGGACTTCTCCTTAGGAACGGTGCTCAAGGCTGTTGCAGCCAAGAAACTGCCTGTTCTGAACAGCATAAAGATTCCTGTTGGTTCGGGTGAACAAAAAGAGGAAATGTCGGTAGCGGAATTTGCCTCTGAACTGGAAGATTTCTGGAGCTTCGTTCCCGGTGCAATCTATGGTTCTATTGAGAACATGTCGATGAACCTCGCCCAGCTCAAGTCGTCTATCGATTCGTTCGTGGCGGCCAATATTGCAGAATGGGGAGATGTTTTAGATAGTTATGCGTTTGATGTAGAGGGTAACACGAAGGCCCTCGTTGAGGGCGAAAATAGCCTTGTCATGCAGATCAAGCCGATCGCGGGCTCGTTCGATAAATTGAACCTCGGTATGTTCTCGCTGAAAGGTGTTGGTGTAAGCACCGAGATTAATGTGAAGTTTACGTTCAACATGGATGCAGAAGGGAAAATTACGTTCGGTAATGTCGCCCTGCAAGATTTGAACGTGAATATGCAAAAGACGGATATCGAGAGCGTCTCGCTGGAGGGAATCAGTGCGGTTTTCAAGAATGGAGCGTTCGGCTTGGAACTTTCCATCGTCAATAGAAATAATCGTCTTGATGTGGATAAATTTGATGCGGGCTTGACCTACGACAAGCTTGACTTGAACGTTGGCGACGCAATGTTGGCAAGTCTGCCGCAGGGGGCTTTCTCCTATGCCAATGAAAAATGGACGCTGCCCGCCGAGATAACCAACTTTACATCGTTGTTCAGTGAGGAATCTTTTTCGCTGGAGGGCCTGCTGGGTGCAGTCCGGAACGTTCCATACCTTGCCAATTACAAGTTTGCTATAGCCAAGAAGAACCCAGGCGAAAATGAACCGAAGAACTATGTTTTGTCCGTTGTTGACTTTGCTGGTAAAGTTGACGACGCCTGGAAGGGAATCTCGCTTGCCCTGTCGGGTGGTGTAAATGAGGCTGTACAGGGTGCTGAAAACATTGCTGAAGGAGTGGCAATCGATGCCGCTCGTTTGAAGGCTCTCTTTGAAAGTGTCGTCGGTACCAATTTGAGCGGATTGTTCGATAGTGTCACTTTCAAAATGGGCGAAACCGATGCTGTTGACATCTTTGCGGAGGTGATTGGCGAACCGACGGAATTGCCGTCAATTGCGCTGAATGTCGGCTCTAACGAGTTTACGCTAGGCTTTGCAAAGAAAAATATAGCGATGGATGGCTTTAGCATTGATTCTTTCAATGTGAATGCCAAGGCCGATGTTTCTGCCGCTTTGAAAATCAAGCTCAATATTGACCAGAGCGGAAAGGTCTCTTTTGATGGGTTTGATTTCTCCGGCTTCGATATCACATTGTCTTTAGAAGACTTTGCTGATGCCAGTATAACAATTTCGTATGTCGACGGGGAATGGCTGGCTAGCGAGTTCGATTTCGAATCCATAATTGAAGGAATCTCGCTGAGTGCCGTTCTTGATCCTGTTATTAAAAATTTTACAAATAATAAATCTATCCCGAATCTCGATTTGAAGGTAAAAGAAACTCAGACAACCGTTTTGGGTATCTTAGATTCTGTTTCCAATACGTGGGAGAACGTTTCCAAGGCTTTGAAAGCGTCTGTTTCTTTGCTTGGAAGTGGAGACCCGAAGGTTGCCAAGCTCGATGCCGATGCGTTGAGAAATAAGTTTGCGAGCCTGGTTGAAAAAGATGGGGCTGATGAGTTTAAGAATATTATCGACTGTATAAAAATTGTTCCGTCGGGCTCTATGCAGGAATACAATGTATGGGGTAGTGAACTGCAGTCTGCCGTGCTGCCGACCTTTACAGGCAAGGAATATACTTTCGTTTTCTCGCTCCACGAAACTTCGCTTGACAAGTTAAAACTTCCTCTCTTCACTTTGGATAATACTCTTGGTGTGGATTCCGAGATTGCCATAAAGGTGACTATCAAAGCTGTTGACGGAAAAGCCGATTATACACTTGGATTGGAAAAGCTCGGATTTGGCGTAGATATTGGGGGTGCTGTTCAAGGTCTTCCGTTTGCAATCAGCGGAGATTCTTCCGTGAAGGTCTCGTATGACGTCACTGATGGCTGGAAAGTGGACTACCCGGAATTCGAGTTGGGCGGAAATTTTGCGCTCAAGGCTGCTATCACTAGCTTGCTTGAAAATGTAGACATCCCTCTTGAGTTTAAAATAGGAGAAGAACAAAAAGCAGTTGACGATCTTGCTAGCATTATCGTTTCGGATGCGGAAAGCGCTCATAACGCTATAGTGCAGGCTCTTTACTCAGGTGCAGCGAAATTGTCTACTGGGGCGACTTCAAGTATTGATGTGACGATTGAAACTTTGAAGGGGGCTCTGAGCGATGTTCTTGATAGTGAATCAATATTTAAAAGCGTCGAAATTGTAAAACAGGGCTCTAATGCAGGCGATTCTGATAATCTTTGTCCGGTTTTTGGTGAAGGAGAGACTGCTGAGACGGTCCTGAAATTCTCCATTGACGACAGCAGCCAGTGTGCCAAACTTACGTTCAGATTTACTCCTGAGAAGAGTCTTGAAAATGTAAGTTTTGCAGGTGTCAATTTGGGCACGGTCAACATGAGTTGCCCGTTCGATGTGACGCTGACCCTTCATGTTGAGAATGACGGCTCGATAAACTTGAATGGTGTCAAGTTCGACGAGATGACGTTGGAGTTGAAACAGCAGAAAGATAAGAATACAATTTCACTGCCTAGTGGACTTTCTGCTGAACTCGAAGGAGAGTCTTTTGAATTCAAGGCGAGTATAGGTGGTGAAAATCAGGGGATTGATGCATGCCGTTTTCAGTATGACTCTCTTAAACTGATGTACGGTCAAGTCACTTTGCTTGAACAGAAAAAGCCTGAAGACACTACAGATAAACCTGGATTCAGTTATAGTGATGGAAAGTGGAATTTCCCCGATGAAATTACCAATTTGGAAAACATCCTTTCGCCGAAAGACCTCTTTGGCGGCATAGTTAATATTGTTGAAAACTTGTCGATTCCGTATCTTGGAAATGAATTTAAAATTGGCGATGACTCTTACACGATTTCGGGTATTCTAAATAAAGTCAATAATTTCAAAAATAACGTTCTTCTTGCTCTTCGCAACCAGATTGCCTATGCCGATGATAATTTTACCTTAGATCTTGGTAAAGCTAAAACGATTGTTGAAAGTTTTGTTAGTACAAATAATTTGGGGGATTTCTTCTCGGAAATTAATCTGAAATTTGGCGAGGAAAATTCCTATGACCTTCTGGCTGAGGATTTGTACGAGACCCCCATTAATATAGATGGAGGTGTATTTACTGTCGAATTGTGCCCGAAAATTAAATGTGTGCAAACTGATTTGGGTGATTTCGAAATTGAGGCTGCTTTTGCAATAGAAGTTTCCGTTAGCATGGATGGAGAATCTGTCGATTTTGGTTATAATTTTAAACAATTTGAACTGAAAGCTCCTGGTATAACAAGCAGTAGCCTTGGTGGGTTGCTTAAAATTGACGATGAATGTTTAAAATTGACAGTTTCTGCTAATGAAGTTAAGATTTCCAAGGTTGAACTGAATGATGAATTTGATGTTGGATCGATCTTGTCGTTAGAAGGCATTCTTGGCGTCTTAGATAATATTAATATTCCGTTCATAAACCAGCCGAAATTTTCTGTGCTTGGTCAGGACTATAGCATACCGCAAATTGTCCAAAAACTTGATGAATGTTGGAAAATTGCGCAATATGGTGTATACGATGCTTTCGCCGATGGAAAACTTGACTTTAACAAAATAAAGGATGCGTTCTCTGGTTATGTCAATGGCCTGGTGCCTTTGGATAAAATTCAGATTTTGACAAAAGAGTATTCAGAAAATTGGGATGGCACTAATCTGGTTGATTTGCTCGGCGCAAATACGATTGCCGCCCAATCTCTTGCTCTGGAAAAGGGTGAACATTCCTTGCTGTTTGCCATTTCTCCCAAACAACTCCAGTTGCTTGGCGATGGCGGCTTCAATTTGGGTATTTTTGATGTTGCGTCGTTAAGTGCGGAATGCACGGTATATTTAAAACTTAATATTAAAGTTGATAAAGATGGAAAACTTTCCATTAATAACGTCGATTTGGAACGTGTAGACCTGGATTTTAGCACTTCGCTTGATTCGATGAATTTAGGCCTCTTTGAAGTTGAGATTGATGGCGGGAAGGTTGATTTTAGCGTTTCCATCGGAGATGGCGTAAAGCCCAAAGAGCTGAAATTGGGCTACAGCTCCCTTACTTTGAAAGCCGGAGATTCGTTTGAACTTCCTAAGATTACGAATGAGGATGATGACAACTTTTCATACAATTTTGACTCAAGGGAATGGGCGCTTCCGAATAGTATAAAGCAATATATGTCTCTTTCAGGAGACTCGCTGATTAATCAGGTCCATGTGGTGCTGAATTCGCTACAGTCTGCTCTGCGTAGCATGGTTGAAAGCAAGACCAAGCTCGACTTCCTTGACGGCTCTATTGATAAGGTCGTAGATATTGTCGATAAGGTTGAAGCGGTTGTTTACGGGGATGGTTCTGAAAACTGCGATTTCGGCCTCATGAAATGTGTGGAAGGCCAATACCAAAAGAATTTTGGTACTATACAGCAATTTGTTGAAGTATTTAACAAATCTTGGAAAATGGTTTTCTTTGGTGGTGAAGGGGATGACGTTGTTAGTCTTGTTACCCCAACTGAAGAAAACGCCAAAAATGTTAGGCTAAAATTCGAATTGAAGTTTGGTGTCGGAAAGGCATTCGGGCTAGACTTGGCTCATGTGCTGAAGGACAAATTGGAAAATGTTTCTACACATGGGTACGTTTCAATATCGGGAGATGCTTCGATTGCATTTACATTGAATATTGATTTCAGTGGCGAAAAATTAGATGGAAATGCGAAACTTTCTGATATTGGTTTGTTCCAGGTTAAGAAAAAAGATGGCGTATTGACGGCTGTAAGAGAAGTTGACGGCGATGAAAAGGTTATTTCCGAAAATGAAGGGTATGTCACTTATGTTATTCCCACAGAAAAAACCTTTGATGAAGATTTGTTCATCAAATTAACTTCGAATGTTAAAGAAACAGAAGGTCGATCGGAACTCGGAATAGTTAAGATAAAAGAAGGGGTTTCGTTAAGTTCTTTAAGGTCTGACTGGTACGAAAATTCACCATCTGAAACGGATTTTGAAATCTCTTACACGTCGTCAAGGCAAATTGTTATCACATCAAAACAAGAATTTGTTATTGAAAAGGGTGACAATCTGGATAAAAAGACCTCCGGTGGCGATTCCTTTGCCGAATTGAAGCTCTCCGGTACGAACCTGCAGACGATGTACAAGGTTCAGAGAGATGATGAATGGACTATTCATGTTCTTAAATCTGGAGAAGACAGTCCGAAAGATGTAAAAATTAAGAAGGTTGATTTTTTTCAAAAACTTGGCGATGGATATATTCAGGGTAAAAATCTTAAAGATCAATTGAACGAGTATCTTTCTATTCAGAATACTGTTGATGAAGTGGATAAGGGTCGTTCCATCATGAACACATATGGCTTGTATGTGGTGGATGTGACTGGCGAACAAATTATTTTCGGTTGCGATTCTCGAAGAATTCAGGGAAATCTGGATACCGACAATATCCTTTATTACCTTTATGATAATGGCGCTGAAGATGGTAAAAAGATTACCTACATGCGAATCTCCGGTGAACTTACTCCTTCGATCGGAAAGCATGGGGCGCTTGTCAAAGGTACTAGTGATACAAATAAAGTATTTATAGAATTTGACAAGGTCGTTGATGAAGCTTCTGCGGAAGAAAAATTCAAGTCCCTGTATTCAAAATATGTATCTATAGATGTTCCTGATGATTTAGGCGATGAATTTACATTCACTAAAGACTCTTTGAATATCAAATTTGTAAAAGTAAAGAAAGAAGGAAGTAGCGACTGGAGTATTTCGCTAGAGAGCACTGATAATACAGCATCTGTCGAATGGTTCGATCATATCTTGGAATTGAAATTCGCCGATGCTAACGATGATTCTGAAACAATATATGTCAACACGGAACATTGTTCTTCGGTTTCGTCTCTTGCAAAGGCAATTAACGATACGATAGACAATTGTACGCAAGGCGATGATATTCTTTCCAAAATATCTTCGGTCAAGGTTGTTAACGGGACAATTGTATTCATTGTAAGCGATTCGAATATTGAAATTGATAGTACTAAGGCTGATACGACTGATTTTAAGGTAAACGATAAAAAGGTCGATTTCCAAAATTGCTTGTATGCTGCCAATTCGCTCAAGTCGCAGACACTTGGTAATCTTCTTTATGAGATTAACAATCAACTTGGTGACGACTTTAAGATATCCATTGAAGACGACCATTTGGTAATTGAAGGAAAAGACGTTTTTACCCTTGAATCCTTCGGTTCCAGCAAGGCTCTTGAATGGCTTGGTTTTACTTCGGGCCAGAAAGCCAAAAAGAACAGCGAACAATACCGTGTCGTAGGCTCTGCGCTCCAGAACCTTGACTGGTCGAAAAAGATTAGCCTTGAGGGGGTCAAAATTGAAGCAGGCCTGACCCTATCGATGGGAACCAACCTGCACGAAATTGATAAACTGTCTAAATCAGGAAATTCCGTTACTCTTGAGCTTAAATCTGCAGAAGATGATATTAGAGCAGATGTTTCTTATGCTGTAGGCGGTTATATTTCTGTCGGTGGCGATTATTATAAAATAGAAAACGTTGATGTCGAGGCAGGCTCTCTTACTGTATCGACGCTTTCGATTAATGGGAAGACTCTTGCTAATGCCGAAAAAAAGGAAACTTGGGAAACAGCAAAGTATGCGGCAAGTGCGTCGGCTTCGTATAAGTTTGTTGGAGCAGACCTTATTGCGAAAGGTGAAGTTGGGCTTGAGTTAGAATTCGGCTTGGAAAAAGCTGAAGAGAAAGATCCGAATAATATATTTGGGTATAAAGTAAATCCAGTGACGCTGGAGCCTGTTGATGGTTCAAATGAATTTTTTGCAACAGCTTATGCTGATTTGCTTGGTTATGACATAGAACTGGCTGAGGTGACTCTTGAGGTTGTAAAACCCAATGGGTTTGCGAAATTCGAAGACAGCTCAAATACTCAATTGAAACAAGATAATTACAGGTTGGCTGGTGATGTTCAGGTAGGTGGTGGTGTAAAGGATCTTCTTGGCACTTTCGACAACTTCTCGATTGAGCAGCTCTATGCTGTGCTTGAGAATCTGATTGATCGCATTGATGATGTTGTAAATAATAAGGAGATTGCTAAACAAAAGATTCCTGTCATCAACAAGTCTATTGGGGACTTGGTGACTGTGGCGAACGACTTGCGCAGCATTGTCTCTACACTCCGTACCGAAAATATTACGAACTTCCAGCAGTTCGGTGATTTGCTGAACAAGTATCTTGATAAATTCAACCTCAAATCGCATACGGAAGGGCAAAAGCTCTTTAACATAAGGTTTGACTCAAGTAATAATTCCATTTTCTTTGATTTCGATGTGGCGAAGGCTATCGGCGTACGCCATAGGTTCAGCTTTGGCGAAACGGATTCCGGCGTCCAGGGAAACATTGACTTGGATGTCTCGGGTAATTTCTGGTTTACGCTTTCTGCACAAGTCAATTTCAAAGGGGACTTCGACCTTGTGCTTACGGAGCCAATCCAGTTTGGTGCCGAAATTGCAATTTCGGGCGACAAACTGAATTTCGATTTGGGTGTCACGGGCGGTGGCAGTGGCATGCTCAGCAACTTGATTTCTGTTGGCGAGAATAAGGACCAGCAGTCGTTTATTTACGGTGAGGCCGCTTTCCTTGGTTCAATAGGAAACTCGGAGGAAAGTCTTCTTAATTTCAATGATATTGGTGAATTTAATCACGTCATCCCTATCGTTATTTTCGGGCGTCTTCCGATTACCGTATGTGAGATGTCCTTGGGCGATGTCCTTGTGGGCCGATTCAATAATAATGCCGTTGAATTAGTCAATTGCACGTCTTTCGATAATGCTCAAAACGAAGTCGAAAAAATAATGGGTGCTATCAAGGATGACTGGAAAGATGGTGAACTCACCGACGCAAATAAAGTTTATGACAGCTTTGATTTTGGCCTGAGGCTTGGGAACGAAGACAATAAATCTCAGTTCGATGGGCGGTTGATTGCTGACTTCTCGAGTGTGTACGAAAGGATATTGGAACTCGCCGATTTTGCGAACATGGACTGGTTCAGCCAGATTAAACTTGCTGTGTCTGGCTTGAATAACCTGTTCGAAATGCTCGAAAGCAATATCAACGGCGGTATGGCTAGCTCCATCAAGTCCGTGCCTGTGGTGGGTTCGGCCTTGAGTACCGGTGTCGACTTCTTGAGCGAGTTGAAGAACAAGGTTCTTGACCCGTTCTCGAAGTTTGTTTACGAATCGACGGGCTTGACAGCCGAGATGGTCGCGAAAAAGATGAACGACCTGTTTGGATTGGGCTTTTTCCTGACTCCGGAATATGATGTCGGTTCAGACGATGGCGATTCCTACTATTTCGGTTGGAACGGAGATAAGACCGGGTGGAAACAAGTCGACGGAAAGGGGACGTGGTACCGCAGCACCAAGGAATCGGCGGAATGGTACTTCAACCTGGGCGGCGTGTATGAATTCGGGACCTCGGTGGGCTTTGATCTCGGCTTCCCCGGACTGGCGCTCGCCGCGGATGGCGGTCTCAATCTCTCGCTCTCTTGGGCGCTGGAATTCGGATTCGGTATCTCGAAGCAGAATGGTTTCTACTTTATCTTTAACGATGGCAATGAAATCAATGTCAAGGCTACGGCTGAGTTAGATGCTGATATAAGCGCCTCGTTGGCTGGGCTCGGCTTGACGTTGTCGACAAAGGGAAAAGATAAAGATGGTAATAATCACAAAGCTGCTGTTGAACTAAGTTTCGGAGTCGACTTGAATAATCCGAGTGATTCTCCGGCGGAGACATATGATTCCAGACTTGGCGCTTCGGAGCCGCTCGATGCGGATGGAGTGAAAGAATGGATTACAAAAGAAAAGACCGATGATGATCCAGATGATAAGATAAAAAAATTTACGAAAAAATACGGCTTGGTGAAGATGTCCGATGCTTTTGCCGTGCCCAAGTTTGACTTTGAAGCGACTGTCGATATTTATGCCGGTATAGATGTCGGTGTCGGCAAGGATGCCGGCCGCGATACGCCCAAGTTCCCTAACATTTCGGGTGATTTTGAATTTGATTGGGCGTTCAAAGAAGTGTCGGGCGTAAAAAAACCGACTATCAATTCCCTAGCTTTCAAAAATCTTGAATTCGATATGGGTTCCTTTATCGGGGGCGTGCTCGGGCCAATCGTTTCCAAGATTCAGACGGTCATAGAACCGCTTGAGCCGCTTATCGACTTCCTGATGACCCCATTCCCAGTGCTCGATGACCTGGGAATCAAGATAACCCCGCTCGACCTTGCCAAAAAATACAGCAAGGGCAAGTTTGATGACGGTATGATTTATGCCATCAAGGACTTGATTTCGATTTCTAAGACGATTTCGACTTCCAATGGCACTGGACTTAAAATTAGTCTGGGTGATTTTGAGTTGATAAAGAAAGTTGGTGATAATGCAAATGCCGAAGATTTCCTTAAGGGAAAGTCCTCTAGATCGGCAATAAACGATAGTATAAAAGAGTATGCTAAGGGTTTGGAAGATTCGAACATTGCTACCGATGCCCAAAAAGAACTCGAAGATCAAGGCTTCAAGTTCAAAAACGACGGCGGCTGGAATTTTATCTGGAACAATCCGTCGAAGATATTCCAGATGCTGCTTGGCGAAGATGTTCCCCTTGTCGAATACACGATGCCCACGCTCTGCTTTGATTTTGACTGGAATACGTTCGTGCGCATCTGGGGTCCGCTCGGTGCGCGCCTGGGCGTGACGTTCAACGCCTCCATCCAGCTCGGCTTTGGTTACGACACGCTGGGTATCCGCCAGTGGATTAGCAGTGGCCGTAAGGACTATGGCCGCTTGCTCAATGGCTTCTATGTGATGGACAAAGACAAAAATGGAGTCGATGTCAACGAACTTTCGTTCTATGGCGGCTTGACAGCCGCCGCCGAACTCAATGCTGGCGTGAGTGCCGGTGTCGGTGGCGGTGTGGGCATCAACGTTGGTTTCAATCTGTTTGACCCCAACAAGGATGGCAAGGTTCGCCTCAGCGAAATGAAGCAAATCATTGGCGAATTGGGCTTGTTCGGCATATTCGATGTGAACGGAGCGATTACAGCCAAACTCTATGCGTATGTGGATTTGTGGCTTACCACGAAAAAGTGGAATATTACGGGCGACATAACCCTGTTCAGTTTCAATTATGAACATAAACTTGCGCCGGTGATGGCTTCGAAGAATGACAATGGCAATATCGTTGCGCACATAGGTCCGAATGCTGGCGACAGAGTATCGACTGACAATGTGAACACTTCTCTTGAAGACGGTGATGAAGCGTACATAGCTACATTGAAGAAGGATGATAAAGCGAATACTGCTGAAGTCCTTTGGAATGGAGGCCAAAAGAGTGTAAAGACGGATCAAGGAAAATGGCATCAAATTAATGGCGATGCCGGTGATGACTACATCAAGTTGTCCGGGGTTGCTGGCCTTAATCTTGAAATTTATGGTGGCGAGGGTGACGATGTAATCGACCTTTCCGAGCTTGATTTGAATGGCTATACCGTAATTATCGTTGGTGGTGCCGGTAATGATACCATTATTGGTGCTAATGGTGGTATGAATATCATCTATGGCGATGATGGGTATGTACCTCCCGAAGAAGAACGGAAAAAGAGCACCACTTGGGATGCCGAAGGGTCTGTAGTTGCGGGCGCATCCGGTAATGATACAATTATCGGTGGTGACCGCGCTGATGTCATTTTCGGTGGTGCCGGTAACGACAAGATCAATGGGCTTGGGGGGGACGATTTTATCTTCGGTGATGGTGGTAAGATCCATATTGAAGGTAATGCTATCTCTAACCCCACTCGCAGCGATATCAGCCTTGATGGCGGCGACGATTTGATCATTGGCGGTGAAGGCAAAGATACAATCTATGGTGGTTCGGGCAACGATCGGATTGACGGTGGCTCCGGTAACGATACAATCAGGGGTGAACGCGGAAACGACCGTATATTCGGTGGCTCGGGTGAAGATTATATTTATGGCGGTTCCGGTCACGATATTATTAATGGTGACAAAGTGGAAACGACAAAAGTCACCGATAACTTCAATAAGGATTTCTTCAGCAAGGAACTTATTGCAAACCAGTTTAGTAATGATAACTATACCGTTTCTAATAGTGAGTTCAAGTTCGATGTTGATTCGGACGAAAAACTAAAAAAATGGGAAAATAAACTTGAGAAGTCTCATTCTGTTGCGAGTAATAATGATTCCGGTAGCGACGGCATAGACCACATCTATGGTGGCGAAGGCGATGACCTGATTTACGGCGCCGGAGGAAACGACGTCATTGAAGGTGGCATCGGTAACGATGTCATTGATGGCGGTAATGGTGACGACAACATCCAGGGTGGTATCGATAATGATATCATCTATGGTGGTGAAGGAAACGATGTCATCGATGGCGGCGCTGGTAATGACAGCCTGTATGGCGATAAGGGAGTTGCTAGCGGTTATACTAAAGGCTCAGACGCGTTTAATGGAGAAAAGATCACCTTTGGCGAAAATCTTGGCTTGGGCGGAATATTCTACAAGGATGCCAAAAGTGGGCCGACTGACGGAAATGACAAAATCAAGACCGGCCCCGGCTTGGATTTCGTTGATGGCCAGGGTGGCAGCGACCAAATCTTCGTGAACTTGATGGGCGGAAGCGAAACCAGTTATGTGAACATCACCGATTCTGGAGAAGGCCAGTTCGATAGGGATGTGCTCACTATTGAAGCCACGGAATATGCAGACAACTTGTTGATGCGAATGAACGAAGCTGGGACTCTTGGTTTTGTAGCGTTGTTGCCTGAAGATGGTGACGTATCTAGCACGAATGCCAATAAGAATATCGAACGCGTCAACTTTACGAATGGTATTGACGTTGTTAATTTGTATGCGAACGGTGGCGATGACAAGGTTGTCGTTGATGGTACTGCGGCTGTAACGAATATTGATGGCGGCGCCGGAAACGATACCTTCCAGGTTGGACAGCTCTACAACTCCGATCGAAAGGCTGGTACACAGAGCATTGCTTCTGAAGATGGATTCAAAACTATTCAGAATTCCGATGGAAAATACCTGAGTGAAGGTGTGTCTGAAGGTTCTAAGTTGAGCATTGATGGTGGTATTGGTGATGATACCTTTACCGCTCTGCGCAACGTCGGTTCTTTGAACATGGCTGGCAGCCGTGGCAACGATGCGTTCTCGGTATACAACTATAAGACTATGAGTGGGGATATCGTTGTCAACGGAACTCGCTCGATTGATGGTGGAACCGGAATAGATAGCGTAAATGTCTATGGCACCGAAGGTGACGATACTGTTGTTATTACGAAGGAAGGCTTGCTTTCTGAATCTGGTGGTATCAAGGTTGCCGGTGTAGAATACTCGAATTTTGCAGCTGGTGCGGGTGACGATGAATTCTATGTCGCCAGCAACAATGCGGGTGAGACGACTACGATAAACGGCGGTCATGGCAATGATACCGTGTCTGTTGGTGGTCTCGATTTGGATAGTCGTCCGCTTCGAAATGCCGATACCGATGGTCAGACCAATACTTTGACATATGAAGTGTTGTCGGCTGATTCTGATGATTTGGATGACGATGAAAAGAAGATCTGTTTTGTAAATTCTGATTTGGAAGACAAAAAGTATCAGCAGAAATTTGTTGTGATGGATACGAGCGCAGCTCCTGCCGTGTTTGTGTCTACTTCTGAAACATATATTGCTGATAATGGGCTTGTCATTCAGGAAGGTGGAGTTGGTTCGTTCTTTGTCGGCTATTCCGGAAACCTGAAAGAAGGGTCGATTACGGTCGACTTGAACATTCCGTTGCTTTCCACGTCCATGCTTCAGGCTGGTGACAGGGGAATCCTGATTAAGAAAGATTCTGACACAACATATTCGGATCATGTTCAGATTGTCTTTGATGGAAAAAATACGCAACCGGTAAAGATAAATGTCAAGGCCCTTTCGGATTCTTTGTCCGAAGAAGATGTTGTCAAGTCAATTTCGTTGAGCAGCGTTTGGACTTATACGAATAAAGGCGAAATACTTAAAAAACTGCTTTCCAAGTCTGCAACGGCATTCTCGCTGAGTGTTAAGGATGATAAAAAAGTCTCCAAAAATGACGAAGCGAAGAAATTGCTTACGAGGACCGAGGAGTACACGATTGGTGGAAGTGCTGTTGCTCTGGGCGAATTTGGCGTCGAATTGCATGGTGCGAATAAGTCGAACATCCATGTTTATCTGGAAAATAGCGATAAGACAATTGAATATACCAGTATAGATGACAAAGGTGTTTTGACCATAAAGAATTATACAAATGACCTAAAAGATAAGGTTCTTATCGTTAATTATCGTTCCAATACAATGAAACTTGATGGGTCGAAAATCCATCTTGCTTACGATGATGTTGCCAGTTTGTCTTCTGTTAAATATGGAACCGAGACTGTCTACTGTGGCGCAGATAAAGCATCGAAGGAAAAGAAGGATATTTATTACGAGCTGAACGGAAATGTCCTGGTATTCTTCAATACGTCGAACCAGCAACTCGCGACATTGCATGGTGAGGTTTCTGTTGGTTCAGGCACGTTTGCTGGTGCGGAAACGAATATCCAAAATGGTGATTCCTTCAAACCCTGCGATTTCTTGACGATTAAACGCGTTGGTGATACTGCTCAACAAAATCAGTATGTGCTTGCTGAAAAGTATCTCGAGACGGAATTGAAGGATGGACATCATGTTCCGACGGGAAACACAGAACGTGATACGAGTTGGAACTCCATGACTTTCGATATTACATACAACAAGGATATACCTGACGGTAAATCGTTGTTTGTTAAGGTGTCTGCTTCCGAAGTTATATCTAAGATGTTGGACGGAAATAAAGAAGTTCAACTCTTGATTTATGATAATAAAGACGGAATAGCGAAATCTTCCGTTGTTCTGGAATTTAAGAAAGGGTCTGCATCAAATACAATAACTGTTTTCGCAAAAGCAGATGCCATTGATGAAGAATACGGTATCGTTACTTTCGATGGAAATAGCGACAAGCGTATTAACCAAGTTGAAGGCATTGTTGATGCTTATGGTAAGGGAACAAGTGACATTGCCGGTGTCGATAATCCGGAACTTCTCCATTATAATCATAAGATTGAAAGCGATTCCGGCTTTGTTTGGGCTTCGAAGTTTAATGAGAAAAATACCTTTGACTTAGAAAGTTTGGCTAGCGTGAAGTCTGTTTCTGGCAATACAGTCATTGTCGAAATCAAGGAAGGAGAGATTCCTACTAAGGGTGGTACGGTCAAGTTTGTTTCGGAAAAGAACGAATCAGAATGGTTCCGTATTGATGATTTCACTAAGACAGCGGACGCTTACACTCTCACGTTGAACAAGTCTATTGAAGCTTCCTTGAACGGATTCAAGGCTATGTTCGCTGGGCAGAAGGATTACCTCTTTGAAAGCGAAGACGACTGTGTTGATCGTATATTCGTGAATAACCAGGATTCGAATGTCGATGCCAACAGCGCTCTTGAAAATGCCGATGTGGAAAATGTTGACGATTCCGTAAAGTTTACGCATACGGAACTTAAGGAAAAGGTTGTTGCAAGCGAGTTCGAATTTGGTGAATTCAATCTTGGAACAGGAAAAGACACTGTCAATATCTCTAAGACCATTCATGGCCATGTTGATCAGACTACAGAAAAAGAATTCCAGACGTTCACGGTCGTGAATACCGGCGACGATAAAACCGATAATCGTGAGACCGATGATGATATTACCGTTACGGATTATAACGCTAACGACGGTCAGCTGGTTATCAACGCCCAGGGCGGCAACGATAAGATTACTGCAAAGGGAAGCTTGATTACCAAGGACGGTATGGTTGTTCTGGGCGGTGCGGGAAACGACACCATCGATGTTGATAAGGGTATTATCGCCTTTGGTGACAAGGGTAACATCCAGTATATGGATGGCAATAATGTCGTTACGGAGCTTGGCTATTATAAGGAAGACTCCGGTGAGCATAAAGCGGGTGATGTTATTTTCACAACTATTCCTAAGGATAGAGATAGTAATTTCATCCAAAAGCAGACCGATGGCATTGCCCGTGGGGCGACTTCTATTGCGTCCGTAATGCCTAACGAGGGCGGAGTCGATAAAATTACTGCCGGCGGACAGATGAGTGTTGTTGTCGGTGGCTTTGGTGGCGACAATATCTCTGTAACCGGAGAAAAGAACGTTGTTCTTGGCGACAATGGTGTGGTGAACTTCCATAACGAAGGTTCGGCAACGTCTTGGCGCGAAAATAACATCGTGGTTAGCCTCGAAAAGGTCCAAACAACAAATAATTCTATTGGAGAGAAAGATACCATTGGTATTGTCGGTAGCCATAACGTTGTCATGGGCGGAAATGGTGATGACGATATCACCATCGGCGAAGCCGGCAAGGGAAATGGGACCGATAACGTTGTCCTTGGTGACGGTGGTGGTGCCAACTTTACGCCGGGTGTCGCTACGACCGAAAACTTTATGGTCAATGCTGCGGTTGAATCCGTGAAGACTGAGGAAGATTCGGTCGGCGCTGGGGACACTATCGAAATCTATGGCGGCCAGAATACTGTTATGGGTGGCGCTGGTGCCGATATAATCACGATCGGCGAAGAAAACAAGGACGACAGCGAAGAAGTCAAGATCAATGGTGATGAAAATGTTGTCCTTGGCGATGGCGGCTCCTATGTTGTCGACAAAGATAAGGGCGAGGTGAAGGTTCATACTCATGATCTGTCGGTGACTGAGGATAAAGAACCTGATTTTGTCGATACAATCACTATCCATGGTGGTCAGAATACAGTCATGGGTGGCGTTGCCGGCGATAATATTGACATTTATGGTGCCGACAATATTGTCCTCGGCGATGGTGGCGAATCTATCCGCGAATGGAATGCGGATAATGAGGTCTACGATTCCATCAAGTCTGTCGAAACGACGGACGATAGTAATGGCGGCATCGATACCATTAACATCCATGGTGGCAAGAATGCCGTTATGGGTGGTGCCAAAGGCGACAAGATTACTATTGGCGACGAAGTCGAGGAGGGTAAGCCTCAAAATGGCAATGAGAACGTTGTCCTTGGCGATGGCGGCTCCTATGTTGTCGACAAAGATAAGGGCGAGGTGACTGTCAAAACGTCTCGAGAAGAGGTTGATGACTCTGTCGTTATCCATGGTGGTGAAGATACCATTAAGATTTATGGCGGCCAGAATACCGTTATGGGTGGTGCCATGGGCGATGGAATCGATATTTACGGTGCCGACAACATTGTCCTCGGTGACGGTGGCATCGCCGTTCGTGAATGGAACAGCGAGAAGAAGGTCTACGAGGCGATCAAGTCCGTCAAGACGACTGACGATGAAAATGGCGGTGTCGATACTATCAACATCTATGGCGGCCAGAATGCCGTGATGGGTGGCTTTGATGGCGATAACATCACTATCGGTACGCAGAATGGCGCAACAAGCGATAACAACATCGTGCTTGGCGATGGAGGCGAATACAATAACGAAGCTTCTGATTCGGCCTATATCCAGACTCAGAGTGATGACATTGGTGGCGAAGACCACATAAAGGTCTATGGTGGCCACAATGTCGCTATGGGCGGATTTGCTGACGATGATATTGAAATCCACGGTGGCGAAAACGTTGTTCTCGGTGATGGTGGCGTTGCCAATTACGACAAGAAGCCTGATGCGGCAACGGTGAATGAGTTCATCAACTCCGGCCTTCGCTACGTCGAGACCACGAGTGATGATATCGGCGGTCACGATGATATCGACATCTTTGGCGACACGAATGTCGTTATGGGTGGTGCCGATGGTGATATAATCGATATTGCCGGTAATGACAACGTTGTTGTGGGTGACGGCGGCAGGTACGATATTTACGATACATATCGTACAGTGCAGACCAAGTCCGAACATGACGGTGGCCATGATGTTATCCATACCAACGATGGGAAGAACATCGTGATGGGCGGTATGGATTCCGACGAAATCACCACGGGAGCCGGCAACGACATCATCCTCGGCGACGGTGGCTTCGCGAAGGTCGATCGCGACTTCAATGCGATATATGTCACCAACGAAGGCCGCAACATCGAAACGCTTGACAAGGACGAGCAAGTCGTTGTCCGCGAAGACGGAACGGCCGGGGCCGATACGATCATCGCTGGCAATGGTGACAACGTTGTCTTTGGTGGTCTCGATTCTGACGATATCACGACGGGCAACGGCCACGATGTGGTGTTCGGCGACAACGCCTACGCGACATTCCGCGGCAACGCGAACGAGGCGTTTGAACAGGTGGGCGACCGCCAGAACGTCCCGGATGTCTACGAAGAGGCGACTCTCAGCTTCAACTTCCAGGGTGCTTCGCAGACGGGCCTCAACGCGGGCGACTTTGTCGGTGCGTACAACGAGGAAAACGGCGACGATTACCGCAGCAGCAACTGGAACAACATCTCGGGCTCGCTTGCAGGTACATACGGCAACGATGACCGCGAAGTCGTGAACATGGATAACCTCGATGCGACGGGCGAAAAGTCTGCTGTCGAAACCCGCGTGCGCGCAAGCGGCGTGAGCGTGAGCTACGGCGGCATCGAGAGCCATCGCAACACGAGTACGGACAACCGCATCAACCTGCAGGCCTACAACCTTGGCCTCTGGAATGCGCAGTACGACAAGAACGCGAAGCTCATGAATTCGGGCCTGATGACGACTGCTCCCAACGCGCAGTGCGAAAATAAACTCGATGTCCAGATGGACGGCCTTGCCCAGTACTTCACGAGCTACAGGGTGGTGGTGTACCTCGACATCCCGGATTCTCATTCTGCGGCAAACAACAGCATCCGCAAGGTGAGCCTGTATACAAACGATTCGGAAGATCCGATCAAGACCTTCTATGTGAAGGACAATGCGGGCCACAACTTCCATGGTTCCTACGAACGCTCGACTGCCGAAACGGCCGCTTCCGCGATGGAAGCGAACTACGTGGTGTTTACGGTCGATGAGGGCGTTGCTGCCGACCGCATCCGCGTGGTTATCGAGGAGGCGGATCCCAATGCCCAGAACGGAAAGAACCTCCCGGGCATCGCCGCTATCCAGGTCAGGGGCACGCTCCACAAGCAGGATGTCGCCGCTACGACCGATATCGATTTCGGCGGTAACGATACCATCCGTACCGACCTCGGCGACGATATCGTGGTGGGCGGTACCGGCAGCGACGATATCACCACCTTCGGTGACGAACGCTACGGCATCCACGACAACGACGTTGTCTTCGGCGACAACGCGAAGATTCTGCTTACCGACCGCGACAGCGACGAATCTACGGCTTCGACCATCTCGACTGCGGAATCTGTGGCCATCACGAACATCGATGCGATTTACGATGACCTCATCAAGACCGGCAATGGCAACGATACCGTTGTGGGCGGCATCGGTGCGGATACGATCAATGCCGAGGCGACTGCGGCCGCCGACACGATGCTGGACGACATCAACGTGCTCTCCATCAACTTTACCCGCGAGCATTCCGATTCTACGGACGCGATTGCGCAGGGTGAGGCGGCAGGCGTCGTGGTGGATACCGACTGGCACAACTTCTACCGCAACGACCGTGGCGTCATTGTATCGGAATCTGTGCGCGGTCAGGAATCCTCTCCCGAGTACAACAACAAGATGAACAGCCTTTCGAACAACCCCACGGCAAGCAATCCGTATGCTGTCGAGGAGGGTATCGAGGTTCAGCTTTACGGCAAGAACCACGGGCAGCGCCAGACCGTCGCAAGCTTCACAATCGAGAACTACGATGAACTGGATGGTGACACTTCGAACTCGAAGCTGTTCAATACCTACCTTGCGGCACAGCAGAGCGAAGAGATTGTCCTGAAGCTCAAGAACATGAACAGCTTCGTGAGCAATTCGAACAATACGGTTTCTTCGACCTACGACCTCTACATCTACCTCGGTGGCGACAACAACGATACCGATACGTACAACTACCTGTACCAGGTGAAGTTTACGGGTCACAATGGCGTGTCTCAATACCGTTACCTGAACGACTGGACGGGCCACAAGTTCGACGGCGACTACAAGGAGGCTACCTGCTCGTCGCAGACCGAAGCCGAACGCATGCTGCAGATGGCTTTGAACGAGTCGGCCCATGATTCGGCGGCTCCGCGCCTTGAACTGGTGGGCAACTACGTGGTGTTCCGCGGCGTGTCGGGCGATGTCGCCGATATCCGCATCAAGAACATCTACACGAGCTCCGGTCAGCATCCGAAGAACCTCCCGATGATTTCGGCGGTGCAGGTCGTATCGGGCGATGGCCGCTATGCCGGCGAAACGGACCTCGGCGGCGATCACGACAAGGACCTCGTCTATGGCGACGACGCGAAACTCGTATTCGACATGGATGTTCCTTACGATGCCGATGTTGCGGATGTCTCGAAGTTCAAGAATCGCGTTATCGAGGCCAAGTCTGTTGCCATTGAACACGATGCGGTGACTTCGATTTCGACCAACGATACGATCACGACGGGCAGGGACCGCGACGTGGCCGTGGGTGGCGAAGGTGCCGACACGATTACGATGGGTGAAGGCGACGATATCGCCCTCGGTGGAAGCGCGAACCTCGTGCTCGAACACAACAACCCGCTGGGCGTGTTCACTCCCAATACCGAGATTGCGCTCGACCAGCATACCATCGACACGACGCAGCACCAGAACTACCTCGACAACGACAACGCGAACGTGTGGCAGTTCCAGAGCAGGCTCGACCAGAACCACATCCAGGGTATCGATACTTCCGTGTCGAACGAAAACGACCGCAAGGATACCATCGATGTTGGCGAAGGCAGGAACCTCACGTCGCAGGGCTCCGACAGCACAGCGCAGCTTGTGGTGCCGAAACCCGTGATTGTCGATGACGACGGGCAAGAGGGCAGTGGAGAAGCCTCTACGCCGACGCCTCCGGTTGTGGCTCCAGACGACGGAACGGTGGTGATTGACCAGGAAGGAACTTCGACCTTGGTTGAAATTGCTGCCGGCGAGACTGTGGAAATCGTGATTACGGATTGGGACGAGGGCAACCAGTATTACCATCCGAACGTATTCCTGCAGTTGAACTGCTCCGACAACACGAGGCATAAGCTGTCTGTCACCTGGGATGGTCAGCAGACTGACCCGACGGTGTATTTGCAGAACTATGCAGAATTCGACATTCCTGATGTGGCAACTGTCGTGGGTGAACACAAGATTGTCTTGAGAATTACTTCTAGAGACACCATCTCGCTCATGGCAACTGTTGCTCATCGGTAATCTGTTCTATGGTCCTCGATCAGCAGCGCAAGATATTCCATGAGTCGTGGTACCGCCTTGCGGGGAGTAAAATCTCCCTCAGGGCGAGTGTCCGCGTCCACAGGCAGACCTACCGCGGTGTACTTTGGTACGTACTTTACGAACCGTTTACGAACCAGTATTACCGATTGCCTCGCGGGGCATACGACTTCGTGTCGCGCCTTTCGCCCGACAAGACGGTGGGTGAGGTGTGGAGCGCCATGCTCAAGGGTAGCGAAGGCGAGATGCCCGGCCAGGGCGAAGTCATCGAGATGCTTGCGCAGCTGTACCAGGCGAACATGCTCATGTACACGGGTGTGGACGATGGCGCAAAGCTGTTCGAGCGCAACCGAAAGCAGAAGCAGAAGAAGGTCAAGGCCTCGCTCTTGAACATCTTCTTCTTGAAGGTGCCGCTGTTCGACCCCGATGCCCTGCTCAACAAGCTGCGTTGGCTTATCCGCTTCTTGCTGAGCAAGCCTTTCGCGCTCGTGTGGCTTGCGACGGTTATCGTTGCCGCGAAATACGGAATCGAGAACTTCGATGCCCTCAAGGACCAGAGTTCGGGATTCCTTTCGCCGTCGAATATCGGCTGGGTCTACGTGTGTACCGTGTTCGTGAAGCTCTTGCACGAATTCGGCCATGCGAGCGTCGTCAAGCGCTACGGGGGCGAGGTGCACACGCTGGGCGTGATGTTCATGCTGCTCGTGCCTCTTCCGTACGTGGATGCGACGGCGAGCTGGTCGTTCCGCAAGAAGTCGAGGCGCGCTCTGGTGGGGGCCGCGGGCATGCTCACGGAATTCTTTATCGCCTCGGTCGCCCTGATTGTCTGGGCGAACCTTGGCGGTGGACTCGCCAAGAACCTTGCGTACAACGTTGTTATAATGGCCTCGGTTTCTACCGTGCTGTTCAATATCAACCCGCTCATGCGATTCGACGGCTACTATATCCTGACCGATTTGCTGGACATGCCCAACCTGCAGCAGAATTCGGTACGCCACCTCAAGTACCTGCTGGAACGTTACGTGTTCTTCAAGCGCGATGCCGAGGCGGTTGCCGAGACCTGGCTCGAACGCGTGATTTATTCGGTTTACGGAGTCGCCTCGTCGATCTACAGGATTTTCCTATTTACGGGGTTCATCGTCACCATCTCGCAGCACTACCTGATACTTTCGTTTATCATGGGGGCCCTCCTTTGCCTGACGATGGTGATTATGCCGGTGGGCAAGTTCCTCAAGTACATCTTCGCAAGCCCCGGGCTTGCGCTGGTGCGTAACCGAGCCGTTTTCGTGACGGTTCTGGTGCTCGGCAGTGCCATATCGCTTTTGTTCTACCTGCCCGTTCCCGACACGTTCAAGGCTCCCGGCGTTATAGAGGCGGCGCGGTACGAAAACACGACGGTGGGCGAGGGCGGCCTTGTTGCCGGTGTGTTCCGCGGCGAAAAGGCGAAGGTCAAGAAGGGCGATACGCTGATGGTCCTCGAAAACCGCGAACTCGATTTTTCGATTGAGGAAAAACGTGCGCAGGTGAGGGAGGCCGTGCAGGCCTACTACCAGGCGCTGGACCGCGCTCCCGAAAATATGCTGCCGCTCGAAAAGCGGCTGGGCGTGCTGAGGCAGGAACTGGGCGACCTGCTGCGCTACCGCGACAAGTTGACGCTTGTGGCCCCGATGGACGGCATTTGGGACGTGAAGAACCCGGACGAGTACGTGGGCCGCTTTATGCAGCGTGGCGATTCGATGGGGATGGTGCTCGATACGACCGCATTCGATTTTTTGGCGGTGGTGAGCCAGGAGGAGGTCTCTCGCCTGTTCACGGAAAAGCCGCGCAAGGTCTCGGTGCGGCTCAGCGGCGACGCCTTTACCGAAATCCCTGTCGATAGCGTTTCGGCTATTCCTGCGGCGCGTGACCGCTTGCCTTCCGCTGCGCTCGGGTGGCTTGGCGGTGGCGAAATCGAGACGCGTGCCTCGGGCGGTGCGGGGGATGGGTATGGCGAACGTACTGCGGAACCCGTCTACCTGGTGCGTGCGACAATCAACAGGGACGATGCGGCCCTGGCGGGCATTGACTGGGCGCACGGCCGTTCGGGCAAGATTCGTTTCCATTTGAAGGATACTCCGCTAGCCCTGCAGGGAATCCGCAAGGCGCGCCAGGCCCTGCAAAAGTACTACAAGATGTAATATGAACCTTACCGACAACTACCGACTGACATCTTGCAAGCAAGTGAAAAAGATCCCGACGGGCCTCGATGCCCTGATGTCGCGGATGGTCGGGAAGTTCAAGGGCCGCAGGGGAGTGCTGCGCGGGCTTTTGAAAGATGCCCGGAGTATCGACCTGTGGAGCCGTTCTTTTACGCAGCTCGACGATGCGTCCCTGAAAAAGCGCATGGCGGACATGCAGGCCGAACTCAAGCGCCCCTTCGCGAAGAGCGCTCTCCTGAAATCGTTTGCCCTGGTGCAGGAGGCCGTGTCGAGGACTCTCGGGTACCGGCCGTATATTGAGCAGTTGACGGGAGCGCTTGCGCTATACCGCGGGTATGTCGCCGAAATGTCGACTGGCGAGGGCAAGACGGTTACGGCCGCCATGTGTGCCGCCGTGCGGGGCTGGAGCAAGCGCCCGTGCCACGTGATTACGGCGAACGACTACCTGGCTGCACGCGATGCCGAAATCATGAAGCCGCTCTATTCGTATTGCGGGGTGAGCGTCGGGGCGGTGACGGGTGCGATGAAGCCTGCGGAGCGGCGCGAGGGGTATTCGGCCGACGTGACTTATTCTACGGCGAAGGAAGTGCTGGCCGACTTTTTGCGCGACCGGATTGCGATGGGGAATTTTCAGGATTTTGGCAAGCGGCTCGTTAGCGCCACGACCATGAATATGGAACGCCTGAAGTCGAACCTGGTGCAGCGCGGGCTTTATACGGCCATAGTCGACGAGGCCGACAACGTGCTGATTGACGAGGCCGTGACCCCGCTGATTATTTCGCGCGAAAAGAAGAACGACGAGTTCAACGAGGCGTGCCGCCTTGCGTACAAGGTATCCGAAAAGCTGAAGCGCCGTACGGATTACGAGGTGGACTACAAGAACCGCACCATACGCTTTGTTGTCGATATGGAATCCCGCCTGGACGATATCGGCGAAGAGATTTCGTTTGCCCGCGCCGGTTTTTTGAAGGATTTGGTGCGGCAGGCGCTTGTGGCCCGCGAACTGTTCGAGTGTGGCCGCCATTACGTTGTCGAGGAAGGCAAGGTGGTGATTGTCGACGAATCGACAGGCCGCAAGATGCCCATGCGCTCGTGGAACGGCGGGCTGCACCAGATGATAGAAATCAAGGAAGGGCTCGAAATGAGCGGCCTCAAGGAGACGGAGGCGCGAATGAGCTTCCAGCGCTTCTTTAGGCTCTACAGGAATTTCTCGGGCATGACGGGTACGGGCAAGGAGGCCTCCGCCGAATTCTGGACAATCTATGGTGCTGCCGTGGTGTGCATCCCGAATCACCGCAAGAGCAAGCGCAAGGTATCGCACCTGAAGACTTTCGCAAGCAAGGACGCCAAGCGCCGCGCCATCGTGAAGGAGGTCATCCGCATGCACGAGAAGGGCCGCCCCATCCTGATTGGCACGAAGGACATAGACGAAAGCGAATACCTTGCCTCGGCAATCGAATCGAAGGGCCTGCATTGCCGGATTATCAATGCGGTGCGCTGCGAGGAAGAGGCCGCCATCGTGGCCGAAGCGGGCAAGTTCGGGGCCATTACGGTCGCGACGAACATGGCCGGCCGCGGTACCGACATCAAGATTCCGGACAAGGTCAAGAAAATCGGCGGGCTCCACGTTATTGCGACGGAATGCAACCCTTCTTCGCGCATTGACCGCCAGCTTTTCGGCCGTTCGGCACGCCAGGGCGACCCGGGGAGCGTGAGCCACTACGCCTCGTTCGAAGACGATGTGCTGCGCCGTAACCTGCCGAACGCGCTTGCCGTGGCGTTCAGGCACCTTGGACCCTTTTCCGCCCTTTCGGTGCGCTGGGCGCAGCATCGGGCGGGCAGAAAGGCTTACCAGAGCAGGCTTTCGGTACAGCGCACCGATACGTGGCTTGAGGATTCGCTCGGGTTCAGCGGGAACTAGTCCCGAACCGCACCTGCCGGTCGGGGAGGGGGCAAGCGGGGGAGTCCGTGCTCCCTTAATCACTAAATATCGGTCTTTTGTCTTTTTTTTACTCCAGAACTACACAAAGACCGCCTTTTTTTGTATCTTTGACGCCAGCAAAGCACCACCCTAAAGGTGGCTAGCAATTTCAACAATAAACAAAAGGATCCAATAATGGCTCTCAAACTCGGTATCAATGGTTTCGGCCGCATCGGCCGTATGGTCTTCCGCGCTGCTGTGGAAAACTTCTCCAAGGACATTCAGGTTGTCGGTATCAACGACCTTCTCGACGTTGACTACCTCGCTTACATGCTGAAGTACGACTCCGTGCACGGCGCTTTCAAGCACGACGTGTCTTTCGAAGGCAACTTCCTCATCGTCGATGGCAACAAGATTCAGGTGTTCGCCGAAAAGGATCCCTCCAACATCACTTGGGGTGCCCTCGGTGTTGACGTCGTTGTGGAATCCACTGGCTTCTTCCTGACCGACGAGCTCGCCCGCGCCCACATCAAGGCCGGTGCCAAGAAGGTCATCATGTCCGCTCCGTCCAAGGACGCTACCCCGATGTTCGTTTACGGTGTGAACCACCAGACCTACGCCGGTCAGGACATCATCTCCAACGCTTCCTGCACCACCAACTGCCTCGCCCCGATGTCCAAGGTCCTCAACGACAAGTTCGGCATCAAGCGCGGCCTCATGACCACCGTTCACGCTGCTACTGCTACGCAGAAGACCGTCGACGGCCCGTCCAAGAAGGACTGGCGCGGTGGCCGTGGCATCCTCGAAAACATCATCCCGTCTTCTACGGGTGCTGCTAAGGCCGTGGGCAAGGTTCTCCCGCAGCTCAACGGTAAGCTCACCGGTATGAGCCTCCGCGTTCCGACCTCCGACGTTTCCTTCGTTGACCTCACTGCCGAACTCGAAAAGCCGGCTACCTACGAAGAAATCTGCAAGGCCATGAAGGAAGCTTCTGAAGGCGAACTCAAGGGCATCCTCGGTTACACCGACGAAGCTCTCGTCTCTACCGACTTCCGCAACGACGCTCGCACTTCCATCTTCGACGTCAAGGCTGGCATCCAGCTCGACCCGACCTTCGTGAAGGTTTGCGCCTGGTACGATAACGAATGGGGCTACAGCAACAAGGTTTGCGAAATGGCCCGCGTCATCACCAAGTAATTCTCTAGCGAGTTTTACAGGAAGGCTCCGCTTCGGCGGGGCCTTCTTTATATATTATAGTATCTTATATATATCGATGCGGGTTGAAATTTTTTTCTCTTTTTTTCGGTGCTATCCCTTGCCAACATATGTTTCGTTAGGTATCTTTGTGGCATGATGAACTTTGTGACATGTGCAACTCTCAACCGTCGTTGGTGGCGCGGACTCTGACATAGAGCCCGGTATTTGTCGCAAATCATCCAAGATTTTAAGCAAAGGCTTCCGGACTCGCGGAGGCCTTTCTCTTTTACCAAAATCGTTGAAATCCTCCGGGACCAAAGCCTTTGTCCACAAAAACACTAGGAAAAGGATTTTAAACCAGAGGATAAAATGACCAACACATCAAAGTCGCCGAACAAACCGGCCAACCACATCACCCAACAGCCTGGCTACGAACCGCGTACCGACAGCATCTACGTGGCGCTCCCGGGCGAACGTTACACCCCGTTTTCGCTCGGCAAGAAGCTCGGTGCGAAGGCAATCTTTGAATCGGCGAGTTTCTCCCACGGTCGCAGCCGCTATTCGACCCTGATGGTGGACGAGGGCTTCCGTCTGCGCCAGAACGACAACGACGTGAGCATCATCATCGACGGCAAGGAAAGCACCTTCCTCAAGGAAGGCGAGGGCGACATTCTCGACGCTCTTACACTGATTTCTGCCGAAAATACGGTGCCGCCCAACCAGATTCCCATTCCCTCTTCGGGCGTGGGCTACCTCGGTTACGAATTCTGCGCCCGCTGCGATACAATCCGCCTCGCCCCGCAGGTCGATGAACTCAACATTCCCGAAGCGGAATTTTTGGTGGGTCACATCTACATCGTGTTTGACCACTTTACCGAAAAGCTTCACTTGTTCGCCCTGAACTACGAAGAACACCAGATTGACCTGAAGGCCGCCATTGAAAAGGTGAAGGCCCGCCTTGCTGACCTCGACTTCAGCTACCTCGCCCCCGAACAGCAGTACGGCAAGGGCATTACGATGACCGACCTGGAACAGTCCCGCAAGGAATACGTGGAAAAGGTCGAAGCCTTGCAGAAACACATCATCGCCGGCAACATTGTGCAGGCAGTGCCTTCTCGCCGCATCCAGTTTGCAAGCGACATCGCGGCGCTGGATATTTACCGCAGGCTCCGCACGGTGAACCCGTCTCCGTATATGTTCTTCCTCGATTACGGTACGCACCAGTTTATCGGAGCCTCGCCGGAGAGCCTCGTGCGCGTGCGTGAAGGCATTGCGACCATCCACCCGATTGCCGGTACCCGTCGCCGCGGTAAGGACGACGTCGAAGACGAAGCTCTGATGAAGAACCTGAAGGGCGACCCGAAGGAACGCGCCGAACATTTGATGCTCGTGGACTTGGCCCGCAACGACCTCGGCCGCGTCTGCGAAGCCGGTACGGTGGAAACCACCAAGTACATGGAATGCGAAAAGTTCAGCCACGTGATTCACCTGGTCTCTGACGTGCAGGGCCGTGTGGCGAAGAACAAGAAGGCGATTGAAGTGCTGCGCTCCAGCTTCCCGGCAGGTACGGTGAGCGGAGCCCCGAAAATCAGCGCTATCGAAATTCTTTCTGGCCTCGAAAAAGTCAAGCGTCGCTTCTATGCGGGTGCGGTTGGCTACATGGAATCCGACGGTGACTTGGATTTCTGTATTGCTATCCGTTGCTGCCTCAAGCAGGGCAAGACCATTAGCCTGCAGGCCGGTGGTGGCATTGTCGCGGCCAGCAACGCCGACCGCGAATTTGAAGAAACGAATGAAAAGCTCGGAGCAATCAGAGCCGTACTGGAGGGGGAAAATTAGACCTTCCTATTACTGTCACTCTGGAGCCGAAGGCGATAGAGTCCATGGATCCTATCGAGTCCTACGGACTCTCCAGGATGACACATCCCCGAACCACAAACCTTTTAAAATTCGGATTAGAAAAATGATCATTATCATCGACAACTACGACTCTTTTACTTACAACGTCTACCAGGCGCTTGCCAAAATTACTAACGAAGAAATCCGCGTGCTCCGTAGCCGCGAATGCACCGTCGCCGACATCGAAAAACTGAACCCGAGCCGCCTTATTGTGAGCCCGGGCCCGGGCCGCCCCGAAGACGCCGGCATATCCGTGGAAGCCATCAAGCACTTTGCGGGCAAGCTCCCGATTCTGGGCGTTTGCCTCGGTCACCAGGCCATCGGTTATGCCTTCGGCGCAAAGATTGTGCAGGCCAAATTCATCAAGCACGGCATCGCCGAAGAAATCGACCTCGACGGCAAGGGCCTCTTCCGCACCATCGGCAAGAAGAACATCTTCACGCGTTACCATAGCCTCGTCATCGACGAAGCGACACTCTCTTCGGATTTCGAAGTGACCGCCCGCGCTACCGACGGCGACATCATGGGCATTCGCCACAAGACGCTCCCGATTGAAGGCGTGCAGTTCCATCCGGAATCCATCGCGAGTGGCCGCGCCGATGAATTCTTCAAGGCTTTCCTCAACTACCGTCGCGAACCTCTCGATGTGCGCGGGATTCTGAATACGCTTACCGAAGGCAAGGACTTGAGCCGCGAAACCGCCGAAATGTTCATGGAAGACTTGACCGACGGCATTATGGATGAACGCCAGATGGCCGCAATCCTTACCGCACTTTCGAGCAAGGGCCCTGTTGCCGATGAAATCGCCGGCTGCGCGAAGGTTTTGAGCAGCAAGAAGCGCAAGTTCCCCTACAGCGGCGACGAACTCACCGACATTGTGGGTACCGGTGGCGACGGCAAGGGCAGTTTCAATGTGAGCTCGCTCTCCGGCCTGATTGCAGCAAGCTGTGGCGCAAAAATTGCAAAGCACGGCAACCGCGCCGTCTCTAGTAAGTCCGGTGCCGCCGACTTCTACACGGCTGCAGGCTTCAAGCTGGACATGGCTCCCGAAAAGGCGGCCTCCGTCATCGACAAGACGAACTTTGTGTTCCTGATGGCGCCTGTCTACCACAGCGCCATGCGCTTTGCGGGCCCGGTTCGCGGCGTTCTCGGCGTAAAGACCATCATGAACCTGCTCGGCCCCCTCACGAACCCGGCCGAAGCCAAGTACCTGATGCTCGGCGTCTATAGCACGACCGTGCTGGAACCGTTCACCAAGGCGGCGAAGGCCCTCGGCGCAAAACGCGTGATGGTCGCCATCAGTGACGACGGCTATGACGAAATTTCGCCCTGCGTGCCGACGACCATCGCCGAAATCCTGGAAGATGGCGAGTACAAGACTTACCGCATCGACCCCAAGGACTTCGGCATCCCCTCCGTGGATCCCGAAGACCTCGCTGGCGGTACGGGTGTCGACAACTTCAACCTCGCTCTCGACGTGCTGAACGGCAAGGGCCGCCCGGGCATCAAGTACGCCTGCGCCCTGAACGCCGGTGCCGCCCTCTACATCAGCAAGAAGGCGGCCAGCATCAAGGAAGGCTTCGACAAGGCCATGAAGGCGATGGAAGACGGCTCTGTGCTGAAGAAAATCGAGGAAGTAAAGGTCGAAACGAATAGCTAAAAGAACAATAATGGATGTCATGCCCGCGCAGGCGGGCATCTCCTTTCATTTTGAAGTACAAAAACATGAGCGAAGATATTCTTGCAAAAATCGTGCGCATGCGCAAAGCCGATATCGAGCGGCTTGGGCTTAACTTTGGCATCGACATTCCGGAAAAGCGCCGCGTAGGCCATACGGAATTTCTCGGCAATGCGGGTGCGATTCTCGAAGTCAAGCGAGCATCGCCATCCAAAGGCGATATCGCTCCGAACTTGGACCCGGTAAGGCTCGCGACGACATACGCCGAAGCGCATGCCCAGGCGGTTTCGGTGCTGACCGAAGGGAATTTTTTCAAGGGGTCGCTCCGTGACTTGATTGCGGTTACAGACCTGATGGAAATGCGTCGTCAGCAGGGGTTGCATACCTGCGCCGTACTCCGCAAGGATTTCTTGCTCTACGAAGACGAAATCAACATCGCCTACCGTTGCGGCGCCGACGCCGTTTTGCTCATCGCCCGAATTCTCGACGATGCTCAACTCGTGAAGATGGCTAAGCGCGCCCAAAGTCTCGACATGCAGGCTTTTGTAGAAGTCCGCGAAAACGATGACTTCCGCAAGCTTTCGGTCGTCACAAGCGCGCTCGGGGCAGATGCCGCAAAAACGATTGTCGCAGGCGTGAACTCCCGCGACCTCGCGACGTTCCACACCGACCCGCTGGTCCCCGCAAGCGTCCGTAGCAGGCTCCCGGCGAAAGCTGTTTTTGAATCGGGTATCCACACGCCGGCCGACGCCGACTATGCGCGTAGCCTTGGCTTTACGGGAATTCTCGTGGGGGAGGCGGTTGCCAAGAATCCGCCGCTCGCAAAAGAAGTTGTGGCCGCGTTCGAAAGCGGGCGCGAAAATGCTCGTGGCAAGTTCTGGAAAAAATTCGCGGAACGACGCGCTACCCGCCGTCCCCTTGTAAAAATCTGCGGCATCACCCGTGTCGAAGACGGCTTTCTTGCTGCTGAACTCGGTGCCGACATGCTGGGATTCGTGTTCAGCACCACAAAGCGCCTCACCACCGAAAACTTCGTGCGTAGTTTTGCCGCAAAAATTCGCTCTGATTTGTCATTCCCGCGACCTGTGGTGAGCGAAGTCGAATCAAGGCGGGAATCTCCGCTCTTCGTCGGCGTCATTACTGATCCAGATTCTCCCGAAGGGCAAACCGCCATCAAGCTTGCCCGCGAAGGTGTGCTTGATGCGGTGCAGTTCCACGGCATTACGCCTCCTGCCGACGCCGACTATGCGCATTACTGCGCTGCCCGCGTAGGCGAAACCTCTGACTTCGAACAAGTTTCGGCCCTCCGCTCCCACGGTGAACCCCGCATCCTGCTGGACGCGAAAGTCGAAGGCATTCCCGGCGGCACCGGAAAGACCATTCCCGAAAACCTGCTTCGCGAAAAAACGGGAGACATCCCGCTTTGGCTTGCCGGCGGAATCACCCCCGAAAATGTCGGCACAATTTGCGAAAAGTTCCACCCCGAACTTATCGATGTTTCCAGTGGCGTGGAAGACACTCCCGGAATCAAGGACCCCGAGAAATTGCGGGCGCTGTTTGAAAAGTTGTCGGTCGAATAATTCCGTAATGCAAAGACCCTCCATTGGAGGGTCTTGTAAGTTTATTACTTCAATAATTCCTTTGCCAAGGGCGTCAGAAATTTTTCAGCATCATTGAGCGGGATGCAAAAACCGTCAATGTCTTTTGAATCTTTTGACACGCAGACCTGTATTTTCTTGTTGTCGTCCTGCTTGAAGAAAACCCGGTTGTCTTTATCGTTCAGTGCCTTTGCAAAACCCTTGTTGGTGATTTTTGTCTTGACGACAAGGTCTGAATTTTCCAAGCATGTAGGACCTTCGTTATCGTCGGGGCATAAATTCATGCAATCAAATTCCGTTCCGTTGTTCTTGACAACGTAATGCTCTCCTTCATACCCGGAAGCACCCATGTTTGTGCCATTGAAACACGATGTAACACGGCTGTTCTGGAAATCCGCCCACCACTCGGCACGTGCCATAGTCCCGTCGCAATAACCGGATTGACCGCCTTGACAATCAGAGACGCATCGGACTGACATGGCGCCTTTCTTGGAATAATCGGCGTTGCCGAATTTTTTGGAGGATTGACTCCAGAACCAATAATGCGCTTTGCCTTTGTCCTTCTCGGTCCCGGTCCAGAAGTCGGCGCGGACTCCCTTTAATTCAAACTTGCCCTTGGCATTCTTGAATCCTCCGAGGAACTTGGGAATGTGCAGCGCGTCATAGCCTCGCCAGTATTCATGTTCGTTTTCGATGGTGGGACCATTGTCGACTAGCTCTTTCCATTCATCGAATGTTGGAATATGCCAGCCTTCAGGACATGCTTTCTGTGCGGATTCCCAAGTGTACAGGCGACCGAACTGTTCGCAGTTGCTCTCGTCGTTTTCGTAGCAGAAGCTTCCTGGCAATTTTATGTTCATGTTGGCCGTCATCCATGGCTGGAATCGAATCTCTATGGTGCCGTATGTTTTTCCATCCCTGGAATCAGTAAAAGGAACGCCTTCGCCAGTTTGGGCAAAAGCGCCTGCAATAAGTGAAAATACTAGGCAAGTAAGCGATTTTGCGTCCATATAAATCTCTTGTGTTTATCGCCGCGTTGTAGTCTTAGTATTCGATTTCCACACCGAGCATGTCAGAAAGGCATGGGTAGAATTCCTCGTCGTTGTCGACTTGATATTTATGAGGATAGCCGGGCGCTTTCTTCATGTATTTGCTCATGTCATCGGCATTGCACAGGGATTCGGGAATCTGCAGCATCTTGCTTACCTTCTTGAAACTAGATAGGCAGGTCTTGCTTCCGGATGTGTAGGTGACCTCTCTCGTAGCGACATTTTCCTTGTCAATGCTCATGGATATCGTTGCCGTCACGGACTTGCCGTTCGCCTTGAACTTGACCGTGTTGCAATCGGATGATGATACGGAATACTCTTCTACATCGTTGTAATCGAGGAGGTCTTCAATATCATATTCAAGGTCTTCTGCCGGGCAATAGTTCTTCTCCATTTCCCAGGACATGGTAAGATTGCTTTTGGAAACATCCAGAACGTAGATTGTCGAGTTGCTTTCTTCGTCTTCTTTATTGTTGTCGCAGTCAATTTCGCCATCTTCGTAGCGGCAGCGTTCCGTAGTTGTTTTCCATGTCCCGAAAATGTTGCCTTTGCTGCCTCCGGCCATTACTTGGCTGCTTTCCGAGTCTTCGGCCTCTTCTCCGTTCCATTCGTAATGCTTGTCGGCTGTGTTGCCGTCCGCGAATACGACTAGCTTGTTTCCGACAAATTTGTAGTGGTACCAGGACGTGTCCACGTTCTCGTCCCAGCGTGTGTTGCTTTCGCTGACATAGCAACGGTCGTGAATGATGCCGAAGGTCTGCTTGTCTTCGTGAAGGATGTATTTGTTTCCGCTAGCTGCCGGAGAACTGCTGCTATCATCGCCACAGGCGACAAACATCATAATCCCTGCAAGGGGAAGCGTGTACTTGAGGGTCGTCTTCATATATTTTGTTTTTTCTTTTTATAGGGTGATTGTTCAAGTATTGAAAATAAACAAAAGTTTACCCGAGCGGAAGCTTTTTTTGCAAAAAAGCTCAAAAATGAGGATTATCACAGTTTTTTTTACAAAAATATGACATTAACCTATTGACAGACAACGAATTAGTATATATATTGCATAACATAAAGATGAAACGGGCAATCCGCTCTGGCCGCTTGCGGCAGGGTTCTCACGAAAAGGGATTCAGGACTTGCCTTTTCATCAAGTGTTTAGTAGAAGGCTTCCTGGTGATGGAAGCCTTCATTTTTTTTGCGCGTTTCCCTTGCCAACATAAGTTTCGGTTTCTAATTTTGAGCACATGAAGATGATTTCTGCAATCCGTTTCAACCGCTGGTGGTGGGGCTCTACGAAATAGAGTCCGGTTTGCTGATTTCATCAAGTGTTTGTAAAAGGCTTTCGGACTCACCGGAAGCCTCTTTTTTTGTCTTCCGGGTGGACCAGAAGCCATAACCATTAACCTCAAGGCGCAAAAGGCGCGACAAAATAAAAATGACATCAACGGTTTCTAACAACGGTTTCTTTGACAAGTTCGGCGGCAAGTACGTTGCCGAAATCATCCGCCGCCCGCTCGACGACCTCGAAGCGGCGTTCAACAAGTACATCCACGATCCGGAATTCCTCGAGGAGTTGCACGTTATCCAGCGCGACTACATTGGCCGCGAGACCCCGCTGTATTACGCTCCGACGGCAACGGAACTGTTGGGTGGCGCTCAGATTTACATCAAGCTCGAAGGCCTCGCCAACACGGGCGCACACAAGATCAACAACGCCATCGGTCAGTGCTTGCTCGCAAAGAAGATGGGCAAGACCCGCATCATCGCGGAGACGGGTGCCGGCCAGCACGGGCTCGCCACTGCCGCCGCTTGCGCGAAGCTCGGCCTCGAATGTGTGGTGTACATGGGCGAGGTTGACGTGCGCCGCCAGCAGCCGAACGTGGCGACCATGGAAATGTACGGCGCGAAGGTCGTGCCGGTCACGAGCGGTAGCCGCACTCTGAAGGATGCCGTGAGCGAGGCCATGCGCGACTGGGCAACGAATTTCAAGAACACGCATTATGTGCTCGGTTCCGCTCTCGGTCCCGCACCGTTTCCGGATATTGTCCGTACGTTCCAGTCGATTATCGGTGAAGAGGTCAAGCGCCAGGCCGCAGAACGCAACATCGACATCGCAGCGGTCGTCGCTTGCGTGGGTGGCGGTAGCAATTCCATCGGCGTGTTCACTCCGTTCATTAACGATGCGAACGTGCGCCTGATTGGTGCGGAAGCCGGCGGCATTGGCCCGAACGTGGGCGAGAACGCTTCCCGCATGACGGGTAACGCCAGTCGCGAAGGCATTCTGCAGGGTTACAAGAGCCGCTTCCTCATCGATGAAGACGGTCAGTCGCTGCCGACCCGCTCCATTTCGGCAGGCCTCGACTACATGGGAATCGGCCCGCAGCTTGCTGCCCTCGGTGAATCGGGTCGTGTGGAATTCACCGCGATTCTCGACAAGGAAGCGCTTGAAGCGGTCAAGTTCTTCGCCCGCAACGAAGGTATTCTCTTCGCCCTCGAAAGCGCCCATGCCGGAGCCGCCGCCATGAAGATTGCGAAGGAACTTCCGAAGGACAAGGCGCTCGTCATCAACATGAGTGGCCGCGGCGACAAGGACATCTTTATCACGAGCCCGGTGTTCCGCCCCGAAAAATGGAAGGAATTCCTGAAGGCCGAACTCAAGCGCCTCGACAACAACGAGGACATCCATGACGCGGAGATAATGAACAAATAAAAGGAGATGCCCAGTCATCCTGGAGGCCAAAGGCCGATAGGACCAGGCGGGCATGACAAAACGGGATTATAACTATGAACTTAATGTCTCATCTCATTGCCGGGTTCCCGGACGCAGAAACTTCTATCGCCATTGCCGACGCCCTCGTGAAGGGTGGCGCGAACATCCTTGAAATCCAGCTGGCCTTCAGTGACCCGAGCGCCGACGGTCCGGCCATCCAGACGGCATCGACGATCGCTCTCGACAAGGGCTATTCGACCAAGCAGGGTCTTGAAATCGTGAAGAAGATTCACGAGCGCCATCCCGAAACGCCCATCTACATCATGACTTACGGCTCGCTTGCTTTTACGCCGGGTATAGACAACTTTGTACGTATGTGCAAGGACTCGGGTGTTTCCGCATGCATCATTCCGGACTTGCCGTTCGATTGCGACGAGGGCCTCACCGAAGCCTGCAAAAAACACGGCCTCGAAAACATCCCGGTGGCGGCACCTTCCATGACCAAGGAACGCCTCGAAACCATGGCTTCCAAGGGCTTCAAGTACATCTACGCCGCTCTTCGCGCGGGCACTACCGGCAGCGAAACTACCATTGACCAGGCGACGCTCGACTTTATCGATACGGTCGGTAAGGGGGGCGCGAAAGTTCTCGGCGGTTTCGGCATCCGTAACGGCGAACAGTCCAAGGTGCTCAGCAAGCACGTGTATGCCGTGGTTGCAGGCTCCGTGTTCGTGAACATCGTCCTCGCCAACGCAGATACCGCTGAAGGCCGCAAGAAAGCCATCGCCGAAATCGAAGCGAAGGCCAAGGAAATTGCAGGAAAGTAAACAGTTGTTTTTCCCGTCAAAGAAAACCGGTGGGGGTGTACCCATCGGTTTCTTTTGTTTAATATCGGAAATCAGTTTGCACTCGGATGGGTAAAATACTGGCTTTACATACAAACCTCTGTTTTGATGTGGTTTAGTATGTAATTTATGATGTTGTTCAGTTGCCATTACATACTATTTTCTTTTTGAAGATATTTAGTATGTAATTATGATGTGTCAAAGAGTGATTTTAGGGCTCATTTGAGGAAAAAAGTCGTTTTAAGACTGTTTCTATCTTGTTTTTAAGGCTTTTTTTTGTTTTTTACATACTAAAATGTTTTTTTAGAGTGCTTAGTATGTAAGCCTGTTTGGCATTTTTTGAAAATTACATACTAAGTTCTCTCTTGTGATCATTTAGTATGTAATGAAATTGGTCTTTGTTCCAAAGCGATCGTTCGGAGAGCGGCAAAGTTGTCTGTAGGGCGTCGTCTTTGAATGGTTTTTTATAGATACACAGGAAGGGATGTCTTGCGACATCCCTTCTTGTGTATCTGTTGAGTGACAGTATGAAGTTTCTTGCTTGCGCCCAAATTACATGTTGCTGAAGATCTGGAATCCGCTGTAGGATTCTTGTCCGTGTTCGCTTTGGTCGAGGCCGCGGAGTTCTTGCCTTTCCGTGACGCGCAGGCCCATTGTCTTCTTGATGACGAAGAAAATCAGGCTAGCGCCGGCGAAGCAGGGTAGGGCGTAGGCGGCAACACCGATGAGCTGAGTGAGCACGCTGTAATTGCCCGTCATGTCAAAGATACCCACGGCAATCGTACCCCACACGCCGTTCACCAGGTGAACAGAGAGGGCGCCGACCGGGTCATCCAAGTGCAGGCGGTCGAACATGAATACTGCGCCGACTACGAGTACGCCAGCGAAGGCACCGATAATCCAGGAGGAGAGCGGAGTCACCACGTCTGCACCGGCAGTGATTGCCACGAGGCCGGCAAGGCATCCGTTCAGCGCCATGGTGGCGTCGGGCTTCTTCGAGACGATCCAGCTCGTGAGCGTCGCGGTAATGATACCCGCGACAGCGGCGAGGTTCGTGGTCACGAGAATCCAGCTAGTAGCCTTCGGGTCGCCACTGAGTGCGGAACCTGCGTTGAATCCCCACCAACCGAACCACAGCATGAATACACCGATGGTTGCAAGCGGAATGTTGTGTGCCGGGATGGCGTGTACCTTGCCGTTCACGTACTTGCCGATACGGGGCCCGAGAATCATTACGCCGGCAAGTGCTGCCCAGCCGCCCACGGAGTGCACGAGGGTAGAACCGGCGAGGTCGTGGAAACCAGCCTTGCCGATGGTCGAAAGCCAGCCGCCGCCCCATGTCCAGCTACCCACAATCGGGTAGACGAAAGCCACGTAGACAATGGTGAAGACCAGGAAGGAATTGAGTTTCACACGTTCGGCCACGGCGCCCGAGACAATCGTTGCTGCGGTCGCTGCAAACATTGCCTGGAAAAGCCAGTCTGCAAACAAAGTAAAGTGGCCGTTGTAGGCGGAGGTGAAACTGGCCGGATTCGCCCAGTCGCCAATGCCAAAGCCCGCGAAACCGAGAATCCCGTTGAAGGTTCCCGGATACATGAGGCCGAAGCCTAGCAGGGCGTACATCGTGATGCCTATGGCGGGGACCGCGATGTTCTTGAAGGCGACGTTGGCAGCGCACTTGGCGCGCACGAGGCCCGCTTCAACGCAGGCGAATCCAAGACCCATGATGAACACCAGCATGGCGCTGATCATGATCCAGATGTTTTCTGTCATAAAGATTGCGTCGCTGACAGGTACGACTTGTGTAACTTCGTTCATTCTTTAAATCCTTTTAATAAATCTTTTGTCTGTAGGCGCGGAGCGCCGTTCTTTCGTCTAACCGATTGCCTCCGGCCCTGTTTCTCCGGTGCGGATGCGGATGCACTGTTCGAGCGAGGTGACGAAGATCTTGCCGTCGCCGATTTCGCCGGAGCGCGCGCCCTTGATGATGGCATCGATGCAGGGCTGCACGAATTCATCGTTTACCGCAATCTTGAGGCAAATCTTCTTGAGCAAATTCACCTCGGTCACCACGCCGCGGAAGCGCTGGTTGTAGCCCTTCTGCTGGCCGCAGCCGAGCACGTTGGTAACTGACATCTTGAAAATGTTGTTTTCGTAAAGCGCTTGCTTCACGAGATTCAGTCGTTCGGGTTGGATGTAGGCCGTAACGAGTTTCATTGTTATTGTCCTTGTTTGATTCCAAGGAATTTTGGAATTCATCCCCTCTGTGCAAAGAGCGTGCCAATTTGGATTTTTATGGCAAATTTTTTGAAATTACGGCGTTTTTGCGCAAAAAGACGACCGGTTTCCTTGGATGGCCGAATGAAATTTTCTGAAATTTGTTTTACGGAATTTGAAATTATGGCTGAAATTGTAAAACCTTTCGACTGCAGACAAAAATGTATATTTGGTTTATGGCCTCACAGACGATCAAAATTCAGTATCTTGACGATTCCATTCCGAAACTCACTTACGTCGGCGGCAAGTCCGACTGGATTGACCTCGCGGCGGCGGAGACCGTGACGCTCAAGGCGGGGGAGTTCAGGCTCATTCACCTGGGGGTCGCGATGAAGTTGCCCGAGGGTTTCGAGGCGCATATCGCCCCGCGCAGTTCCACGTTCAAGAACTTCGGCATTCTGCAGGCGAATTCCGTGGGCGTGGTGGATTCAAGCTACTGCGGCGCGAACGACTGGTGGAAAATGCCGGTGTACGCCACTCGCGACGTGACCATCGAGAAGGGGAGCCGCATCGCGCAGTTCCGCATCATGGAGCAGCAGCCCACGCTTACCTTCGAGGAAGGCCCACTTGAAGGCGCCGACCGCGGCGGCTTCGGCAGCACGGGAATCTGTTAAAACTCAATCTTGTCTAGAACAATCTGTTCTGAATCTTGCTGCAAGAACATGACCATGTAGATGGGCAGATACGTCACCTTTCCCTTTCGGGAAACATTGCAGTTTGCAAAGACGAAGCCTTCTTGCATTTGGTATTCGGAATTCGCAAGACAGTTGTTCATGGCGGAATGGATGGTGTAATCCTTGCCGCTTTTCACTTCGATGGGCAATGCTCGGTTGTTGTATTCAATTACAAAATCCAGTTCGCCCAGGCGATTTGAATTGTAATAGTAAAGCCGGAACCCTTTTGAATAGAGTTCCTGAGCAATGGCGTTTTCGTAGATTCCGCCGGCATTCAGGTTCTGATTTTTTGTCAGCAGCATGGACTTCGTGTTCATCCCGTATTCCGAAGTGAGCATGCCGACATCCGCAAGGTAAAGCTTAAACAAACTGCTTTTCTCGTTCAGCTTTAATGGAATTCTCGGTTCGGTGCTGTTGAAAACAGAAAGTGCGACGCCAGCGTTTTTCAGCCAGAGGAATGTGCTTTGTACACGCTCAAAATGGAGCCCTTTTTTCAAGTCCGTCACGATGTACCGACGGTTCTGTTTCAGAAGTTCCGCAGGAATCAGTTCGTAAGCGTTTGTCAGCAACAAACGCTTGTCTTCCGTTTCGTATTGCGTAAAGTCGAGCTTGTACTGACTCAGAATGTCGCGATGGATCCGCATGACATCGTTCAGGTTGCTGTTGTCCGCAAAGTTGCTCACGGCCTCCGGCATGCCGCCCACGATAAGGTAGCGCGTGAACAGGTCCAGCATTTTCTGGTTTACCGCATCCATGACGGGCGTCCGGTTTTCGAAGGACGAGCGCAAACTAGAAATGATGTTGTCATCGATGTTCGTGATTTGCAGGAATTCTTCGAAATCCAGCGGGAACATTTCTACCGTGGTCATGTAGCCCACAGGCGCAGAATCGAGATTCGTCAGCTCCACTCCAAGGAGCGACCCGCTCAGGACATATCGGAAACTCCCTTCTTCTACAAGGAACTTGATTTTGGTAATCATTTCCTTGTATTTCTGGACTTCGTCGATGAAGATGATTGTCTTGCCCTTTTCCAGTTTCTGCGTGCTAAGAGCCGAAAAGCCCAGGACAAGATCATCGACAGTTTGCGTTGCGGCAAGAACATCTACCGCGGCAGGGGTTTCGATGAGGTTTATCTCAAAGAAATCCGCATGTTCTGCTGTCAGTACGTCCCGAATGGCGTGAGTTTTCCCCACCTGGCGGGCTCCTTTTACAAGCAAGGCCTTCTTTTGGCTGTTTTTGAGCCATTCTCGAATGTGTTTCTCGCTCTTGCGCTTCAAGTCCATCAAAAACCTCGTTTTTGGCCTTTTTTAGCCGTTCCGTCAAAAATACAATAAAAATATATAACTTTTGTCAAAAATACAATATATTTTTTGCTATTTTTGTCAAAAATTAAGGCTCTTGATGAATTCGGGGGCGAAATCGACGCCGTTTGACCATGTAATCGTGTGCGCTTGCAGCGTGAAATCTTTAAAGGTATTGATGTCTGCTAGTTGCTGCACGATGGGTCGGTGGTCCGACTTGATGACGCTTTCGAAATCAGTGACAAAACGGCATCCGTCGTTGAATTCGACGGATATCTTGTAATCGCCAATATATTTTGCGTCAATCACGTGAAGCATAGTCTAGACCAGTGGATCGATTTTCTTGTATTCTCCGGTGTTTGTCAAAGAATTCCAATTATCTAGCAAATCCTGCTTATGAAGAGTTGCCCATTCGACAACAAGACCTTTGACCCTTGCCGGAAGATTGCCTTCCAACATCTCAAATGTAGATAATTCGAAGACACCTTCCAAGTCATTATATATCGCATGGAAGTGTGGAGGCATATGATCGTTGAAGTACATTTGGATGACGATGCCCAAAAAACGGCATAATTCTGGCATTTTTTACTCCTTTCGCCTACAAGCATAAAAAGGCGAGGTTTGTGGTTTAGTGTCTGCGAACAAATATACTTTAATTGCCATGTCAGATTATGACAAAAATGGACTTTTTCGGGGTGCTTGGGCGCGGGGTGGTCAAGGAAACGGGTGCCCTTCCTGGACAAAAGACAATTCGGACACCCCAGAAGGAAGATCACCTATGTTATTATTAAGGGCCGATACCAAGTCTTCTATCTTTACTGATTCAACAGCCTTGAGCACCGTACCCAGAGAAAAATCCTTATTCAGCTTGAATTCCGGGACCTGGACATCGAGTTCACCATCGTTGGTCGACACTTTCAAGACGCCCTCATCGGCCACATAGAACGGGAGATTGGCGATTTCGCCCACCTTGAATTCCAGGTCCACATTCTTGGTCACACCCTCATCAGGCGCATAACTGAGGGTCATGTCCGGTTTTGCTTCGGCATCGGATTCAGTTTCGGAAACAGCGATATTCATGAACTTGGCTGAAGCTTCGGCAATGTCGATGGAGATTTCAAGCTTATTGACCTGCGGCGCAGTGATCTCGAAATCATCGTCGCTATCGAAGAAAGTGCCACTTCCGTCCTTGTCCAATTCAACAGAAATGCTAGCCTGTGCAGCAGCAGAAAGATTGGCAGAACCATCTACCGAAACCTTGCCCCAAGAACCGAGGTCGACACCGAGATTCTCAAGCGACTTAGATTCAGAAAGGTCGATACCGACAGTGAGCCTAGAACCTTCCGCAGAGAACGTGAGTCCCCTGTACTCTTCGCCCTGTTCGCTTTCAAGGAAATTCTTCACATAGGTATCCACAAGCTTCGTAAGGCTAAGCTTGGTGATAGGTTCAACCCCTTGTTCAAGGTTGGCATTCGCCTGCTCGATAGCAGTGCGGGCCATATCCAAGGACTGAGTAAGCACGTCATTTACTTTGTCCGCAATAGTCGTTTTCAGGGTGTCTACACTTTCGCCAAACATTGTGGTAAAGGAGCCGACAGATTCCGCAAGACCAAGTTTAGAAGCATCGAAACCTTCAATGGAATTGACAGCAGCAGACACCTGTTCGCCCATATTCCCAGAGATAGATTCAATCTGTTCCGCATAATCATTCAAGTGCTCTACATCAAATCCAGGATCGGCATCCATCATCAAGCGAGGCTCGAGAGATTCGATCTTGTAATTGTTGCGGGTGGACTTTTTAGCCTTGGGAGCAGACTTCTTGATGTTCTTGTTGTTGGACTTGACATTCTTGGACATGATTTTCGCCTTTTTAGTTAAAACTTTTTGTGTGGAATTTGAAAAAAATTCCATTTGGGATATACAAATTACAGCGCACTTCCAGGTGCGCTGTACTTTGTGTCAAAATTTGTGATTATTCAACCTTCACGCAACGGACGGAGAAGCCATATGTTTTTAAATCCCCATCATCTGGTTGCGGAGCTCGCTCATTTGAGCCAGATACATAGCCACCCGTTGCGTATACAGTCACATCGTAACTATGCTCTTGCGGGTAAAACCAGAAAGCAACCTTTTTAAGAGATTTAAACACACCTCCCTCAGGGTCCCTTAATCCAGCGCCAACTAGGGAGAACCCGGTTGTATTCTTCCCGCTAAAGCCATGCATTGAACGCAAGCCCTTGATGCCATCATCATTTCCTTCGGCTGTACGAACAACAATATAATCTTCATATGTAAAAAGCCTCCAACCATCGGGACAGATTCCCTGGTGGTTCGGCTGAATCAAATCGGCACAACTTTCAGTATTGCAGCGGCTCGGCAACTGCATCATCTCGGCCCACTGGTAGAGGCCACCGAATTCATCGCACTTGGTAGTATCATTGTTGTAGCAGTAGCGCTCAACCTTAGAATCATTATTTTGGTCGTTTTCGCCGAGCACCATCTCGCCGATATTCAAGTTTTCTGCCATAACTGTCACCGACACGTTTCCTGTTCCCGTTAATGGATGTCCCGTTATCGTTATGTAGTAATAGCTACGACCATTGCGCGGATCCGTAAATGTCTTATAACGATTTTCACCAATACGCCAATCTTCTGCTAAAGCATCGGAATGGTCAAACGGCACATATTCACTGCTGCTGGACTGTTGTGTGACGCTACTGGAAGAGGACTTCGCGCTGCTGCTGGATTTCGCAGAACTGCTAGATTTTGCAGAGCTACTCGACTTCGCCGAACTGCTACTCGACAGATCCTCGACCGGAGCCGAGGATGACGAACGCACGGAACTGCTCGAAGCGACGCTGGATGACGAACGCACCGAGCTGCTCGACTTCGGTGCAACGCTGGAAGAAGACGACTTCGCATTGACACTCGAAGATGACTTCGCGCTGAACGAAGAGTTCGACTTTACAGAACTGCTGCTGGCATCGTCGCAGTCCTCGCAGACACTCGACGAGGAATCTTCCCCGGGCCGCACGAAACTGCTCTCGTCGTCATCACAGGCGGCAAGCGCAAGCGTCAATGCAAGAGCAAACACAAGACGCACAGATCCTCGCCGGAGTTTATCCCGGCCTACGTGCCGGGACCCAGATGACTGCAGAAATGCGGTTACCACATGACCAAATGGTGCTTTTCTAATGATAGACATACTCTTCGTTCCTTCTATCCCAAAAAATAGTAAAAATTTTGAACAAATTCCTCCGTGTCTACGCATTCCGGGGGTTGCCGCGCCCGCACGAGGGGGTGACGGAAGACTCGCCTTGGACCCTATCGCTGTGCTCCAGGGTGACAGAAGGGCGAGGCTGCAGCCAGGGGGAGGCGTCCCCCTTTACTCCCTATAATTTTTACATGAATTTCTTTCGTCTTTCGTCTATCGTCTTTCGTCTAATGCTATATTTTCTACGCAAAAATTTTTAACAAGGATATTGTTATGGCAAAGATTGCTATTCTCGGTTACGGTAACCTGGGTCGCGGTGTAGAATGCGCCGTGAAGCAGGCTCCGGATATGGAACTGGTCGCCGTTTTCACGCGTCGTGACCCCGCTACGGTCAAGATCCAGACGGCGGGCGTTCCGGTGCTGAACGTCTCTGAAATGGAAGCCTGGAAAGGCAAGGTGGACCTGCTCATCATCTGTGGCGGCTCCGCTACGGACCTGCCGGTGCTCACCCCGAAGTACGCCGCCATGTTCAACGTGATCGACTCCTTCGACACGCACGCCAAGATTCCGCAGCATTTCGCTGCCGTCGACGCTGCCGCCAAGGCTGCCGGCAACATCGCGATGATTTCTGTGGGTTGGGACCCGGGCATGTTCAGCCTGAACCGCGTGTACGCCCAGTCTATTCTCCCGGAAGGCAAGGACTACACGTTCTGGGGCAAGGGTGTTTCTCAGGGCCACAGCGACGCTGTCCGCCGCATCAAGGGCGTGAAGAACGCGAAGCAGTACACTTGCCCGGTGGAAGCGGCTCTCGAAGCCGTGCGTAGCGGTTCCATGCCGGAACTCACCACCCGCCAGAAGCACACGCGCCTGGTTTACGTGGTTGCTGAAGAAGGTGCCGACAAGGCCTACATCGAGAACGCCATCAAGACGATGCCGAACTACTTCGACGAATACGACACGACCGTCAACTTCATCAGCGAAGAAGAATTCAACAAGAACCACAGCGGCCTCGCTCACGGCGGTTTCGTGATTCGTACCGGCAAGACCGGCATGAACAAGGAACACACCCACGTGATCGAATACAGCCTGAAGCTCGATTCCAACCCGGAATTCACGACGAGCGTTCTCGTGGCTTACGCCCGCGCGGCACTCCGCATGAAGGCTAACGGAGTGACCGGTTGCAAGACCGTCCTCGACGTGCCGCCTGCATACCTCAGCACGCTGAGCGACGAAGACCTCCGCGCTCACTGCCTGTAATCGATTTAGATCCCTGCCTGCGTGGGGATGACAACCGTGAAAATCGGGGATGACAATCGTAAAAAATTGCCTCGGACTTTGGTCCGGGGCTTTTTGTATAGGCGTGTCGCGCTTTGCTATTGCTAACCGCGGCTACTTGAGCGTTATCTTTCCGTCGTCGGCAATCTGGATGGGGGATTCGGGAATGTCCTGTTCGGTGAGTTCCTTCATGAGCTTGATGCAGGCGCCCTTGTCGTCGCGGTTGGGCTTGCGATCTCCGTTGTTGCCCTTCTGGATGAACGAGTAGATTTGTCCTTCCTTGAAGTCGCCGGTCTTCTTGTCGATGGTAATCTTCACGATGGGGGCGTATCCCGTGACGCCCTGGATGTTTACGCTGGTGGAGGTTGCGAAGTTCCCGAGGCTGTAGGCGATGAACTTGCCCTTGTAGAGGTCGATGGCGCGAGGCACGTGCGGGCCGTGGCCGAATACGATGTCTGCTCCGGCATCGATGGCGAGGCGCGCGAACTGGTAGGGGTTACCGCGGTTGTCGCCCAGGAATGTTTCCGATTCGCGGGTAATATGCGTGTACTTGGAACCTTCGGCTCCGATATGCATCGTGGCGATGACGATGTCGGAGGAGTCGCGCAGGAGGGCGATGGTCTTCTTCGCCTTTTCTGTATCGAATACGGTGAGGGTGCCGCTGCTCACGGAGAACGAGGCGAAGCCGTAGCGCACGCCGTTCAGTTCAAGGATCTTGTATTCGCAGCTCTTCTCGAATCCTGCATAGGCGAGCTTCGCTTCGTCGAGGGCGCGCTGCGTGCAGATTCTGCCTTCGCTGCCGAAGTCGCCGGAATGGTTGTTCGAGACGCTGACGTAGTCGAATCCCGCGTCGAGCAGGTGGCGCGTGTAGTTCTCGGGGGAGCGGAAGCAGTAGCAGTTGCCGGACTTCTTGGTGGAGCGGCAGCAGGGCTTCGGGAGCCCGCCCTTGTTCATGAGCACGCCTTCGAGGTTTCCCGTGGTGAGGTCGGCATCCCTCAGGATGTCCTTCACTTCGGAGAACACGAGCTCGCCGTCCTGCTTGGGGAGTACGGGTTTTTCTTCGGGGAAGTTGAGGCCCATCATGATGTCGCCAACACCGATGACGGTGAGCGTTTCGGGTTCGGCAAAAGCTGCCATTGCGGTCATCGCAAGGCAGATTCCGGAGAGTTTGAATAAATTCATCTTAAATCCGTTAGTCGTGGATAGAGTTCTTTAGGCCTTCGATGAGGCGTGCGAATGCTGCGTCCGTTTCCATCTCCTTCTTGACGCTCTTGATGGCGTGGACGACGGTGGAGTGGTCCTTGCCGCCGAAGCGGGAACCTATGCTCTGGAGGCTGATGGAGGAACATTCGCGCATGAGGTACATCGCGACCTGACGCGCCTTCGAGATTTCCTTGGTGCCGCGCCCGGGCTCGGTGAGCTTGGATTCGGGCACCTCGTAATGCTGCGAGACGGCGTGGAGCACGGCGTCGAGGCTTACTCGGCGGCGGAGCGTGGGCGCGATTTCGGCGGCCACTTTCTGCGCAATGCTCATGTCGATATCGTGGTTCATGAGGCTCGACTGCAGCGTGAGCTTGATGATGGCGCTTTCGAGGCAGCGGACGTTGCTCGCAATTTTCTCGGCGAGGAAATGCAGCACGTCGTCGCTGATTTCGAGATGGCGTTCTTCGGCCTTCTTGTGGAGGATGGCCTCGCGCGTCTCGACGTCGGGCGGCTGGATGTCCACGGTGAGGCCCCATGCGAAGCGGCTCACGAGGCGGTCGGAGAGGTTCTTCACTTCGCCTGCCGGAGCGTCGGAGGTAAGCACGATCTGTTTGCCCGCCTGGTGCAGCGCGTTGAAAATCAGGAAGAACTCGTTCTGCGTCTCGTACTTGCCTGTCCAGTTCTGGATGTCGTCGATGAGGAGGATGTCGACCTCGTTGCGGTAGAAGTCGCTCATCTCCGTGACGCGGCCTTCGCGCAGGCACTTCATGTACTGCTGCGAGAAATCCTCGCTGGTGAGGTAGCAGACGCGCTTAGTCGGGTCTTCTTCGAGGATGTAGTTGCCGATGGCCTGCAGGAGGTGCGTCTTGCCGAGTCCCGATGATCCGTAGATGAACAGCGGATTGTACTGCGTGCCGTCGGGGTTTTTCGCGACGGCGATGGCCGCGTTGAATGCGAGCTGCGCCTTGTCGCCGGGCACGAAGTTCTCGAAGCGGAAGCTCCCCGAAAGCGGGACGCTCGGCTTGAGGAAGTCCTTGAAACTGTTGTCACTAGGGGCTTGTGCGGGCTGCAGTGCGATTTCTTGCGGCTGGAACTCGAACTCCATGGGCGTGTCCAGGTGCGTCGCGTCCTTCCATCCGAGCTTGATGAGTTCTTTGTAGGCAGAGTAGACCTTGGTGTCCAGTCCGGGCGGCACGGAAATCACTGTGTGTCCGGCAGTCTGGTTCACCAGCTTTGTCTGTGCGAAATAAGTCTTGAAGACGGAATCGGAGAGCATTCCGCGCAAGTAGTTCAGGCATCTTTCCCAGTCGATCTGCATAAATATTCTATTCCTTGTCCGTGAGGGGCGGACATCATAAATCTATCAACAAGTAGGCCTATAAATCTAGTAAAAAAGAGTAAAATGTTGATAAGGTAGAGGAAAAGTCCTCAAAAAAACTATATTTGACCCCCGTCAGGGCCTATCATCCAGGTAGGTTCCTAGTCCGGCTTGATTTAGCCGATAAAGGATTACATAATGGCAAAGAAAGTTCAGGATGCCCTCAAGGACATCATCTCCCTCTGCAAGCGCCGCGGTTTCATTTTCCCCGGCTCCGAAATTTACGACGGCCTCGCCAACACTTGGGACTACGGTCCGTATGGCGTGGAACTGAAGCGTAACATCAAGAACCTCTGGTGGAAGAAGTTCGTCACGAGCCGCCAGGATGTGCTCGGTCTCGACAGCTCTATTCTTTTGAACCCCCGCGTCTGGAAGGCCTCGGGCCACGTGGGCAACTTCTCTGACCCGCTGGTGGACTGCCTCGCTTGCCACGAACGTTTCCGTGCCGACCAACTTTTGGAAGACAAGCTCGGCGAAGGCTGCTGCGCCGGCAAGAACTTTGACGAAGTCCACCAGATGATGATGGACAACAAGATCGAATGCCCGACCTGCGGCAAGACCGACTGGACCAAGCCCCGCGCATTCAACCTGATGTTCCAGACCGAAATCGGCGTGATCGAAGGCGAAGGCAACAAGGTTTACCTCCGTCCGGAAACGGCCCAGGGTATTTTCGTGGACTTCAAGAACATTGTCGACAATGTCCGCCCGCGCATCCCGTTCGGTGTGGGCCAGATCGGTAAGAGCTTCCGTAACGAAATCACTCCGGGTAACTTCATCTTCCGTACCCGCGAATTCGAACAGATGGAACTGGAATTCTTCTGCGAACCGGGCACCGAACTGGAATGGTACAACTTCTGGCGCAAGTACTGCTTTGACTGGCTCGTGAACGACCTGGGCGTGAACAAGGAAAAGCTCCGCCTCCGCGAACATGCCAAGGAAGAACTTTCTCACTATTCCAACGGCACCACCGACGTGGAATACGAATTCCCGTTCGGTTGGGGCGAACTTTGGGGTATCGCAAGCCGTACGAACTACGACTTGACGCAGCACCAGAACGAATCCAAGGTCAAGCAGGAATACATCGACCCGGTGCAGAACAAGCGTTATATTCCGTACGTGGTGGAACCGTCTCTCGGTGTGGAACGTTTGCTCCTCGTGCTTCTCTGCGACGCTTACGAAGTCGAAAAGCTCGAAAACGACGAACGTACCGTGCTCCACTTCGACCCGAAGATTGCTCCGGTGAAGGTCGCCGTGCTCCCGCTGGTGAAGAAGGGCCAGGTGAAGGCCAAGGCCGAAGAGCTCTACCAGAAGCTCCTGAACCGCTGGAACGTGGAATACGACGAAACGCAGTCCATCGGTAAGCGCTACCGCCGTCAGGACGAACTCGGCACGCCGTTCTGCGTGACTGTCGACTTCGACACCGTGGGCGAGGGTGAATCCGATCCGGCAAAGCTCGGCTTCGTGACCGTCCGCGAACGCGACTCCATGAAGCAGGAACTGGTAAAGATTGACGAACTCGAAGCTTACCTGTCCGCCAAGCTCGGTTGTTAATAGCGTTTGTCCGTAACGGATAAATGAAAAGAGCGCTCCCGGTTCGGGAGCGCTCTTTCGTATGTCGTTTTCTGCGGCTTCGCAGGATTAGATCTTCGCGGCCTTCTTGAGTGCTGCGGCCTTGTCCGTCTTTTCCCACGTGAAGCGCTTGCCGGTGCGGCCAAAATGGCCGAGCGCGGCGGTCTCCACGTAGCCGGGCTTCCTCAGGTCGAGCATCTTCTCGATGCCTGCCGGGGAAAGGTCGAAGTTCTTCGCGACGATTTCTTCGATCTTGCGATCGCCAATCTTACCGGTACCGAAGGTGTTCACGAGCACGGACACGGGCTTGCTGTAACCGATGGCGTAGGCGAGCTGGACTTCGCAACGGTAGGCGAGGCCTGCAGCCACAATGTTCTTCGCTACGTAGCGGGCAGCGTATGCTGCACTGCGGTCGACCTTGGAGGGGTCCTTGCCGCTGAACGCGCCACCGCCATGACGGCCCATGCCGCCGTAGGTGTCCACGATAATCTTGCGCCCGGTGAGGCCGCAGTCGCCGTGCGGGCCGCCGACAACGAACTTGCCGGTCGGGTTCACGAGGTAGCGGGTATTCTTGTCGAGGAGCTTGGCCGGGATGACCTTCTTGATGAGCTTCTCGATGATTTCCTTTTCGATCACGGCGTGCTTGAGTTCCTTGCCGTTCACGAATTCATCGTGCTGGGTAGAAATCACGACGGTGTCCACGCGTACGGGCTTGTCGTTCTCGTCGTATTCCACAGTCACCTGCGACTTGGCGTCCGGGCGCAGCCACTTGATCTTGCCCTGTTCGCGGAGTTCCTGGATCTTTTCCATGAGCTTGTGGGCGAGGCTGATCGGGAGCGGCATCAGTTCCGGCGTCTCGTTCACGGCGTAGCCGAACATCATGCCCTGGTCACCGGCACCCTGCTTGTCGTCCTTCTTGCCGTCGGCGGCCTTGGCATCCACGCCCTGCGCAATGTCGGGGGACTGCTTGTCCATCGCGACGAGCACGGCGCAGCCCTTGTAGTCGAACTGCAGGTCGGGGTTCACGTAGCCGATATTCTTGATGGTGTTGCGGGCGACTTCCTGGAAGTCGACGTTCGCCTTGGTGGTGATTTCGCCGGAAATCACGACGAGGCCCGTGTTCACGAGCGTCTCGCAGGCCACGCGGCTCTTCGGGTCCTGTGCGAGGCAGGCGTCGAGGATGGAATCGGAAATCTGGTCGGCAACCTTGTCCGGGTGTCCCTTGGACACGGATTCAGAGGTAAATAGATAGTGTGCCATTGCTGGGCTCCTTTGTTAACAGCACCGAAAAGAAAGTCGCATTTTTGAGCTTCCCCAAGCGCTGAAAAAACGTTTTTTGGTTTTCTATGCATAAATGTACAAAAACGCATAAGGTTTGACAACTCCGGACGGGCGGGTGAGGTTCGGTTCGGTCATTTTTCTCTTTTTTGCTATTTTCTGGGTATGAACATATCTGATTTTTCCGGCTGGCTGAACGACCTTCTTGAACCGCACGCGTTCAAGGACTACTGTGTGGATGGCCTCTGCGTGGAGGCGTCCGACAAGGTGACCAAAATCGTGACGGGAGTATCTTTCCGTGACAGGCTTATCGATGCGGCAATCGAGGAACATGCGGACTGCATTATTGTCCACCACCCGAACGGGTTCTGGCAGGGCGAGAACCGCGTGCTCGTGGGCAAGTTCGGCGAGCGCATGCGCCGCCTGATGCAAAACGGCATCTCGCTGTACGGCTACCACCTGCCGCTCGACGGCCACATGGAAATCGGGAACAACGTGCAGATTGCCCGTGCGCTCGGCCTCGAGAAGATTGATGGGTTTATGCGTGAGGGCGAACGTACCGTGGGCGTCGTGGGGGAGTTTGCCGAGCCTGTTTCCCGCGAGGGCTTTGTGGACCTTGCCAGCGGAGTTTTCGAGCATGGGGTGCAGCACAGCCTCCTGTACGGTAGCGAGACTGTCCGGAAGGTCGCCATCTGCAGCGGCTCCGGCGCAAGCGGCATCGAGGAGGCCATCTCGCTCGGCTGTGACGCATTTGTCACCGGCGAAATCAAGGAGGCTGTGCCTATCGCCGTCGAGGAACTCGGTTTCAACCTGATTTCGGCGGGCCACCACCGCACCGAGATTTTCGGCGTCCGGGCGCTGGCTGTGAAAATCGAAAACGACCTCGGGATACCTGCCAGGTTTATCGACATCGACAACGAAGTATAGCGGGTCCGCCCCCCAAAAAAAGAGGGAATGTGAATTCCGACCGGGCAGGTAGGGAATTTGACCTAAATCACATGTCTGGCAAGGGATTGGACCGTAAAAAGGCTTTTGCGCGTGATGATTCTCACACGCCTTCTTTTTGATGTTGTTATTTTTCTTAAAATTATTATATCTTTACAAATATTTGCTAAATTTGAGCAAAAATGGAGGTTTTTATGCCTTTTGTAAATAAATTTAAAATTTTAGTTTGTACGGCCTGCCTGATGCTCGTTGGGCAGGGGTTTGCTATGGATGCGTGGATTGATCACAGGAGTGCAGATGCAGATGCGCCTAAAAAGGTGAATGAGTGCTATCAGATCACGTCTCCAGCGGAACTAGCCTGGTTCGCGAAAAAAGTAAATGACAACCAAACGCCTTATTGCGCAAAAGTTATGGCTGATTTGGATATGGCTGGCTATCACTGGATTCCGATTTCGGCAAAGGGGACTCAACGAGCAGTTGATTTTGATGGCAATAATAAGATAATATCGAATTTGTACATAAGTGCAGAGGAAATTCTAAAAAAGTATCCGAACGATAGACAATATGCGCAGAATTTGGGGCTTATTGGAGCCTTCACGGGACATGTACAGAATGTAATCCTTGAAAATGTTGAGGTTTATGCTTATGGAAATGGATATGTTTCTGGAAACAAAGACAATGAAAAGAGTCCGCTTTCCATTGGGACTGTTGTTGGCTGGCAAGCAAATCCGAATAGCATCGTTGAAAATTGCTATGTGACGGGTAAGATGGTTACTTCTGGTGATGGGCAAGCCGTTGGCGGTATTGTTGGTAACAATGGTGGTGGAACGATTCGCAATTGTTATAGTGAAGTAAACATCGATGCAAGTGGTACTGCCTATGTTGGAGGAATTGCTGGTTATACAAAGGCGTATACTGGTGGCGCGGTTGCAACTATATCCTCTTGCGTTTATGCTGGAAACACTCTCTCTAGTACGGGGTCAGGTGCAGCGGGAGCCATTGTTGGCAATCACTATGATGGAACAACTGCTTTTGAAAATGTTTATTATGATAGCGATATATTTGGGAATAACAGTATAGGCCGTACTAGGGCTGGCGACACTACTGGTTCTCCGACAGGAGAGTCGGAGTTGAACTCGGCATTGATCGCCTGTACCCTTAATGGTGGTGAAATGGTGGATGGTGTTTGCACTAAGGATTCTCCGTGGTCTGATGCTGCGACTAGCATTTCCTTGAACGGTTACGGCGCTGATGGTTACAAGATAACCTTCAATGCAAATGGAGGCTCTTTTGCTGGCGGAGCAACATTTGTGAAATATGTAAAGGCTGGGAATATAATTAATAATGATGGCGTTGCAAACCCCTCTTGGGGCGATGACAGTTATGTGTTTGCCGGTTGGTCTGGTGATGACTATAACAAAGCTGCTACCAAGGCAACTACGATTACGGCAGATTGGAATAAGATGCATACGATTACATTCAGTCCTGTTAACGGGGACTTGCAGGGAACGTTCCCAAATGGATCTTCTGAATCGGTATCGATAAAGGTTGAAAACGGAAAGAGAATTGCAGTACAGGGCTTTGAAAGGCCGACTACATTCACTGACGCTCAAAATGTGAAGTATAATTTTATGGGTTGGGCGAATGGGGATGATCCAACGATTCTTTATGTTGAAAACGGGCTCGATAATCTTCCGCTTGCAACAGAGGACATGACTTTGGTTGCCGCATGGACTACCGCTCCTGTTTTTACTGTTCGTTTTTATGAAGATGAAACATCTACGGCTTCGTATGTAAGTTCCGTCTATGAAAACGAGCATGCAACAGAGCTGACGGTCGATAAGATGGATCCGCACCCTGGATATACATTTGAAGGATGGTTTGAAAGAGATGCAGAAAATTCGTTTGACTTTACACAGAATATTACGAGTGATGTCGATCTTTTTGCCAAGTGGACAAAGAATACCTATACGGTGAATTATGTGCTGAATTGTTCGGATGAATGCACAAATTCAAATGCAGACGAGTTTACTGTTGATGGAATGCCGCTTTCCGATCCAGAATGGAATGAAAAGTATCGTTTTTTGGGTTGGTATGCTGATGCTGAATTTAAGGATAAGAAAACAAGTATTCCTTCTGGTTTAACAGACGATATTACGCTTTACGCAGAGTGGGAGACCATTACTTATGACATCACGTATAGAGCGGGAGCCTATGGAACAGGGCTTGTTGCTGCAGAGAAAAAGATTCATAATGAAGCCTATACATTAAGGGATACGTCTTATACTCGCAAAGGTTATTTGCAGAGTGGATGGGTTTCTGAAGAAGGGCTGACTTACGCTTTCGGTGATGAGTATTCCGCTAATGCTCCTTTGATTGTTTATCCTACGTGGGATACTATTTCTTACACGATTACGTATGAATGTAATGGTTGTGATGTTTCTGACAATAAAAAATATCCGAAAAGTTTCAACGTTGAAAGTAAGTTTAGTATAAAGGACCCAGCTTCAATATCTGCTGAATATAAGTTTGGTGGATGGTTTAAGAATGCGGAATTTTCTGGAAATAAGAATCCCAATGTTGCTAAAGGAACTACGGGCGATTTCACATTCTACGGTAAATGGAACAAGATTTACAAGATTACTTATGTAGGAACGGATAAACCTCGTTGTGATACTTTGTATACTGTTGATGATGCTATTACATTAAGGAATCCTGCAGATAGCGCTGGTTACACCTTCGGCGGCTGGTTTACTAACGCAAACTTCGAAGGCGATGCCGCGACAGGTATTGTCAAGGGCTCTACGGGCGATACGACCTTCTACGCTAAGTGGGTGCCGGTTCCGTACACGATTACATACAATATAGATGGCGAACCCGCTGAACTGACGCCGAATACATACACGGCGGCCTCTGCAACGGAACTTGCAACCCCGACTAGGGATGGCTATGAATTCGATGGCTGGTATGGCAACGCTGAATATACCGGAGAGAAGGTTATATCGATTGAAGCTGCTTCTACCGGCGATACGACCTTCTACGCAAAGTGGAACAAAGTCTATCCGTTCCTCGTGAACGACTTCGGCGCCATCAAGGTCTACGAAGACGAAAACGGAAAGCTGACTGCGGAACTCGATGGTATGTCCACGGGAGAAGTGAGCACGATTTCTCCTGAAGATAATATCCTCGTAAGCTCTGTAAACTTCAACCGTGAATTCCCGGTTAATGAAACGGATGCGGACAAAATGTATTCTACGATTGTTCTGCCATTCAGCATAGATACGAACAAGGTCCCCGCAGCTGAATTCTATGAACTAAAGTCTGTTGATGTTGAAAATGCGCAGATTGAATTTTGGGCTGCGGAGAAAACGCTGCAGGCAAATACGCCCTATATTATCCGCACAAAGGCAGCAACACTCTCGTTCAATCTTGATGAAGGAGAGACAGTCGCTCTCAATACGAGCGAGTTGAACAATTCGAACAGTGAGGATGGCTTGTGGGAATTCCGCGGTACGTATTCCTACATAAAATGGAAAGACCATGCTGACGAATTGGGAAGGGCGTATGGCTTCAGAGCCCAGGCAGAAAATTCTTATGCGATTGGTTCTTTCGCAAGAATTGGATCAAGTGCGACCACCCGCCCGTTCCGAGCCTACCTTCTTAAGAAGAACAGTCAGCATGCGAACAGACTGGCGTTCCCGCTGAAGAAATCCAGTACGTCACTCGACCGTGCTTCTATCGACGAGGATTCCGTTCCGGGCACTCTGGATGTTGTGATTGTCGAGCGCGAGACGGGCGAAACGACAGCCATCGGCACCCTCGACACGAGGACTGGCGAAATCAAGTTTATCGACAGCTGGTTCGATATGAAGGGTCGCAGGCTCAATGCCAAGCCAACCACCAAGGGAATTTACTATTATAACGGTAAAAGAGTAATCGTAAGGTAAAAATGAATAAAAAAAGGAAATATGTTGCGCCTCGAATGAAAGTTGTCGCTGTTGCCCATCGGGCAAGGCTCCTGAGTGATAGCGATCCTGAAACGTTTGAAGTCATCATTGTTCCTAGACACTAAAAAAGAGGAAGTCATGAAGAAAGAATACATCGCTCCGGAAATGGAATCCGTAGATTTAAAGACCCAAAGCAATCTCATTCTTTGTGGTAGTGGCGATTCTCCTAATCCTGGGGAAATTGAAGGTGATACTGGCTACGCCCCGTTCAAACAGGATCCGTTAGCATAATTTAGTGGATACTCTCCACGAGCATTTTTTTGCCCTTCTTCGACTTGCACTCGGTGTAAGCGGGGAGGGCTTTGCTTGTTTTGAGGTGGGGTCTGTCGAAGAGTGGCCGCTCCTCTACCGTATGGCTACCCAGCAGTCCCTGTTGGGAGTTGCGTATCGTGGTGTCTGCAAGTTGCCCAAGCAACATCAGCCGCCGTTTGCGGTTGCATTCCAATGGGCGAGCGAGGCGGAGACCGTCAGGGGGCAGAACAAGCTCATCAATCGCGAGGCGGCGCGGCTTACCCGGTTGTTCGAGGCGGAGGGCCGCAAGAGCGCCATCCTCAAGGGGCCCGCGAACGCGCGCCTCTATCCCGATACGTTCATGCGCCAGTGTGGCGATATCGACATCTGGGTCGAGGGGGGTCGCGAAAGCGTCGATGCCCTGCTCCGTCGCATGGGACTGTTGCCCGAATCGGGCGAGGACGACGATGTCGCCACGCGTGTCAATAATTTTGCATCGAGCCACCACCTGCACCTGCCGCGGACTGCGGACGGCATATCGGTCGAGGTCCACTACAGGCCTTCGTCGGGCAACCGGAATCCGTTCAGCACGGCGCGCCTCATGCGCTTTTTGGATGATGAGATAGCCCATCCGGAACCGGTTCCCGAGGGGTTCAACGTTCCGTCGATGAAGTTCGCGCTCGCGATGCAGCTTTCGCATATCCAGCGGCATTTTATCGCGGGCGGCATCGGGATGCGGCAGATCATGGACTACTACGTTCTGCTGTCGCAGGCAACCGAGGCGGATCGCGCCGAATTCTCCGCGAAACTTCGCAAGTTTGGGTTCTATCATACGGCCGGAGCCCTGATGTGGCTTCTGGAGCGTGTGTTCGGGCTTGACCGTTCGAAGATGCTCTGCAGGCCGGATCCCGGGCGTGGCGCCTGGATGCTGGATGTGGTCATGAAGGGCGGCAACTTCGGGCGCTATGCGGGCAAGCGCAGCAGGGGTACCGTCATGCGCTGGCTCGTGAACCGCAAGAATTCGCTCCGGATGTTCCCCTTCGATGCGGCGGAGACCTTCTGGTCCGAGGTCGGCTACTGGAAGCTTTTCCTTCGTACGGTTCCGCTGCGTATAAAGTTGCGCAAGCTCTCGATTAAGGAGTTTTTCTGATGGTCTCGAAGTTCTTCCGCGTTGCGGGCCACTTGTTCCGTGTAGAGGCAGGGGAGTCCCTCTTTGCGCTGATGCAGAACTACTCCCCGTTCGAGGTGGCGGAGACCACGGCCGGCAGTCCGAATGACGGATGTTCTCTTATATTCACATTGTCGATGGCCTCTGGAATGTCTATTCCGGAGTATGCCGAGGATACGCGCCAGGAAGAGGAAGGCGATATCATCGTCTGCGGCCGGACGGCGGCGGGCGAGTCCGTGTTCGACTTCAGCCTGTTCGGGAAAAGGGCGGGCGTGCTTGTGTGTGCGCCCGGTTATAGAGAGGCAACGCTTTATTTGTGTGCTTGTGGCGATAGTCCGACGGTGCTGCACCTCTCGCGCTTTGCGCTGAACAATTCCCTGATGGTACTCTACGCGCTTGCCACGGCGAGCCTCGGGACAGCGCTTTTCCATTCTGCGGTCGTCACTTACGGCGGCCGGGGCTACATGTTCCTCGGCAAGAGCGGCACGGGAAAGAGTACGCACGCGCGTCTCTGGCTCAAGCACAACGCGGGTTCGGATCTCCTGAATGACGACAACCCGGTGGTGCGTATCCTTGAATCGCCGGACGGCTCTAAGGACGTCCGGGTCTACGGCTCGCCGTGGAGCGGCAAGACCCCATGCTACAGGAACGAGGAAGCTAAAATCGGCGGTATCGTGCTCCTGGAACAGGCTCCTTTCAACAAGATAGTGCGCCTGCGCGGCGTAGAGGCCTATGCGGCCCTCATCACGAGCATTTCGGGGGCGCGCTGGGACCGTTGCGTCGCGGACGGCCTCCATGCGACGGAGAACGGGCTTGCGATGAATGTCCCGGTTTGGTTCCTGAAGTGTCTCCCCGACGAGGAGGCGGCGAAGGTTTGCGTGGAGGCGGTCGCCAAGTGAGCGAGAGCACTTGCATAGACGACGGCGTTATCCTTTCGGAGGCGGTCCGCCTCGTGAACGAGGGTGTCGAGGTCACTTTCCCCGTGAACGGCCGTAGCATGCGTCCCTTCATCGAGGGCGGCCGCGACAGCGTGGTGCTCGTGAAGCCCGGCGAGGTGAAGAGGCTCGACGTGGTGCTTGCCCGCACGGACACCGGGCGCTTCGTGGTCCACAGGATTGTGTCTCTTGATGGCGAGCGCGTGACGCTCATGGGCGACGGCAACCTCTGCGGCCGCGAAACTTGTGGCGTAAGCGGCGTGCTTGCGAAGGTGACTCACATGGTGCGCCCCGGCGGTAAACGGGTTGCGTTCGAAACGGCGCGGATGCGCATGGCCGCCAAATTGTGGGTGACGCTTTTGCCGTTCCGCAGGATTTTGCTTAAATTGTATAGGGTTTGCCACCGGATTGGCAACTAGACGGAGTTTTCTATGCGTATTAAGAAAGGTTTCGTGCTGCGCGATGTGTGCGGCGAGAAGGTTATCATGGGCGAGGGGCTCGGCGCGCTTGACTTCGGCAAGCTCCTGTGCCTGAACGAGACGGCGGCCTGGCTCTGGGATAAGGCGTGCGAGGCGGGCGACTTTACGGTCGATGCCCTTGCGGATGCCCTGTGCGCCGAATACGACGTGGACGCGGAACGCGCCCGTGCCGATGTCGCCGCGATTGTCGGCGAATGGCAGAAGGTGAACGTGCTCGAATGAGATACCTCGCATGGCTGTGGAATAGTACGGGCGGATTCCGCCTGAACATTGCTATCCGCGTCTTGGCGGGTCTCGGCCGCGTGTCTCTCGGGCTTCTGATGGTCTGGCTCAGCAAGCGCTTTATCGACGAGACTATCGTTACGGGGAGCGAAACCGATATCGTCCGGATGGTGGTCTTCCTTGTGCTTACGGTGGTCGGCGGGATTGTCCTCAGGCTCCTTTTTTATTACATGACGGCGTCCGCGGTGGTCCGCAAGTCGAATGCTCTCCGGCTGGAGGCTTTCGAGGGGCTCTTTTCGCGGAGTCTCTACGGCGGCGACAAGCTCCATTCGGGCGACGTGGCCTCCAGGCTCTCGAAAGACATAGAATCCGTTTCGACGACGGCCATGGATACCTTGCCGCAGATGCTTGTGACGGGGCTCCAGCTGGTGGGGGCGTTCCTGCTGATGCGCTGGTTCGACGCCCGCCTCGCCTGGGCGCTGCTCCTGTTCACCCCCGTGGCGATCGTGCTCGGCAAGCTCGTCTCGCGCAAGTTGCGCAACATGACCCTCGAAATCCGCGACCGCGAGAGCCGTATCCAGATGCAGGTGCAGGAGGGCGTGGAATTCAATGCGGTGCTCCGGTCGCTCGAAAGCGAAGGCTGGGTGGCGGGTCGCCTCGGCAAGATGCAGGGCGAACTCGAATCGAAGGTGCTGAAGAGGACGCGGTTCACGACAATTTCGCGGTTCGCGCTGGGCTCCGCTTTCGGGCTCGGCTACCTTTTCGCCTTCGTGTGGGGCGCTCTCGGGCTTCGCGACGGGGTTATCACGGTCGGCATGCTGACGTCCTTCTTGCAGCTGGTGGGGCAGATCCAGGGACCGATACTTTCGATTCTCAACATGGTGCCGCAGGTGGTGCATTCCACGGCGAGCATCGACCGCCTGCAGGAACTCCGTGGCGCTCCGGCGGTTCGCGGCGAGGGCGTGACGCTCGACGGTATACCGGGAATCCGTGCGGAAGGCCTCCGTTTCGGCTATGGTGATGGCGCAGGCGTAATAGACGGGTTCAGTCACGACTTTAAGCCGGGTTCCAAGACGGCCATCATGGGGACGACGGGTGCGGGCAAGACGACTTTTTTCCGGTTGCTTCTGGGGCTCGCGCACCCCGAGGGTGGTCGCCTGTCGCTCTATTCCGGTGCTTCCGAGGTGGAGATTTCGGAAGAGACCCGCTCGAATTTCGTCTACGTGCCGCAGGGGAATACGCTCCTGAGCGGGACGGTGCGCTTCAACCTCCAGCTCGCGAACCCAGAGGCGGGGGAGGACGAAATGCGGAAGGCGCTGCACGACGCCTGTGCCGATTTTGTGCTCGACATGCCCCAGGGGCTCGACACGGAACTTGGCGAACGCGGGCTGGGCTTGAGCGAGGGCCAGGCTCAGAGGATAGCCGTCGCGCGCGGGCTCTTGCGGCCGGGGAACGTGTGGCTTTTCGACGAGGTGGGTTCCGCCCTCGACGAGGAGACCGAACGCGAACTCTTCCGCAGGCTCTTCGATGCCTATCCCGGAAAGACGATGCTTTTCGTGACTCATCGCGGGACTGTCGCCGGCCTTTGTGACGAAATTCTTACTTTTTAGGCCTTTCTGTTAAAAAAACATTACTAGATGCCCGATTTCGCCCTTTTGGGGTGATTGCGGCGGTCCTGGACTTTTCTTTTTAGGGCGTTTTTTCTATCTTCGTTCCCGTGAAATTCGTGAAGGCAAACATCCACTACCAGAATTCATCGAAGTCGCTGACTTTGCATCTGCCCGAATTCTTGTTCCGTGGTTACGGTTTTATCCGTGCCTTCGTCGTCGTCGGACTGGTGCTGCTGGTTGTCCAGCTCGGTGCGACCATCGGCTACGACCTGGTGATGAAGCATGTCATCAAGGGCCGCATGGACCTCAACAAGCAGATGGCCCAGATCGAGAACTCTATCGATTACCTGAACCAGACGTCTTCCGTGTTTTTCAAGGACGAGCAGAGGATTCATTCCAAGTTCGCGTTGACACCTCCGAACGAGGCCGAACGCGAGCTCGGCACCGGCGGCTATATCGGCCCCGATTCGCTCCTTTTGCGCGGTTCTTCTCCTGTTTTTGAGAGGATGGCGCTGCTCCGCGAAAATGCTGAACGCCTCCAGAACAAGATTGAACTCAACAACAAGTCTTTCCTTGCACTTTCCGAATATGTGGGCCAGCAGCAGTCCCGCTGGCGCTACATTCCCTCTATTGCCCCGACGCGCGGTCACGTGGGTTCCGGTTTCGGCCCCCGCATCCATCCGGTGACGGGCGAGGTGGGCAAGATGCATCAGGGGGTAGATCTTTCCAACGACCGCTGGACCCCGATCTATGCGACGGCGGACGGCATCGTCGAGCTCGCGCAGTTCAGTTCCTCTTTCGGAAACTACGTGGCGATAAACCATGGCAACGGTCTCAAGACCCGCTATGGCCACATGCAGATGTTCATTGTCAAGCCCGGGCAGTTTATCCGGCGCTACCAGACAATTGGTTATATGGGTTCCACAGGGCGCTCCACGGGCCCTCACCTCCACTACGAGGTCTGGGTCGGGGATCATCCGGTGAATCCGGTTGCCTATATTCTTCCAGGCGACTATTCGGTCGACTGATACCTTTGCCTGTTCCAGTATAGGTGGCGTCCCTTCGGGGCGGCGGGCGGGGTAAACCCCTTCGGGGGATATCTTGAAATACATGCTTTTCGCGGCGGCGACTGCTGCGGCATGCCCGATGTTTGTCGAGTTCTTTCCGGACCCGACCGATGTCCCGGACAGCGAGGGTGAATTCGTAGAAATCCTGCTGGATTCCGCTTTTGCTGCCGATTCTCTATATATTTCGATGGACGGGACGCGGGGCGCATACGCCTACCCGGCGGGGACCAGGCTCGTCCTGGTCCACGACAGCGCGTCGTGTCCGGCACGGAGCGCTGTCGCATGCGCCCCCTTGCGGCCGTCGCTTCCCAATTCTCGCGGCTCGGTTTGGACTTTGCATGCCGGGGCCTGTTCCGATTCGGTGGAACTCGATATTCCCAAGCCGGGCAAGTCGATGCAGAGGCGCGGCTCGACGGACGACTGGGACTTTGCGGCCCCGACTTTTGGAATTGCGAACCCTGCCTTCGAGACGGGCGTAAAGGATTGCGGCGTGGCTTCGGTTTCGGTCTCTGCCGCTCCGGGAGGGGACGGCTTCTTCGTGTCGGGCAGGCTGACGGGGTGTGGGGAGACGGACGTCTCGCTCGAATGGACGGGGCTTTTCGGAAGGGGGAGTAGCCGAACGGAAATGCTTCCGTCGACTACAAGTTTCGAGAGCGAGGTGGCTGCGGACGGGGCGGCCTGGATTCGGGTGCGGCTTCCCGAGGACGATTACCCGGCGAACGATTCGTGGGATTCCCTCGTGTTTATTCCGGGGCAATCCCCCCTTGTGGTGTCCGAGGTGCATCACTGCCCCCAGGAACCGGAACCCGAATGGGTCGAAATCTACAACGTGTCGCAGCATCCGCTTCCGCTTTCGCGGTTCGGGTTCTGTGGCAGGGGTGGTGCGTTGGGCGGTATCGCCGATTCCATCGGCCCGGGCGGGCTTCTTCTCGTGACGAAGGATTCCTTGGAACTGAGGGCTTTTCTTGGCATTGCCGACGTGAAAATATCGCAGGTAAAGATGGGCGTTCTCAACAACGCGGGCGGTTCGCTGTCGCTTTGTTTTGATTCGAGCACCATCGATAGCGTCTCGTGGGACAAGTCTACGGTCGGATGTCCTTCGGGTTTCAGCCCACTGACCTCCCGGGGCGACAATTCGCCGGGGTTTGTGGGGAAGGCGCGCGGAGGGGATGCCGGTGCGGTCGAGTTTACGGTTTCGGGTCGCATTTTCCGCATGGGGGGGCCGCCTCCGCGGGTGCGCGTGGTGAGCGAAACGGCCGTAGAACTGGGCTTGCTCGACTCGGCCGGTCGCAAGGTCTGGAGTGGGAATGCGGATTCGAATTCATCGGTATGGCGGGAGATTCCGCTGCAGAAGTTCGGGAACGTGGGTGTGAACTATGTCCGTGTGAAATCCGGAAATTACGAGAAGGTGGTGGGAATTGTCTTGCGTCCGTAGAATTGCGTTGGCATCGGTGCTCGTGCTTCTGGATTTGGCATGCGCGTTCGAATCGCCGGTTTCTTTTGCCGGTTTTGCTTCTGCAGTTCCCGGGGGGCCGGCGGGTTGGAACTCCAACCCTGCGGGGGCACACGGGGGTGCCCTCGCGGCCTCGACCTGGTGGCGAGGCTCCGGCCCCTCCGAGCGCGCCGCCTCCTTGTCCGCAAGCTGGAAAATGGGAGTTCTGGGCGGGGCCTTCGTCTACGATTACTACAGTCTCGATTCGACGTTCCGGCAATCCTACGCCATGCTTGAGGCTTCGCTTTCATTCTGGAAGCTGAAGGCGGGGGCTGCCTGGGGTCCCGTTGCCGAATGGGTCCCGGGCGATGCGGCGTGGCTCCGGTACCGCGTGAAGTTCGGCCTGCTCGGTCGGCTTGGGCGGTTCGCGCTGTCTTCTTGGTGGTGCGGCTTTGTCGACGAAAAGATTTCGCTTCCGTGGGTCGGAGTCTTTTGGGAGTCGACTGGGAATTTTTCCGCCTTTGCGGTGAGCGACTTTGAGTCCGTCTCCTTTGGGACTTCGGTGCGGATTGGCGTCTTTTCGATTGAGGCTTCTTATGCCTTTCCGGGTTTTGGGCTCGATTTCGGGATTTCCGTCGCATGGGGCGGGCTTCTGCTCGGTGCGGAGCACGGAATTCGCGACGAAATCGGCGACTGGAACGGAGTCTGGGCCGTCAAAAGAATCAACAAGTGATTTTGGCTGTGCTGACGGGTCCCAAATTTGTCTATCTTGTGTTGTATGAATGCATTGGTGACGAGTGAATTTGGCATGAACTGGATTATCGTGCTCCTCCTGGTGACGATCATCCTGCTTGTCGTCTGCGGTATTAGCGTTTTCCTCTTGAAGGACAGCATGCGCAGGCAGCACCTCTACGAGCGCTTTTCGGGCAACCTTAACGAATTCATCGTCGTATTTTCGCAAAAGATGGAGTTCCTCTACGGGCTTCCGATGTATATGTCGGACCCCCTTTTTAAGCGCTTGAGCTCGGGAAGCTCGTTCCAGGACCTTCAGGATCCGAAGGACTGGGCCAGGATGACCCTATTCTTCGACGATGTCGAGAAACACCAGAATGTGTCGTTCATTTTCTCCATCAACTTGCCCAAGCTGGATTCGAACCAGGAAAGTAGCGGAATCCAGTGGTACGAGATGAGGGCCGTGGTAGAACATATTTCAGTCCAGGAGACGGACTATGTCTGCTTTATCAGGAACATCACGAAAGAGAACGAGAACAGGAAGGAACGCGAACGCTTGCAGTCCAGGCTCGACAACCTTCTGCAGAATACGGGCGACTTCCTCTGGAATTTCGAAGTCGAGGACCGCAAGTTCAGGCTCCTGACTCCGCTTCTCGACGAGGAACACCGCGTAATCCCTCAATCTACGGGCTACGTGAATGTCCACGAGATGATGCCCGAACCGGATTGGGAACTCTTGAACGCCATGCTGAACAGGAGGGTCAAGGATTTCCATACATTCGGTTCGAGGGGCGACCCGTTTGAATCGATCAAGCTGCGACTGTATGGCCCGGAGAAGACTCTCGTGTGGTACAGCTTCCGAGGAAGCCTCACGACGGACGAACGGAACAACCTTGTGTTCCAGGGATCGGCTCGGCGCATGGACATGATTCTCGAAAATGCGGTCCTCAATGCGGGGGATTACCGTGATTCGATGTTCTCTGCCATGTTCATGTTCCCGGATATCCGCGTTTTCTGGGTGGACCCGAACTATATCGTGCGCGGCTGTAACCAGGCCTTCGTGACCGATTTCCAGATAATGAGCCCGAACGATGCGATAGGCAAGTGCCTTGATGCCGTGGTTAACCAGCAGGCGCTCCCGATGATGATGCGTGCACTGACGGAAGTTTTCGATACGGGCAGGAGCGTCTCGTGGAAGGGCTTTTTTGGAAATATTGGCAAGGGCATCATGTATAACATGGTCCCCATCAAGGGGGCCAACGGTGAAACGGTCTTTGTCCTTGGTGTGTCCATCCTCTTTAACCAGTACGATTTCGAGGACCACCGTTAATTTTTTAAGTGAGGTATGATATGAAAAAGCTATTCGCAATGCTTGCATGTTCAATGTTCATGATGGCCGGCTGCAACGACCCCCAGGCCAAGCCTGCCGCAAAGGCGGAAGCCGCCCCGGCCCAGCCTGCTCCGGCCGAGAAGGAAGCCCCGGCCCCGGCGCCCGAGGCCCCGAAGGCCCAGATTACGAATATCGACTGGGCGAAGGCGCTCGAAATGCAAAAGGCGGGTGCGATGCTGATTGATGTGCGCACTCCGGGCGAGGTGGCGGAAGGGACCGCCGAAGGCTCCGTGAACATCCCGCTGCAGGAAGCCGAACAGAGGCTCGCCGAGTTCCCGAAGGACAAGGACCTGCTGATTTTCTGCCGTAGCGGCAAGCGCAGCATGGCTGTCTCGAACATCCTGATCCAGAATGGCTACGAGCGCGTGTTCAACGTGGTCGGCGGGTTCATGGCGTTTCCGAAAAACTAACGCGTAAAATTGAGTAACGTTACGAACTATATGCGGCTCGCCTTGGATGAGGCGTTCTTTGCCGTGGGGGTGAGCCGACCGAACCCTGCTGTCGGTGCTGTCGTCGTGAAGGACGGCATTGTCGTGGGGAAGGGGCGGACACAGCGCCCCGGCTCGGCCCATGCCGAGGTCATGGCGCTGCGTGACGCGGGCGAACTCGCCCGCGGGGCGGCCCTGTTCGTGACGCTCGAACCGTGCTGTCACCAGGGCCGCACGCCCCCCTGCACATCCGCCATTATCACGGCCGGCATTTCCGAGGTCTATTTCGCGCATGCGGACCCGAATCCCGTTGTCCGTGGCAAGAGCCGCGGCATTCTCGAAAATGCGGGAATAAAAGTCTACGAGGGCGAGGATGCCTGTGCGCGTGCGCATGTGGCCGAAAATTGGGACGACGAATCCTGTCCCGAGGGCTGCATGGTGATTTCCTCCGGGCAATCGCCGTCGCATGGAGTGGCGGACGAGTCCCTTTTGGAGGGTCGCGAAGTCTATCGCGACGTCGAACGCTATTTCGAAGGCTACGACCATTTTGTCCGTAACGCGACTCCCTTTGTCGAGGTGAAAATGGCCATATCGCAGGACGGATTCATGGGCGCCGTTGGCCGTGGCGGGGCTCATTTGCCGGTTTCCATCACGGGGGAGGCCGCCAACTGCTGGAACCATGAACTGCGCGCCATGAGCGATGCCGTTCTCGTGGGGTCGGGGACGCTCCTGTCGGACAACCCGGGGCTTGATGTTCGGTTAGTCCATGGAAACAGCCCCGTTAAAATCGTCTGGGCGCCGCACCGCGAATTTACGGCTTGCGAGGTTGATTCCCTGAAGGCTTTTGGCGATTCCCGGACCCTGGTCTATTCCTGTGTGGAACAGCCTGCGCTCGAATCGAAAGCCGAGGTCGTTCGCCTGCTCGGCGAAGACTTTGCGTCTCGGTGGAAATTCATGGTCCAGAATCTGGGCAAACGCGGCATGCACAGGCTCATGGTCGAACCGGGAGCCAAGCTGGCCTCCATGATTTTCGAATGCGGGCTCTGGGACCGGCTCGACCTTTGGCGTTCCACCGACTGCAGTGTCGAAGAACGGCTTGAAGAATCCGGTCTAGAAGGCCTTTTGTGTCCTGATATGCCCGAAGAATTGGTCGCCCGCGAATCCTACATGGCGGGGCACGACGTTCTTACTGTATTTTATCGCCCAGGCGAAAATCCTTGACGTTTATGCCCAGGCGCGAAAGCCTGTTGTAGAGGGTCGTGCGCAATAGGCCAAGCTTTTCGGCGGCAAGGCTCACGGATCCCCCGTTTTCGCGGATTTTTGCAATCAGGAACGTGCGTTCTTCCTGGTGCTGCCAATCTTGAAAATCGTTGTAGCTTTCGAAGCTCGAAGCAGAAATGTTGCCCTGTGCTTGGCTCTGGAGACTGGCTGCGGGTTCTATCTGCAGGTCGTCTGCCGTGAGAGTCCCGGGCGCAGTAAAGCACAGCGCACGCTGGATGACGTTTTCGAGTTCGCGGATGTTGCCCGGCCAGCTGTGGTTGCGGAGTTTCTCGAGGGCATCTTCCGACAGCGTGTAGGGTTCGCCCGCGGGCGCGTATTGCCTTATGAAGTAGTTTGCGAGGTCCTCGATGTCTTCCTTGCGTTCGCGCAACGGCGAAAGCTGCACGGGAATCACGTTCAGGCGGTAGAAGAGGTCTTCGCGGAAGCGCTTTTCTCGAATTTCGTCGCGGAGGTCGCGGTTGGTGGCGGCGATGATGCGCACGTCGATATGGCGTGTCTTGTTCGCGCCGATGGGGCGGATTTCCTTGTTCTGGATGACGCGCAGGAGCTTTACCTGTGCATGCAGCGGCATGTCCCCGATTTCGTCGAGGAAAATGGCTCCGCCGTTAGCGTCTTCGAAGAGCCCGATGCGTTCGTTCTGCGCTCCGGTAAAAGCACCGCGCGTGTGTCCGAAGAGTTCGCTTTCGAATAGGGTGTCCGGGATGGCGCTGCAGTTCACGACCACGAACTTGTCGTACATGCAGGCAATCGCGCGTGCGACGAGGTCCTTGCCGACTCCCGATTCTCCCTGGATAAGGACTGGTCCCGTATGCAGGATGGCGCGTTCCACCTTCTTGCGGAGATCCTGCATGGCCCTGCTCTTGCCCACGAGGTGGCTCATGCGTTCCTTGAAGATGAGCCGTGCCTTCTGGATTTCCTTGAGGCGGCTTATCTTGCTCATGAGGTGGAGACGTACGGCTTCTACCGAAAGGATGATGTCGTAGGAGTTCCCCGCAAAACTGTAGGCGTCCGGGCTGTGGGCGTAGGCGAGCACCATCGTTTCGGGATGCTCCCTGTGGATTCTCGGAAGTTCGCGTTCGTTGTCGGCCGCGAAGGAATCAAGGTCCCAGATGACGATGGGTGCCGTTGCCTCTGAGGCGTTTGCGGTGTCGTGCAGGGCTACCGAATAGTTTACCGAGGAAAGCACGTCCTGTATGAACGAGGACGTGTCCGTTTCCTTGGTGAACAGATCGATTGCGGACATCGCTTTTTTGTTCCGGGACTACTTGCCCAGTTCCTTAGAGCGTTCGGTACCGGCGACTACGGCCTTGATGAGGCTCGAGCGGAATGCACCCTCTTCGAGGGCGTCCACGCCTGCAATCGTCGTACCGGCAGGCGAACAGACCATTGCGCAGAGGTCGCTCGGGCTCTTGCCCGACTGCTTCACGAGCTCGACGCTGCCTTCGATTGTCCCGAGGGCGAGCTTGAGGGCCACATCGCGGGTTAAACCGGCTTTTACGCCGCCGCGGGTAAGGCCTTCGATAAACTCGAACACATAGGCGGGGGCACTACCGGAAAGTCCGGTGACGGCGTCCATGAGGCTTTCGGCGACACGGCAGGTGACGCCGATGTTGCCGAAGATTTCTTCGGCAGCCTTCAGGGTAGCCTCGTTGACGCCGTCCGTCGCGAGCGCGACGGTGCCCTTGCCGACAGTGAGCGGCAGGTTCGGCATCACGCGGAGCACCTGGTTCTTTGCGCCGAGAACTTCGGTGAGGTTCTTGCGGGCGACTCCCGCCATGATGCTCACGAAGGTCTTTGTGCCCTTGATGGCCTTGACGGCGTTCTTCCATTCGGTGGCGACGAGCTTGAAAATCTGAGGCTTCACGCAGAGGAAGGTGATGTCGGCCTTCTTGACGCCTTCCGCGAAGTTCTTCACGCGGACGCAGCCGAGTGCGCTTACCGCAGCCGCGGCAGCATCGCTCGGGTCAAAGAAGAATATGGACTTGGGGTCAACTTTCGCATTCAGGAGCCCGCGCAGGATGGCTCCGCCCATGTTGCCCGTGCCCGCAAAGAAAATTTTCTGATTCATAACATTAATCCTTATATAAAATCATCCATTATCAATCATCAATTATCAATTAATGATTATCCGTTCATGGAAGTGAGGAAGTCGCGGTTCGTCTCGAACAGCTTGAGCTTGTCACGCATGAATTCCATGATTTCGACGGTGGTCATATCCTGCAGGTAGCGGCGCAGCACCCAGACGCGGCGCAGTTCCTCGTCGCTAAGCAGCAGTTCTTCCTTGCGGGTGCCGGACTTGAAGATATCGATGGCCGGCCAGATGCGCTTTTCGGCGATGCGGCGGTCGAGCACGAGTTCCATGTTGCCCGTACCCTTGAATTCTTCGAAAATCACTTCGTCCATGCGGCTGCCGGTCTCGATGAGTGCCGTACCGATGATGGTGAGGGAGCCTCCGTTTTCGATTTTACGTGCGGCACCGAAGAAGCGCTTGGGGCGCTGCATGGCGTTAGCGTCCACACCGCCGGAGAGGATCTTGCCGGAATGCGGAATCACGACATTGTTCGCGCGGGCAAAACGCGTAATGGAGTCGAGCAAAATCACCACGTCGTTGCCGTGTTCCACGAGGCGTTTCGCCTTTTCGAGGACCATGTCGGCCACCTTGATGTGGCGCTCGGGCGGTTCGTCGAACGTAGAGGCGAGCACTTCGGCCTGGATGTTCTTGCCGACGTTTGCCGCATCGATCTTGAGACGGTCGATGAGTTTCCTCATTTCGGTCACTTCTTCGGGACGTTCGTCAATCAGGAGCACCATGAGCTTCACCTCGGGGTGGTTCACGGTGAGCGCCTGCGTCACGTTCTGGAGCAAAACCGTCTTACCGGTGCGCGGGGGAGCGAGGATAATGCTGCGCTGGCCCTTGCCGATGGGGGTAAAGAGATTCATGATGCGCGTGCTGAATTCGTCCTTCTTCCATTCCAGATTGAGCTTCTCGATCGGGTGGATGGGGGTGAGGTATTCGAATGCGACGCGGCGCTTCGTCTTCTCGGGCGGTTCGAAGTTCACCGTGTCGATGCGCATCAGGGCAAAGTACTTCTCGCCTTCGCGCGGCTGGCGCACCTGGCCCGTGATGGTGTCGCCCATCTTGAGGTCGTAACGGCGGATGATGTTCCTGCTGATGTAGATGTCGTCGGGGCCGGCGAGGTAGTTGTGGTCGGGGTTACGCAGGAACCCGTGGCCGCCTTCCGGAATAATCTCGAGCACGCCTTCCGTGTAGATGGGGGTCTCCTCGCCACCGGTAGAAGAAAGGATGCTGTACACGAGCGCCTGCTTGCGCATCTTCTTGCAGTCTTCGATGCCGAGTTCTTCGGCGCGCTGCTGCAGTTCGAACATCGGGAGCCCGCGGAGTTCGCGCCACTTTGCCTTTGCGGCCGCCACTACTTCGGGCGGCGGCGGGGGCAGCTGGATGCTCTCGTCGATAAAGTCGTCTTGCGGGAGGTTCCTGTTGTGGCGGTTCTTGAACTTGTTGAACTTATTGAACTTGCCGTTGTTCCCGTTGTTATTGTTGTTATTGTTGAACTTTCCGTTGTTGTTATTGTTGTTGAACTTGCCGCCGTTCTGCCCGTTGTTCTGGCCGTTGTTTTGCGGGTTGTTCTGACCGTTTGCCTGTGCACCCTTGTTCGGGTCGGCTTCGGGCTTTGTTGTATCGGCAGGAGCTTCCGCTTTTTCTGCCTTCGGTTCCGAAGGTGCGGATTCGACAGCCGCGGGTGCCGGTTCGGGGGCCTGTTCGGAGGCCGGCTGTTTTGTCTTGGAAGATTCTTTGGGTTCCGGGGCTTCGGCTGTTTTTTTGGAGGGCCTGCCGCGACGCTTGGGCTGGGGTTCCGCACCTTCGGCGCTCGGAATCGGCTGCGCTAGGTCGCCGAGTTTCTCGTAGTCGATGGGGGAGTTTAAATCAATGGTGTCGGAAAGCAGTTGCGGTTCGTCTTGAACCTTCTTTTGTCTAGGCACTATTCGTTCCTTTGGCTTGTATGATGTTGGGTAGAATAAATTTTCCAGAAGATAGGGCCCCGCTCGGAGGTTCCCTCGGAATTCACGTATAAAATACAAAAAAAAATGATGTTTGTCATAAAAATTGCTTTTTTCGATGGAAAAAAGAAAAAAAGATGATTATCCGGCAAAAAAAAGGAATAAACGGGACTCAAAATTTTTCTGCAATAGCTATATTAAAGCACGTGGAATCACTAGACCGCGTTTTTGTTGCGCTAGGAAGCAATTTAAGTCCCCGCTCCCGTAGGCTTGCCGAAGGACGGGACATGCTTTCGCGCATATCTTCGGGCGGGTGGCTTGAAAGCCCGATTTACGAGACTCCTCCGGTAGGTCCGGAAGGGCAAGGTCCCTATTTCAACCAGGTCGTGAGTTTCTGGTACGATGGGGATCCGAAACGCCTGCTCCATTACCTCAAGGGATCCGAGGTCGTACTTGGACGCAAGCCCCGCGGTCACTGGAATTCCCGTGAAATTGATCTCGACCTGCTCTATTTCGGCAACAAGGTCATGGCCGGCCGGCCGACGATCCCGCATGCCGAAATTCCCAACCGCCAGTTCGTGCTTGTCCCCCTGAATGACATCGCGCCGGACTGGGTGGACCCGTTGAACAATTGTACCGTGAAGGAAATGCTTGCAATCCTCGTCGAAAGCGAAGGCAAGATTCCGTTCCGTACTATTACAGCGGAGGAACCGTAATGCTGACCGAAAAAGGTGTTCACTTTCTCGCCATCGAAGGCGTTATCGGCGTGGGGAAGACCACGCTTGCGCGAATTATCGCCGAGCGCTGGAACGCCCTCTGTATCGAGGAAAATTACGAGGAAAACCCCTTCCTGGAAAAGTTCTACGAGAATCCGGAACCCTACGCCTTCCAGACGCAGCTGTTCTTCTTGCTCGAACGCCACAAGCAACTTCAGCATTCGGCGCTCCAGAGCGACCTTTTCCACGACCTGCTCGTAAGCGACTACACCTACGACAAGGATGCCATATTTGCGGCCCAGAACCTCTCCGACAGCGAATTCGCCATGTACGAGCAGGTATCGAAGGCTATCGAACACGAGATTCCCCGACCGGACATGGTCGTCTACCTGCAGGCGAGCATCCCCACGCTTTTGAACCGCATCAAGAGTAGGGGCCGCCCCATGGAAAGAGCCATCGAGGGAAACTACCTGAAGGACCTCCAGAGCCGCTACGACCACCATTTTTGGCACTACTCGCATGCGCCCGTCCTGATTATCAACACGGACCATATCGATTTCGTGCACAACGAAAACCACCTGCAGCTGGTGCTCGACGCCATTGCTGCATGTCCCAAGCAAACGACTTATTTTGTTCCAGAAAGTAATTAAGAAGGTTATATGCAAATCATTGATTCAATCGAAACACTTCGCAACACCCTCAAGCCGCTCGCGGCATCCGGCAAGACCATCGGTCTTGTTCCGACGATGGGGGCTCTCCATGAAGGCCATGGGGCGCTTATCAAGGCGTCGGTAAAGGATTGCGATATAACGGTTGTCAGTGTTTTCTTGAATCCGATTCAGTTTGGCAAGAACGAGGATTTGGACAAGTATCCCAAGCGTCTCGAAGCGGATGCGAAATTGGCTGAATCACTGGGTGCCGACTTTGTTTTTGCTCCCAGCGTCTCTGAGATGTATCCGGCCGGCGATCCGCTGACGATGGTGCGCGACGAGACTCTCGAGAGCCTCTACTGCGGAGCCTACCGTCCGGGCCATTTCCGTGGCGTGCTGACGGTCGTCTCGAAGCTGTTCCTCATCACGAAGGCGAACCGCGCCTACTTTGGTGAAAAGGACTACCAGCAGGTGTTCCTCATCGAACGCATGGTGAAGGACTTGAACTTTGACATCGAAATCAAGCGCGTCCCCATTGTCCGTGAAAAGTCGGGCCTTGCGCTTTCGAGCCGCAACGAGTACCTTTCCGAAGAAGAACGCACCCAGGCGCTCGGAATCTCGAAGGGTCTCGCTGATGCGAAGGCCGCGTTTGTCGCGGGCGAGAAGGGTGTCGCTAAACTCCGCGATATCGTGGTGAAGTCGATTCTCTTGAACCGCGGCCAGGTCCAGTTCGTCGAGGTCGTGAACCAGAAAGACCTCCAGAAGTTCTCGGGTGTCCTCAAGGCGTCGGACAAGGCGGTCATTCTCGTCGCCGCGTTCTTCGGCAAGACGCGCCTCATCGACAACATCGAGCTCAACTAGCGTGTTCCATCGGATATGAAAAGAGCGCCGGCAATTTGCCGGCGCTTCTTGTATTCGGGGCCTTGGACCGATTATTTTTCGGTGGCCGTGAACACTCCGTCCCAGGTTTCGCCGGCAGCGACAGGCGGGTTGACCTTGTAGCTTTCGCAACGTTTGATGTAGACGTGCGAAGGTGTCGTCTTGCTGCCGGGGTCGCGGTCGGGATGGTGGGGCTCGTAGTCGAGGCACTGCGTGAACAGTTCGATGGCCTTGTCCCACTCCATGGCGAGGTAGGCTGCGCGGGCCTGTTCCCAGATTTCGACGAGCTTGAGGAGGTTCGCTTCGTTCTCGCATCCGGTGCGCTCGAGAAGTTCGAAGGTACGGACCGGCTGGCTCTTGCCCACCACGCGGATGGTGTCGAGAGAACGGTAGATGAAACGGCCTTCGTCGAGGTGCTTTTGGGTGTCCTCGCTAATTTGGATGTAGGCCCCGTATTGCTTCGCGGCACTTTCGAGACGAGCTGCGAGGTTCACGGCATCGCCCATCATGGTGTAGTTCTTGCGGGTTTCGGATCCCATGTTTCCGGTAACGATGTCGCCGGAGTTGATACCGATTCTCATGTGCATGTCGTGGACCACCTTGGGCCATTTCTGGTTCTTGTGCTCATCGGTTTCCACGGCCCACTTCTTGCGGAGTTTCATGAGTTCGCTCTGCATGCCGACAGCCGTGTCGCAGGCGTTCTGCGCATGGTTGGGCAGGGGCATCGGCGCTCCGAAGAACGCGATGATGGCGTCGCCTTCGTATTTATCCAGCGTGCCCTTGTTGTGGAGCAACGTGTCGGTCATCTTGGTCAGGTATTCGTTCAGCAGGTCGACGAGCTTACTCGGGTCACCAATTTTTTCGGAGAAGGTGGAGAAACTTGCGATATCGGTAAAGTAGGCCGTGATATTGAGCTTTTCACCGCCGAGCTTGGGCATAACTTCGTTGTTCACCATCTCGTCGATCAGTTCGGGGGAGATATACTGCTTGAACGCGTCGTTCAGGAACTTCTTTTCTTTGTTTTCGAAATAGAACTGGACAACCTGTGCAGCGACGTTCGTGAGCAGCATGGCGAGGAGCTGCTTAGAGACGCCCAGGTAGATGCCGCCCTGGAAATAGCGGAACGCGATGAACGCGTAGGCTCCCATCATCAAAAGCGATATGCCGATGGAAATGTAGCTGCGGACGAACAGGCCGAGCAGCATGCACACGATGGCGAGCAGGATGACGATAATCTGCTGGTAGTGCTCCGCGAGGTTTACGATGTAGTTGTCGTTCAGGATGTTCTGGATAATGGTTGCGTGGATAAGCACGGCGGGGTTGTTTTCTTCGTGCGGGCCTGGCACAAAGTCGAACAGTGCCGGGGCGGCGGACCCGAGGATAAAGACCTTGCCCATGTAGAGACCGGGGTCCTGGCGGTTGTTGGTGACATCGTAGTAGGCGACATGCTGGAACGGACGCATTTCGGGGTCGGTGTTGTAGCGGCCGATGTAGTTGACGAGGAATCGGCCGTAGTTGTCGATGGGGACGCGTTTGCGGTTGCCGAAGCGGAATTCTTCACCGGGCTTTAGGCTGTCGACCTTGTTGTTGGGTGTTCGGGCGATATCCTGGAGCACCTTGTCGCTCAGGATGTCGAGATTCGATTTCCATGTTTTGGCTTCTGCATCGTAGCGGAGGTCAACATCGATGGAAAGGTGGATAGTGCGGTTCTCGGGAATCTTTTCGAGAGAATCCTTGAAATAGCGAATCGTGTTCAGGATGTAGGGGGTGATAATGAATTCGTCGTCATTGTTGGAATCTTCCACGAGGAAGTGGTCGGGGGCGTCCTCCTCGGTATCGCGCTTCATCACGACGCCTTCGAAAATTTCTTTTTCTTCGTCGGCTCCGATTGCGTTCATTTCGTCCCCGTCAATCGTATCGGCGATTTTGAGAAGCGTGCTAGAGAGGTCTTCGTCAAGGGATTGGCCTTCGAAGAGCATGAACAGGGGTTTCCCGTTTTCGCTCTTGCGCACGGCGACCTTCGTCGTGATGTCGACGAGTTCGTTTGTCGCGCGTTTGATGGCATCCGGGCTCTTGAGGAAATTGCGCAGCTGGAGGAACATGGGGTAGCTGAACTGCGGGTAGGTGACGTGGAACTTGTCTGTGGAGTCCTTGTAGACGCCGAATGGCTTGCCGAGGTCGATGTATTTGCCCATCTTGATGACCACGTTCTCGGGCTTCTGGTGGAAAAGGTGCAGCGTCGTCATGAGCGACATCGTGGAATAGATGCGGCTGGGGACGTCGGGGTAGACGTAGGGGTTCGGGAATCGGTAGAGCATCGAAACGTGGCGCACGACGCCGTCATCGTCGGGGTAGGCGTTCACGGAACCCATCTGCGCGCCTGCGTGTGCGAGTTCGGGGTAGATGTTGTCGAGCAGGGTCTTCGTCTCGACATATTCTACGGAATCGACCTGCGATTCTGCGAACGTGGAACCGAACCCGAGTTCTTCGGCGCGTTCGTATTTCGCCAGTTTTTCCCACATGGTCTTGTGCTTGAACGAGGTCGTTTCGTCCATCATGAAGCAGACGATGGCATTCCCGCTCTCCTCGATGTTTTTCACCATGAGCGAGTCGAAGTTGTAGTGCGAGCGGATGCTCGTGAAAAGCGTATCCCAGGGCTTGGTGGAGTCCACCGTATTGAGGATGCTGATGGCCTGGTTCGCCTTTTTCTCGCCGAAGTCCGCGTCCTTGAACAGAATATCGAAGCCGATCGCCGATGCGCCGCCGTCACTCAGGTTCTTGATGACGTTTGCATGGATGGAACGGTCCCACTCGTTGTAGTTGCCGAGCTTGGTAAGGGAAGGCTCGTCTATATCCACGATCATGATGTTCGGGTCGAAGCTCTTGCTCACGGCGACCTTGCCGTCCTTTTCAAGCTTTTCGAATGTCTTGCCGGTCTTCATCTTGAAGAACTGGTCGTAGAAGAAATTCTCGAGGTCTTCGGCGGTAGAGCGCATCACCTCGACATACGGATCCTGCGCGTTACCAAGGAAAAGAATGAGGAAAATGATGACTGCAGTAATAACGGAACCGACGCCGATTTTCTTCAGTTTTTTCAATAATTTCTTGTTCATGCTGTCAATAATAATAAAAGAATATAAACTATATTTCGTAAGTAAACTCGAAGGAGCGTATTTTGGCTGAACGGAAAAAGACTTCTAGTAAAAAAACAAAAACAAAGTCGGCTGTGAAGGGAACCGAACCTGGGGATTTGCCATTCGGAGTTATTTTGTGCGGATGGATTCTGGTCGGTGTAGGCCTGGTGCTTTTGTTAGGTTGTGTGAGTTCTGTCTATAGCGGCACCGAAGGCAACTGGCTTGGCCCTTATTTCGGCAAGCTGATTCCCGAAACGTTCTGCTTTATCTTCGGCAAACTTCCTGTTGTTGCATTTACGTTTGCTCTTGTGCTTTGGGGCCTTTGCCTTGCGCTCCGTCCGGTACGGATGCGGGGGATAGGGCTTGCTGTCGGCATGAGCCTTCTTACGATTGATCTTGCTTGTCTCCTTGCGCTCAAGAATTATGGAGAATCGCAGCTGGGCCGCGACGTGTTGATGATGAACGGCGGCATCGTGGGCCAGTTTTTCTGCAAGAACATTGCGGAACCCGTTTTCGGCAATGTGTCTGCACTGGCTCCGTTCCTGTTGCTTCTTGCGGGGCTGGTTCTGATTCTTGTCATCTCGTTCGGGTTGCGACCGAGGCATTTTGCTTTTGTCGTAAGCGGATTCCGTTGGCTTGTAGGGCTCTTCATGAAGCGCGGAAAAGATGACGAAACCGCCGAGGAAGATGATACCGAAAGTGGCGTGGTGAGCGAGAATATCGGGCTTTCGAAGCGCAAGGGCATCACGTTCCTCGACGACGACACGATTTTCAAGGAACCGGACGGTTTCAAGCTCAAGCATAAAGGTAAGCTCAAACCCTTTAGTGCTCGCAAGAACTGGATGGAAACTCCAGTGTTGGCCCGCGGAAACGGCGAAGAACTGGACGAGTCGACTGTCGCTCCGACGATTGCGCCGACGATGCCCGCCGCTCCGGTGGCTGCGGACCAGGCGATTGAACCCGATTTTACGGGCGAAGATCCTGAAATCTTGCGCCTGGAACAGCAACTGCGTGACAACTACCGCAACATGAGTGCGCTCGAAATCAAGGAAATCAGGGACAAGATTGCCGAAATCCGCCGTGCCCGCGAAATGCTCAACTGGGAACGCGCCCACCAGAACAAGATTGTGGTGAAAGGTGCTGTTCGTGGGACTCAGCCCGATGCTTTGCCGGCCGAAACGCGCGATGATGCCACCGTGGTCGCAGAAAATGAATCTGAAAGGACCGTGGTCGCTGGACAGAAACAACCGGATGTGGCTCCGAGGATCGCCGCATTCCCCGGAACAGAAAAAGATGATGAGCCGACGCTGGCTGCGGGTGGCGACGCTTCTTCTGAAGAAGAGACCTTTATGCCCGAGATTGTCACGAGCGACGAGGCGGAACGCGACCCGACAATGGAACAGGATCCGACATACGAGGCTCCGAACCAGATTGGAACATCTTCTTCGGGCACCTCGTTTACGGGTGGTGCCGCTAACGGGATACCACAGCCCGACCCGACGGTGCATTACGACCCGTACCGCATTCCGACGGTGGATGAAATTCTGGACAAGCACGATCCGCAGCCTGCGGACTACACCGAAGAGGAACTCAATGCGATTGGCCGCATGCTCGAGGAAAAGCTCGAGAACTTCAAGGTGAAGGGGAAGGTGGTCGGTTGCGAGACTGGCCCCGTGATTACGCGCTTCGAGGTGGAACCGGGCCCGGGCGTGAAGGTAAGCCAGTTCAGCGCGCTGCAAGATGACCTCGCGATGGCCCTGAAGGCGGTCTCTATCCGCATCCTCGCGCCGATTCCTGGAAAGGGCGCCGTGGGCATTGAAATCCCGAACCGCAAGATGCAGACCATCTTCGGGCGCGACATCTTCGAGAGCGATGCGTTCAAGCCCTCGCCGGACAAGATTATCATGGCCCTCGGTAAGGATATTTCCGGCGAGCCGTTTGCGATGGATTTGGCGAAGGCCCCGCACCTGATGATTGCGGGCCAGACCGGTTCCGGTAAATCCGTGTGCATTAACGCCCTCATGGCGAGCATGCTTTTGAGCAAGACTCCCGACGAGTTGCGTATGATTCTCGTGGACCCGAAGGCGGTGGAACTCAAGATGTACGAGAACATTCCGCACCTGCTCGCTCCCGTGATTACCAAGCCCGAAGTCGCCATCCAGGCGCTCCAGTGGCTCTGTTACGAGATGGACCGCCGTACCGAAGTGCTTGCGAAGGCGAAGGTGCGTAACCTCAACGGCTTTAACGAGAAATTCGATGCAGGCCTGCTCCCCGAAGACGTGCCCGATACGGACCGCGGCCACCGCATGGCGTTTATCGTCGTGATTATCGACGAAATGGCAGACCTCATGATGGTCGCCGGGAAGGAAATCGAGAAGAACGTGAGCCGTCTTGCCGCAAAGGCGCGCGCCGTGGGAATCCACTTGGTGCTTGCGACCCAGCGCCCGTCGGTGAAGGTGATAACCGGTAACATCAAGGCGAACCTGCCGACGCGTATCAGCTTCAAGGTGGCCTCCCAGGTGGACGCGCGTACCGTGATGGACCACGCCGGTGCCGAGAAGTTGCTTGGCCGCGGTGACATGCTGTTCAAGGCGGTGAATGCACCCGACCCGGTGCGCGTACACGGCGCATTCCTGAGTGACGAGGAAGCGGAAAAACTTGCCGACGCCTGTAGCAACCAGAACGTCTGTTACCCGCAGCTCGAGACCTTCGAGGTCGAGGAAGCGGGCGGGGAAGGCGATGACGACGATGGCAATGCCGCAATGAACGAGAAGAAGGACAAGCTCCTGTTCGAGGTGGCCAAGTGGGCCATCGAATGCGGGAACGGCCTTTCTACCTCTGCCGTGCAGCGTCACTTCAGCGTGGGTTACAGCCGTGCAGGCAAGATCGTGGACCAGCTTTACGGCATGGGCCTGTGCGCCCGCAGTACCGGCAACTCCAAGCCGCGCGCGATGCTTATCGGCATGGACGAACTCATGCAACTCGAACGCTCCGGAGCGTTTAGATAATGTGAAGTGTGTAGTGTGAAGTGAGAAGTTTGAAATGACTATGAAAGAATTTGCTCCCGCTAAAATCAATCTTTTTCTCGATGTCATCCGCAAGCGTGAGGACGGCTATCACGACTTGGGAACGGTTTTCCAGACGGTAGATGTCGGCGATACGCTTGAATTCAGCGCCCGCGACGACGGAGAAATCCACCTGGAGTACAGCAACCCGCAGGAATACCCCGTGGAATCGGACCTCGTGTACAAGGCGGCGGTCGCACTGCGTTCGCATGTGGGCAACAACGACCTGGGTGCGGATATCTTTTTGGACAAGATAATGCCGCTCGGTGCAGGCCTTGGCGGTGGTTCCGCCGATGCAGCAGCGGCGCTCCGCGCGCTGAACCGCCTCTGGGAGTTGCGGTTGCCGCCTGCGGAACTGGAACGCATCGGGGCAAAGCTCGGGGCTGACGTTCCCTTCCTGGTCAGAGGCGGCACGGCTTTCGCCGAGGGCATCGGCGATCGTTTATCGTTTATCTCCCCGCTCGACCTGCCTGCAGGCGAGGTCCTGCTCATCGCGACCCCGCACGACGCTGTCCCCACCAAGGATGCCTATGCGGGAGTACCCAAGTCCGGGCCTGACCGCTGGGAAGGCTACAAGCTCGCATGGGAAACTGCCTCCGATGCGGAACGTTCTTTCGGCGGGCCGCTGCTCGATTCAGGCGCATTCTTCAACGCTTTCGAGATTTCCGTTTTCCCGAAGCACCCGCTCGTTGCCGCGATGAAGGACAAGTTCTTGGACCTCGGGGCGAGGGTCGCCCTCATGAGCGGCTCCGGCGCATCTGTCTTCGGAATATTTGTCGACAGGCAGCAGGCTGAAGCCGCCGCTGAAACCCTCAAGGCATACTCCCGCTACATCGCCCTCACCAAATTTTGGCACAGTTAGCGTCAAAAATGCCCTTTTTAGGCATGAAAAGCGCATTTCCCCTTTGAAAAAGGGGATTCTTTTTTTATATTTGCGCCCACCATTGGGGTATCGTCAAGTGGTAAGACAACGGATTTTGATTCCGTTATTCGTTGGTTCGAATCCAGCTACCCCAATGAATCTTTTAACAATAAACCAAATTGGAGTCTACAATGGAACTCACAAAACTCGCAGCAACCTCGAGAGTGCTAGGCAAGAGCCGCGACTGCGCCCGTCTCCGCAAGGAAGGCAAGATCCCGGCCGTCTATTATGGTAAGGGTCAGGAGTCTGTGAATATCAGCGTCAGCGCTATCGATGTTCGCAAGGTTCTCGCCCCGGGCAAGCGTTACACCCTTCTCGACCTCGAGATCGACGGCAAGGCCGGCAATCCCGCTGTCATTTACAACTACCAGAAGGATGCCATCACGCAGGCGATCACCCACATCGACTTCATCAAGATCAGCGACGACTCCAAGGTCAAGGTCCGCGTGCCGGTGAAGCTTTCCGGTCTTCCGGTCGGTGTCAAGACCCAGGGCGGCCTCTTCTCTCAGGAAACCCGCTACCTGTACCTCGCCGCCAAGCCGGCTTGCATCCCGACCGTCCTCGAAATGGATATTTCCGATTTCGAGACGAACGTGACGTTCTACGCCAAGTCCTTCAAGCTCCCGGAAGGTTGCGAGCTCGCCAGCCTCCCGCGCACGGTGATCTTCTCGATTACCTCGAAGTCCAAGAAGAAGGACGACGCTGCCGCTACGGAAGCTGCTCCGGCCGCTGCCGCTGCTGCTCCGGCTGCCGCCGAAGCCAAGTAATTTTGCCTGGTTTTGCAAAGGGGCCTGCCATTTGTGGCGGGCCCTTTTCGCATGCACGGAGGAAACTTTGAAAAATGTGTCAAAAAGTTCACATTGGGGCCCGCTGGGTATTGCTTTATTGCAAAAAAAAAATTATTTATGCGGTATGAACCGTCTTATCCATATTTTTCTCGTTTTGGCTTTCTTTACGGGAGCCTCTTTTGCTAAGCATGTTGCGGTTTTGGAGACAGTCTCCGATACCAAGGACCTCTTGTCTCCTTCGGAACGTATATATCTCACGAATACACTTCGTGAAGAGGCGGTCAAGGAACTCCCTGCCGAGTTGGAATACACCATCATGACCCGCGAGAACATCCAGGAAATGCTTCCGCCGGGCAAGGCCATTGAGGACTGCGAGGGCAGCTGCCTTGTGGAAACGGGTAAGAATATTTCCGCCGATTACATCTGCCAGGCGCGTGTCGGTAAGGTGGGCTCCAAGTTCTCCATCAGCACCGAAATCTATGAGACGTCCACAAACAAGCTGGTCGCCAGCTTCAACGGACTGGGTGCCGATGTCGAGGCCTTGATCGAAGTGATTATGGCGAAGGCTCCCGAGTTCTTCAGGAAGGTTCGCGGCGGTGCGAAGGGGATTATCCGCACTGGCTTTGACGGGGCCGGCAACCAGTCCTTCGCGATACACGTTTCGACTAATCCTCCCGGTGCAGCCTTGAGTATCGACGGGCGTCCTGTGCCGAAGTGCAATTCGACCCCGTGCCAGATCCTCCTCGAATCGGGAAGGCATCGTTTTCTGGCGGTCCTTGATCATTACGAGGATGCGGAAGGATCTTTCGATATAACCGGGAACGGCCAGCAAGTTTCTCTCGACCTCGTGCCTCGCTTCGGAACGCTCGTTGTCGAACCGCAGCTCAATGGCGGTGGCACACTCGATGAACTGGAAATGACCCTCGACGGGAACAAGGTGAAGGCTGGAAAAATCGAACTTGATCCGGGCGTTCATTCCGTGGAACTTTCTCACCGCTGCTACAATCCCGCTTCTTTCAAGGTCGGAATCTACAAGGGCAAGGAAGAAACTTTTAGAGACGCGCTTGTTCCGATTCCCAGCGGAATCGCGTTATCGGCGAGCAAGCCTTCGGGTGAACTGTTGAAGCTGCCCGTGTTCGTCAATGATGCTCCCGTAGGTGAGACTCCCTACTTGGGAAGCGTTCCCCTGTGTTCAAAAGTCGAAATCGGAGAAGGTGCCACAAGGACGGCTCTCAAGCTGGACCTCGTTGCTGGCGAAACCACCGAATACGAATATACGGTCCCGGAAAACGGTGGGCAGGGCAAGGTCTCTGGACGCAAGAGGAGGGGTGGCGCGGCAAGGCCTGACGTAAGTACGACTCCGACAACCAGTACGACGCCTCCCAAGGGAACGAGCGTGCCGACAAATGTGCCCAGTTCTTCCTCGTCGTCATGGAGCCTGGTTGACCATGCCGCATGGCTTCTGCCTGTATCGGCAGTTCTTGCGGGAGCAGGGCTTGCCATGGGTATAGTCTTCAATATCGATGCAGAAGAACAGTACAAATCTGCCACTGCCGACAACTATAAAGAAAATATGGATGCCGCTAAGCAGTCTCAGATGCTTCGAAACATTGGATGGGTTTTGACTGGAGTCGGTGGATTCGGTTTTATTCTTGGTACAACATTCTTAATCATAGACTTCTGATGAATAGAAAATTTCAGATATTGCTTGCTTTGCTTGTAAGCCTTGTGCTTTCGGCCTGTACCGACTATGCCCAGAAAATCAAGGACGAATTCGATCCGGATGACGCTAGCATGGCTGCTAATGAGATTAAGGAAATTTCGTACGGATACATGACGGACGATCGTGATGGCCAGGAATATCGGACAGTTAAGATTGCAGGCCAGGAATGGATGGCGCAAAACCTGAATTACTATATCGTGGACACCTATTGCTATGATGACAATTATCAGAATTGTGATACGTATGGCCGTCTTTACAAATGGGATGCCGCTTTGTATGCCTGTCCTGCCGGTTGGCACTTGCCCACAAAAGAGGAAATAGATATAATGATAAAGAATGTGGGTGACAGGTCTACGGCTGCGACAGTGCTCAAGTATACCAAACTATGGGATGATAGGGGTAATGGTACGGATTCCTTTGGCTTTGGTGCATTACCTGGTGGCTTGTTGGGCTATGAAGGATATTTTGATGGAATCGGCCTTACTGCTGGGTTCTGGAGCTCGACCGAGGGGGATAACGATACCCTTGCCGACTACCTGATCATGCGCAGTGATTATGATGAGGTTCGTCTGAATCAAGGGAGCAAGAATTACGGTTATTCCATACGCTGCCTTTATGGAGAAAGCGATCTGTCTTCAAGCAGCTTGGGGCCCAAGTCTTCATCCAGTCAACACCTGTATGGGGAATTCTTTGACGATCGCGATAGCCGGACCTATAAGACTATAGAAATCGGCTCGCAGACATGGATGGCCGAAAATCTCAGATTTGAAATGGATGACGGTTATTGTTATGATGATGATATGAGCTACTGTGAGAAATACGGTCGCCTCTATGTTTGGACTGCAGCACAGGACGCTTGTCCGGATGGCTGGCACCTGCCTTCGCCAGAAGAGTTTGATACTCTGCTTGCGACGGTGGGGAATAATGCGGCCGAGAAACTGATGGCGACGAATAGCTGGATAGACAGTGAGGGAAAAAATTCCTTTGGCTTTTCTGCACTTCCCGGCGGATTTAGGGGGAATTCTGGAAACTACTCCGACGAAGGTTCAATGGCGTTTTTCTGGAGCAACGCCAAGGCTTCAAATGGTACTTCTGGATATAATCTGATAATAGACCGCTTTGGAGATGCTTCAATCCATGGCGAATATGATTCTGCCGATGGAAACAGTGTCCGTTGCATTATGAATGGCGAAAATTATAGCTCTTCCAGCAGCGCGGAATCCTCTTCTTCATCTGTTGTCTTTTACCAGGATGAAGACCTCTTTGATGATCGCGACGGACGGACATATAGAACAGTGACGATCGAATCGCAGACGTGGATGGCGCAGAATCTTAATTTTGTGACGGAAAACAGCCTCTGCTATAATAACGATGAGTCCAGTTGCGATACGTATGGCCGTCTTTACAAATGGCAGGATGCGCAGCTCGCTTGCCCTTATGGATGGCATTTGCCGTCGAAGGATGAATTCGAAACTTTAATTACGGTTGCCGGCGGCTATGAGATAGCGGGGAAGACGCTCAAATCTACTACTGGCTGGTGGGATACCGGGAAAGGAGAAGGCGGAACTGATGATTTTGGATTTACGGTGCTGCCGGCTGGATACATTAACACTAACGAAGCTTTCATCTCTAAGACCGCTGTGACCTTATTTTGGACATCCTCTGTAAATGTGGATCGAGTATATACACTGAGTTTTTCGTATTCCGATGATACCGCTTCTATGTTCCTCAATGACACGAAAGAATCAAAATCTATCCGTTGCATTAGAGACTGATTATGACGAAGTTGATTGACATCCTTGTCCTTTTCTCGTTGATGTGCTTCTGCGCCTGCACCGACTATGCTCAGCAAATCAAGGACGAATTTGAACCGGATGATGCAAGCGGTTCGTCGGCGACTACGGAAGATAATCCTCTGCCCTCGTACGGATATATGACGGACGAACGTGATGGCCGTTGGTATAGTACCGTTAATATAGCAGGTCAGGTATGGATGGCGGAAAATCTCAATTTTGATACAGGAAAGAGCTATTGCTACGATAACGATGACAGGAACTGCGATATAGCAGGAAGATTGTACGAATTTAAAGATGCCTTTGTGGCCGCCTGCCCCGATGGCTGGCATTTGCCTTCTGCTGAAGAGTTTGAAATATTGATTAAGAATACGGGTGGTGATGTTAATGCCGAATCTTTAAAATCGGCGAGTGACTGGGACGGAAATAATTCATCCGGTTTCAATGCTTATCCTGCAGGACAAAAACGATTTGCCGATAATTATACCGATATGGGTTCTCTCGCCATTTTTTGGAGTGCAACGCAAGACGGTGCTGATGCCCATGCATTAATGATTATCAATATAGGATTGGCGTCTGTTGCATCTGTTGTCTTTGAACCTATTGAACAGGCTTTTTCTGTCCGCTGTGTCAAGGATTAAAGAATTAGTACCATGAAAAAACCTCGCAATTTTGTTCTTTCTGCTTTCGTTCCCCTTGCCATGTCGGCCCTGCTTGTGGCATGCAACGATAACCCGCAGAGGCCGCACGGCAATTACGGCGGCCCCAATGGCCCCGACGAAAACGAGAATCATGGGAGCAATCCCCAGAACGGTGGCACGCCTTCGAGCAGTTCCGAGACCGTCGTAAACACGGCCGAGGCTGGCGGTATCACGTTCGACCTGGTTATCCGCGATTTCCAGGTGACGCATCCGGACTTCGAGAATTTCTCCAGCGAATATGCGAGCAGGGGAGACTATAATTATTGCGAACTCAAGGGAGCTACGTCAGGGCTTTGTGGCGAACTGATTCTCAATGCCGGTTTGCCGGGGTACGATGCTTCCTGGTATGCGCTTGAAGCTTATCATATGACTTGCGGCAACGTCAACTCCAAGACGGGAGCCTGGATTGGCCAGGATGGATTGCCGAATGTGGTGAACCTGATGTTGCCGACTTACCTGCAAAGGACGACGGCGACAGATACGCTCAAGTATGGCGAATGTGCCGACAAGGAAGAGTCGGGACGTACACGCCATGGTTATGCGAAGGTGACCGACGCGGCGGTTCGTGGCTCCAAGTGTACCGATGTCATGTGGTCTAATCCCGTGTACTACACTCCCGGCATGGTGCAGCCTCACCTTGCGTTCACCCCGGATCCAGAGACGGGCAAAATCGACATGCTCGACGGCGTGAAAATCCTGAAGGCAGGCGAACTCTGCGACAACCAGTTCTTCGACCAATGGTATAGTGACGATAATTCCTTTGCTAAGCGCACCAATACGGCTCTCGTGATTCCCTCCGATGCGTCCAATGCCTATTCTATCGATTACAACTACAGCAACGGCGGCTATTTCCCTCTGGATGTTGTCGATGCTGTTACTCTCAGTTTCAAGTCGGTGGCAACGAAGGAGAACGGCGGATGCACGACGGACCAGTGTGAACAGTGGGGGCCGCAGTCGCTTTCCATTACCTGTCCGCCGTACGATTACCAGTATGCGCCCGACCAGAAGGATGCGATGAACGCCAGTACCGATCAACTCTGTGCGGCATGGCTTGTGAATGGCGGTCCTAGGTCTCCGGATGCGGCTATGGCAGCGGCCGGGGCTGCGCCTTATAATGTTGGCTTGCATCACCTCCGTAATTTCGGCTTTACGGAAATGGGCTACGTGAAGTTCAAGTACCGCTCGGCAAACCAGGTTCCCAGTCCCGAAGTTTTCGAAATTGCGGGCGATGACGACATCTGGGTGTTTGTGGACGGCGTGCTGGCCATCGACCTCGGCGGAACGCATTCCCCGACGCCCGGCAGCATCGACATGTTTGTCCTTGCGCGGAACGGACACGGTTGCCATGCGGGTGAACCTTTGGCTGATTATTCGAACTGTGACGGTGTGACCGATGCGACCGGCTGGGCCGATGACACCTGGCACCATCTCCACTTCTTCCATGCCAAGCGCCAGACGGGCGAATCCAATTTCCTTATCCGGACGAACCTGGGCGAGGTCGCGTCTAGCCGCTACGCCCCGTAACGCTTTTCTCTAGGTTTAACCTTATCGGATCTGAATCATGTACATTATAGTCGGTCTCGGAAATCCTGGTACTCAGTACTCTAACACTCACCACAACGCGGGCTTTATGGCTGTCGAAAAATTGGCCGACCCGAACAAGGACTGGAAAAGCGAACACAAGGCGCTTACCATGAAGGTGAACATCGCGGGCGAGGAATGCCTGCTCGCAAAGCCGCAGACCTACATGAACCTCTCGGGCGAGGCTGTTCAGGCCCTGATGACCTGGTACAAGGTGAAGGTCGACCATCTGCTGGTCTTTAGCGACGACATTAATTTGGACGTAGGCCGCATCCGTTGCCGCAAGGATGGCAGTCACGGAGGCCAGAACGGGCTCCGGAATATCATCGAGCACGTGGGCGACAAGTTCCCGCGCATCCGTTTCGGTGTGGGCAAGTGTCCGCCCAAGTTCGACCTTTCCAACTGGGTCTTGGCGAAGTTTTCGCCCGAAGACCGACCCGTCTTTGAGGAGGCCATCGCGAAAGTCCCCGCGCTCGTGGAATGCTATTTCAAATTCGGCATCGAAAAGTGCATGGAACGCTACAATGGCAAATAGTCTTTTTTTACGTATTTCTTTTGTCTTTTTGCTGGCCTCTTTTGTGTAAAATTGCTATATTCTATGCGCAAAAGAGGTAATTTATGAAACTTTTGCCAGAAGCTTTGACGTTTGACGACGTCCTCCTTGTTCCCGCTGAATCTTCTGTCTTGCCGGCCCAGACCGACGTGAGCACACAGCTCGCTCCGAATATCAAGCTGAACATTCCTATCATCAGTGCCGCCATGGATACCGTGACGACGGCTCCCTTGGCTATTTCGCTCGCCCTGCAGGGTGGTCTTGGCATCATCCACAAAAACATGAGCGTCGAAGAACAGGCCGAAGAAGTCCGCAAGGTCAAGCGGTGGCAGTCCGGTATCGTTGTGAACCCGGTGACGCTCGATGCCGACCAGCCGGTCTCCGCTGCTTTTGAACTCCGCGCCCGCAACAAGGTGAGCGGCTTCCCGATTCTTTCGAAGGGCAAGCTTGTGGGCATGCTCACGAGCCGCGACCTGCGCACGGTGAGCGACATGAACGTGAAGATCAGTTCCGTGATGACGAAGAACCCGGTGACGGCTAGCCCGAAGGTGAGCCTCGCGAAGGCGAAGGAAATCCTCGCCGAAAAGCGTATCGAGAAGCTCCCGCTGGTGGATGCCTCCGGTGCACTGAAGGGCCTCATCACGATGACTGACATCTTGAAGCGCGAAAACAACCCGAACGCTAGCCTCGACAAGAACGGCCAGTTGCTCGTGGGTGCCGCTGTCAGTACTTCTGCCAACACTCTTGAACGCGTCGCCGCCCTCGTGGACGCCGGCGTCGACCTGCTCATTATCGATACGGCTCACGGTCACCACATCGGTGTGCGCAACATGGTGAAGACCGTCCGCAAAAAATACCCGAAGCTCACGATTTGCGCAGGCAACGTCTGCACTCCGGAAGCGGTTGCGGAACTTGCCAAGTGCGGCGCGAACATCGTGAAGGTGGGTATCGGTCCGGGTTCCATCTGCACCACGCGTATTGTTGCCGGTGTCGGTTACCCGCAGTTCTCTGCTGTCGTTGAATGCGGCAAGATGGCCCGCAAGGTTGGCGTGAAGATCATTGCCGACGGTGGTCTCAAGTTCTCGGGCGACATCGTGAAGGCTCTCGCTGCCGGTGGTCACGCCGTGATGGTGGGCTCGCTCTTTGCAGGTACCGAAGAAGCTCCGGGCGAAGTCATTCTCGCCGATGGCCGTAGCTACAAGAGCTACCGCGGCATGGGTTCCCTCGGTGCGATGAAGGCTGGTTCTGCTGACCGTTACTTCCAGGGCGGCGTGCAGGAACCGCGCAAGTTCGTTCCGGAAGGCATCGAAGGCCGCGTGCCCTACAAGGGCCCGCTCCGCGACACCGTTTACCAGCTGATTGGCGGTATCCATTCCGCGATGGGCTACGCCGGTGCTGCAAACCTCGATGAACTTTACAAGAAGGCGACTTTCGTGCGCATTACGGGCGCAGGCCTTCGCGAATCTCACCCGCACGATGTGACCATCACGAAGGAAGCCCCGAACTACCATACTGGCGACTAAGTTAGGACTGAGTTGTATACTCAGTTTATGGCTTTGTAAATAAACGACCCTGTTGTAGACAAACTACGACAGGGTTTTTTATATTTCGCATTCAGAAAGGTGATTATTTATGAAAACAAAGTTGTTTGTGGTTTTCCTGTTGTTCTTGCTTTGTGTCGGTTGCTCGTCGGAACGCCAGTTCCTGGATGCTGGCTGGACCCAGAAACCCGCGAAGATGAAAATCCTGGTTACGAAACCCACTGTTTCGGATGAAGAAACTTTACCCGACGTGATGGACCCGATTTCGGACTGGTTCAGGGAGAAGGTCGATCATGCCATGCAGTTCAACTCGAACGTTCCGTGCGTGGTGGAAAAAATTTCCAAGAAGAAAATTTCGCATGAACCGCTGAACATGAGCGGTGTCGAAGTCCAGATTCCGAAGGTCGAAGCGATGTCGGACAGTTTCGATATCTACATGATACTGGACAACGTCCAGATGGTCTTTTCGGAGAGCTCGAGGACCGTTGGTGGCTCTCCCGTGGGAGCGGTCATGGTTGTTCCTGCGGGTGGCGCCGCAATGGCCTCCGTTGCCTCCGCGGGAATCACGATCAAGGGTGAATCTACCGAGATTGATGCCGACTATGTCGTTTACGACGTGAAAAGCGGCAAGCGGCTTGCGTACGGACACCTCGAGGAAAGTGTTTTCCACGAGGAAATTGCGATGGAGCAGGGCTGGTACGAAAACGTGCGTCAGCTGATGCTGAAAATCCTAGGCAAGACCCCTGTCACGCGTTTCTAGTTTTTATATTAGGAGTTATATGAATTCAATCAAACTTGTTCTTTTCTCGTTAATTGCAGGCATTGTGTTTTCTGCCTGTAGCGCCCCCCGTTATTTCATAGATGAAGACTGGAAGGGTAAACCTCAACCCAAGAGTGTCAAGGTTGTCTTCACGATGCCCAAGGTGGTTGTGCCGGACGATTTGAGTGACGACTTGCCGGAGTATACGTCTAATTTTGCGAAGTGGTTTGGCCCGGAGTTGAAGCAAAATTTGATAACGAGGTCGCAAAACGGAACCCAGTATTCCATGAAACTGATCCAGCCTAACGAGGTAAGCTACAAGAGGCGTGAGTTGGCGGACAAGGATTTCATGGTTCCTTCTTTCGATCATATTCAGGCGGATGCCGATGTCTATCTCGTTGTGACAAATACCTGGATTGGTCGAGAACAAGAGGTCCGTTATGTCACTACTGCAAATGGAATGATGATGGCCACGACCTATTCCTATTTTACAATGAAATGCACTTATGCCTTCTACGATGCAAGAACGAAAAAGAATTTAGGCTATGGCTATGCACGGGGGAGGAACAGCTATATGTTCGCCGTTACACGGAGCGACTGGGAAACGTCACTCCGGTACATGGTTGAGGATTTCGCTAAGGAAGCCCCGCTGTTTGTCCAGTAGCGAGCAAACGGCGCTGGGGCGCTACATTTCCCAGCAGTCCTCGAATTCTTCCTTGAAAAAGCCTTCTTCTTTTGCCTTTTGTACCTTGGCGTCAATATAGGCTTTATCTGGATTGCATTCTCTGTTGTCGTCCAGTGTTGTTCTATAGCAATATACCGGCTTCTGGCAAGGCTTGGTGGAACCGCTGTCGCCACAGGCGGTAAGGGCGAGAGCAGTCATGGCGAGTACGGGAATTAAAATTTTCTTCTTCATAGTCTTCCTCTTTAACTGATCACTAATTTATAATTTATTTGCAGAAAAAGTTCGATTAACCCGAAAAAAAGCCGCTTTTGAAGTATTTTGGCAATGTTTAATGGGCTCGGCATGCGTTAAATTGCTATTTTTCTGCCAATGAGATTGCTGTTCTCGACATTTTTTGCGTTTGCGGCCCTGTTTTTTGCCTTGGTCGCCTGTTCCGACGAAGAGGAAGGGACAGAATTCCTTTTTGACCGCGAAATCATGGAAATGAGCGTCCTTCGTAGCTGTGCCGACGAAGGGGACTCTTCGGCCTGCTACCGTATCCGCTACCATTATCCTATCGAACGTGAACATTATTCGGGCCTTGTCGTCTGGCTCGATACGTTTGTCGTCGACGACACCTCGAAAGCGGTTTCCTCCAAACAGATCGACAAGGCGACGCAATTTATCGAATATCCCAAGGGAACGTCGAGTTACTACGACACGCTCGACTTGACCGAACTTGTGCAGGAATACATCGGAAAATACGACAGCCTGCAGGTGGCTCTTTTCTGCAAGTATTCCGATGATAAGGATCCTGGCTCTGTCCAGCGCGTATTCCTTCATTTTGGCGATGACCTGCCGCCCTCTCGCGTGACGATATTTGATTCTGTCTGGACAAACGGGGCTCTTTTCGAATGGTTCCGTCCGACGGACCAGGTGGATTTCTACAAGCCGGCCGAGCTATCCGGCGAAATTGTCGGCTACAATGTGGTTATCTATTCGGCCGACAAGAACGAGGACTTGCGGAACCTTAAGGTGATACTCACCACGGCCGACGGCGTGGATTCTACGGGTTCCAAGTTCTATAGGCGACATTCCCGAATCCGCGCGAATGCGGATTCTGTCTGGTTCGACTCCGTGTCGCACACGGACAAGGACAAGAATTATCTGCGCCTGTCGATAATCGACGGCAAGGGCTTTGATGCCGATGTCGATTCGCTCAACCGTTTCCGCATGGTCATCAGGGGCCTGCAGTCCAAGTCTGAATACACGATTGGCCTGTCTGCCTGGGATGCCGCAGGCAATTCCTCCGGGACGGAAGGACTTTCTACGGTTGAAACTAACCAGCTCTTTATTACGACTGATTCTGTTGCTCCGGTGATGCCGACTCGCATCTTTATTCTTGAAGATTCCCTTTTCCCCGGAAAGGCGCGCCTCGACAGCAACAACCGGCTCCGCATATTCTGGAGCATGAGCGTCGATCCTTACGAGGTCAAGCACCCAATCAAGTCGGATTCCATCGTCCTCATTCCGGATACGTGTCTTTTTACGCTGTGCTATGATACGGTTCAGACTTATATCATCGAACGTTATAGCGCCTTGGACAAGAACTGGAAGATTTATGACGATACGACGCTTGCCGCAGGGAGGTTCTCCAAGCGCTATGCGCTAGATGGGGATACTATGGTGGCTTCTGCGACGGGGATTTTTGTGACTGATACCATCCGCTGGGTTTCCCCGGGGGACACGATTGTTTTCCGCATCCGTTCCAAGGACAAGTCCGGTTATTATTCCGCCGCGTTGGTCGATACCGTTTATGTCTCTCCGGGCGCGCTCGCGTCTGAACTGGAATGTCCGGAAGGGTTTGTTCCTGTTTCCGTTTCTGATTCGTCGAAGTTCTGCATGGAAAAGTTCGAACACCGGAACGATTCCGGCGAATTCGTTGTCAACGTGCGGCACTCCGAGGCGGTTGCCGCCTGCGAGACTGTTTCGGCGAGCGGATTCAAGGTGAGTCTTTGCAACGAACGCGACTGGGAGCTTGTCTGCCTCTCGGGTGGTTCGCTTTCGTATGGTGTATTGAACGAACTTTCTGTCGATGCGAGTTCCTTCCTTTTCGGCTACTGCAATGTCGGGACGAACGATTCCATCTCCGCGGCAGACATTTCCAAGCGCAATCCGCGCTGCGTAAACCCCGACGGCATCCGCGACCTGCCCGGGCAATACCAGGAATGGGTCGTCGGCAAGTCCGAAGATACATCGGCCGTGGTGAAGGGCTCTAGCTTCAAGATTTACAACGGACTCGACCGTGAGTCGCTCGCCTATTGCACCAACCGTTCTTTCCCGTACTTTACGCGCCCGGCCTATTCGACCGATACGATTTTCCTGTATCGAGAAGGGACCAAGGTCGATACCTTGTTCCAGGCTGATACGTCTCGGACGCCTTACGAGAAGAAACCCTATCTGACAATGAAGGACTTCAAGGATACTTTGCAGTTCTTCGATGTCCTGGACTCGAACGGTAATTCCATCGGTACCGACTATGCGCTCTATTCCGAATACAGGAAGGGCGGCGATGCCTGGCTCGACACGCTTGCGAACGGACTCAAATATGTTCCGTCCGAAATCAAGGTGGTGTTCTTGACGGGCGAGAAGGTTCCTTACCGCCTGGCGGCGTCTTTCTACAAGTCCACGACGATTGGATTCCGCTGCTGCGCTTATCCAGAATAAATTTTTAATCCTTTAAAATGTCCGAAATAGAAAAGTTTTTGTCTGTCGCCGAATCGCTTGCGAAGCGCGCCGGTGAACTCTGTCTTGAAATCCAACAAAACCTGGGCGATGTGCATTACAAGTCCAAGAAGGACGTGGTGACCCGCGCCGATATCGCAAGCGAAAAGCTGATTGTCGAGGGAATTCGAAGTGTGTTCCCGACGCATTGCATCCGTACCGAAGAGGCTGGCGTTATCGAAGGCGAGGACCCGCGCTACCTGTGGATTATCGACCCGGTCGATGGCACGGTCAATTTCAGTCGCGGCATCCCGCTTTGGGGCATCTCCATCGCGCTCCATTTCGAGGGCAAGCCGCTCGTGGCGGCAATCAACCTTCCGAAACTCGGTGAACTCTATACTGCATCGAAGGGCGGGGGAGCATTTATGAATGGACGCCCGATCCATGTGAGCCGCGAGGCGGATTCTGTCCATGCCATCGTAAGCAACGGCGATTTCAACGTGGGCGATGTCTCGAAGATTAACGAGCAGAATTCCCGCAACTTCGCACGCGAGGCAGAAGCCTTCGAACGTGTCAAGTGCCTCGGCTCTGCCGTGGTAGAAGGGTGCTTCACGGCCTGCGGCCGCATCGATTGCTTTGTGATGACCATGAGCTACCCGTGGGATATCGCGGCCATCGCGTTGATGGTCGAGGAAGCCGGCGGAATGTCGACCCGCATCGACGGCCAGCCGCTCGAATTCGTGGATGCAGAACAGGCCGTCTTTACAAACGGCCTGCTCCACCAGAATCTGGTTGATATATTATAATAATTATTAGAATAGAATGCTCATCGAAGATGAGCTCCAGCCGCAAACTTGATTTGCGGCTGAATAGTTTTGTTTAGAGCGGGATGTTCCCGTGCTTCCTCCAGAGCCTTGCCTTCTTCTTGTTCTTGAGGTAGTCGAAGGCGGTGGCCAGGCGGTCGCGCACGTTCGCGGGCGAAATCACCTCGTCGATGTAGCCGTTCTTCGCGGCGATATACGGGTTGAGGTACTTCGCCTCGTATTCGGCAATGAGCTGCTTGCGCGTTTCGGCGGGGGTCGCAGAGGCGGCGATTTCCTTCCTATGAAGGATGTCGACGGCACCTTCAGCGCCCATCACGGCGAGCTGTGCAATCGGGAGTGCGAACACGTAGTCGGCACCCAGGTTCTTGCTGTTCATGGCGATATAGGCGCCACCGTATGCCTTGCGGAGGATAAGCGTCACCTTCGGCACGGTCGCTTCGGCGTAGGCGTACAAGAGCTTTGCGCCGTGACGGATGATGCCGTTGTGTTCCTGCTTGGTGCCCGGCATGTAGCCTGGAACGTCTTCCAGCGTGAGGATAGGAATGTTGAAGCAGTCGCAGAAGCGCACGAAACGGCTTGCCTTGTCGCTAGCATCCACGTCGAGCGAACCCGCGATGAAGTTCGGTTGGTTCGCGACGATGCCCACGACGTTACCGTCCATACGGGCAAAACCGATGACCACGTTGCGGGCGAAGTCCTTCTGGATTTCGAGGAAGCTTTCCTTGTCGGCGAAAGTCGCGATGACTTCGCGAACATCGTAGCCCTTCTTGAAGTTGTCGGGGACGATTTCCTCGATTTCCTTCGACTTGTCGACGGCCTTCGACTTTTCGGCGACGGGAGGCTTCTCGAGGTTCGACTGCGGCAGGTAGCTGAGCAGGTTGCGCACGGCTTCGAGGGTTTCCTTGTCGTCCTTACATACAAAGTGCGAAACGCCGGATTTCGTGGAGTGTACGCCTGCACCGCCGAGGCCTTCGGGGGAGACCGTTTCTGCGGTCACGGCCTTCACGACGCCCGGGCCCGTGATGAACATCTGGCTCGTCTTTTCCGTCATGAAAATGAAGTCGGTAATGGCGGGGGAGTAGCAGGCGCCACCGGCACAGGGTCCGAGGATTACGGAAATCTGCGGGATGATGCCCGAGGCGAGCGTGTTGCGGGTAAAGATGCCGCTGTAGCCGTCGAGGGAATTCACGCCTTCTTCGATGCGGGCGCCACCGCCGTCGTTGATGCACACGAACGGGGACATGGATTCGAGAGCGAGGTCCATCGCCTGGCAAATCTTCTTCGCGTGGGCAGACCCGAGGGAGCCGCCGCTAACGGTAAAGTCCTGCGATGCCACGTAGACGGTCCTGCCGTTTACCTTGCCGTAGCCGGTCACGACGCCGTCGCCAAAAATGCGCTTGGATTCGGGCAAATCGAGGCTCGTAGAAACGCGGAGGGCGCCGATTTCGCGGAACGTGCCCTTGTCAAAGAGGATTTCGAGGCGTTCGCGGGCGGTTAGCTTGCCCTGCGAGTGCTGCTTTTCGACGCGTGCGGCGCCGCCGCCCGCAATGGATTTTTCCTTGTATTCGTTGAGTTTCTCGAGATAAGACTTATCCCACATATTAGCTCCTGTAAAAAGGATTTTTACTTTTTTTTTGTTTCGCGCGTAAATGTAGAAAAATGTCTCGCTTACAGGAATATGTTTTAAAAATACCCGATAAGAAGCAAAAAAACGGCATTTTGCGTCATCTGGGGATGCTTTTTTTGTATCTTGATTGTAAAATTTTGTTTTCGTTTGTGTGCGTTATATATTAAACTTACAAAAATGTAGGTTTTTGCGTTTCTATGCCGTGAAATTTAACGAAAAATCAAACTTTTTAAAACTGACAAAAAACTAACTTACAAAAATGTAAGTTTTTGAAGATTTTTGCCCGTTTTTCACTATTTGTCAAGCCCCTTTGCTATCTTTACAGACGTTAAAAACATTAACAATCAAAACTCTCAACGGAGATATATAAAATGGCAATCAAGAATGCTTACCTTCAGAAAGTCTATGACAAGGTCGTCGCCCGTGATCCGGACCAGGCCCTCTTCCATCAGGCTGTCCGTGAATTCCTCGAATCCCTCGACCCGGTCCTCGAACAGGACAAGTCCTGGGAAACCAACGGCGTGATCGACCGCCTCGTCGAACCGGAACGCGTGATCACTTTCCGCGTACCTTGGCTCGATGACAAGGGTAACGTTCAGGTGAATCGTGGCTACCGCGTGCAGTTCAACTCCGCCATCGGCCCGTACAAGGGCGGTATCCGTCTCCGTAACGAAGTGACGCTTTCCATGCTGAAGTTCCTCGGCTTCGAACAGATCTTCAAGAACAGCTTGACCACGCTCCCCATGGGCGGCGGCAAGGGCGGTTC